>JAQBOU010000093.1 GCA_028287865.1 Mucilaginibacter sp. | reverse complement strand
CGTGTCTCAGTACCAGTGTGGGGGGTCATCCTCTCAGATCCCCTAAACATCGTAGCCTTGGTAAGCCGTTACCTTACCAACTAGCTAATGTTCCGCATGCCCATCCTTATCCTATAAATATTTGATTGAATCATAATGCTATGTCTCAATGTTATGCGGGCTTAATCTCTCTTTCGAGAGGCTATCCCCCTGATAAGGGTAGGTTACATACGTGTTACGCACCCGTGCGCCACTCTCAATGGAAGCAAGCTCCCATATCCCGTCCGACTTGCATGTATTAGGCCTGCCGCTAGCGTTCATCCTGAGCCAGGATCAAACTCTCCATTGTAAAATGTCTAGTTTGTCACTGACCCTATTATTAATAATAGAATCTGTAAAATTATTTATTCTTTTTACAGCATCCTTCTCTTTTCTTCATAACCTGCCTTTCCAAAACTGAAAACTCAAAATTCAAAAGCTTTAACACCTTCTCCTTCTTCTGCTCCCTGTCTCTTCAGACCGTTACGCTACATGATTATCTATCTCTTATAAGAACTTTTCACCTTCCCCCTCACGGTTCAGATTATATATTTTTCACCTTTAACAGTGATCAACTTTTCATTTCATTATACCGAAAATCGCTTCCGGTATTTTTGCTTTTCAGCATCCCTTTCTTTTGGGACTGCAAAGGTAAGAACCTTTTTTACTATCGCAAACTTTATTTTCTTTTTATTTTTAAAGCCCGCTTCCCCGTCCCTTTTCCCCTTTTCGCTACCTCGTTTCCGGGCTGCAAAGGTAAGCAGACTTTTGTATTTTGCAAGTCCTTTAAAAGAAATAACAGAAGTATACTTATAACGCTTTGCAAATCAGCATTAAAAAATTAAAATGTCTAGTTAAAACAAGAGATATGGGTTTGATGATTGCTAAAAACCTATCGAAATTTGTCTTTTTGGTATATGACGGCAAAGGAATTGCCTTATTATTATATAGTGAAATCGATAAGGACGGTGACCATATCCTTATAAAGGTTATACAGTATATATAGTATGAAGAAAACGGGAATCAACTATTTATCAAAATGCCCCGCAATTGCTTCATTACTATAAATCTTAAAGCGGACGTTTGAACAGCTCAGTGAAGAACACATCAACAGTCTATATAATTAAGAAATCAAACAGCATGGCGTGTACCGCCAAACTGGAAGCAGCTTCAATTCTAAAGGCAATCCAAAGCACACAATACATGTAGCTTTATGATTGAAAAGGATAAGTAATCCTTTATAAGGAAGCTAAAGAAAATCAAAAGCAATAACCACAGCACTCTTAGTGTTAAAAGATGTTAAATCACTACCTTATATACAAGGTGGGTAAAATTGGCGTTATATATTCGCTGACAAATAAAATTGACTGATTTATATTAATCACTTATCTTTGCAAAATGTTTAAAAAACAACTCATTTTATTAGCCGGTATATTTGCGGCGTTAATTATTATCCTGGGAAGTTGTAAAAGCAAATATGAAAAGCTGAAGGCTAGTAACGATAACGCAAAAAAATATGCCGAAGCTATTAAATTATACAACAAAAAGGAATATACCAAAGCCCTTGGTTTGTTTGATGGTTTGGTAACACGCTATAGGGGATACGCCGAGGCTGAGGAGTTGTTTTATGATTATGCTTACACGAATTATAAACTAAAGGATTATACATCGGCAAGATACCACTTTAAAAATTTTGCAGATACCTATCCTTCAAGTGCACGGGCTGAAGAGTGCAGATTTATGTATGCATACTGCTATTATCTTGATTCTCCTATATTTTCACTTGACCAGGATAATACCAACAAGGCTATTGATGCGTTGCAGTTGTTTATAAACCTGTACCCTAAAAGCGATCGTGTTGCTGAAGCCAGTAAACTGATACAAAACCTGCGCGACAAGCTGGAAGAGAAATCATATGCCAATTCAAAGCTTTATTTAACCATTAGCAATTACCAGTCAGCCGTTATTTCATTCGGTAACACACTGCGTGATTATCCGGATACTAAATATGCTGAAGAGATTGAGTTTTTAACCATAAGAGCACAATATATGTATGCTGAACATAGCAGGGAATTATCACAGGAAACCCGTTATAACCAGGCTATAAATTATGCAGATCAGTTTATAGAAAAGTACCCCAGCAGCAAATATTTACAGGAGGCCCAGAACTATAAAAAGGAAAGTAAACAGGGAATACAAAAAGCTAAAAACGTATTGGCTGAAGCTTTATATAACCCAAAGATAGAGAAAAAAATAGACCGTCAAAAAGATACAGTTAAAAGTCAGCCATCTTCAGAAAAAGATAACGGCGGCAAAAAAATCCCATAATCAAATAGATATGAACGCTAATAATAACAATATTACCAAGCCTGCCCCGGCAAGCAGTACAGTAACCCGCGATTTGCGCGAGTTAGATGTAAAAACCGATAATATTTATGAGTCGCTGGTTATTATGTCAAAAAGGGCTAACCAGATCTCAAATAATATAAAGGAAGAATTGCATCAAAAACTTTCGGAATTTGCATCGTCCAACGATAACCTGGAAGAAGTTTTTGAAAATCGCGAGCAAATCGAAATCTCTAAATATTATGAAAAGTTGCCTAAGCCAACATTGGTAGCTGTTCAGGAATTTTTAGATGATAAGATTTACTACCGCAATCCGGCAAAAGAACAATAATATTCTTCCGGTTCCCGGAAGGGAAGCAAAAGCATGATAATTTAAAACTCCCTAATGGGAGTTTTTTTGTTACTTTTAACCTTAAATAAATCAATACCCCGTTAAGGGGTTAAGGAGCCCATGTTCCAGAACAAAAACATTGTTTTAGGTATTTGCGGAAGCATCGCAGCGTATAAATCAGCATCATTTGTAAGGCTATTGATAAAAAGCGGCGCCAACGTGCGGGTTATTATGACCCCCGATGCTACCGGCTTTATTACGCCGCTAACCCTTTCAACCCTTTCAAAAAACCCGGTACTTGTTGATTACTTTACATCCGAAACAGGTGAGTGGAATAATCATGTTGAATTAGGTTTATGGGCTGATTTCTTTGTGGTAGCGCCTGCTACCGCCAATACCCTGGCAAAAATGGCAAATGGGCTGTGCGATAATTTGCTGTTAGCTGTTTACCTTTCGGCAAAATGCCCGGTATATTTTGCGCCCGCTATGGATCTGGACATGTGGAAACATGACGCTACAAAAAAAAACGTCCTTAAGCTTCAATCATTTGGAAATATACTGATACCGCCGGGTAATGGTGAATTAGCGAGCGGCCTTTATGGCGAAGGGCGTATGGCCGAGCCGGAAGAAATGATTGAATTTTTATCCGCAGAACTAAAAAAAAACCTTCCTTTAATTAATCAAAAGATATTAGTAACTGCCGGGCCTACTTATGAGGCGATTGATCCGGTACGTTTTATAGGCAATCATTCGTCTGGCAAAATGGGCTTTGCCATTGCTGATGAACTGGCCTTGTTGGGTGCGGAGGTTACGCTTATAGCCGGACCTTCGGCACAGGTTAGCAAACAGAAAACTATTAAACGTATTGATGTTACTTCGGCTGCCGAAATGCTTGAAGCCTGTGTTTTTCACTTTAAAAATTCAAAGGCTTGTATAATGAGTGCTGCTGTGGCAGATTATACACCTGTTATGGTCGCACAGCAAAAAATTAAAAAACAAAATAACTCCTTTAGCATCGACGTAAAAAAAACAACAGATATTTTGAGCGAGCTTGGGACTCATAAAGCTGCCGGACAAATATTAGTGGGATTTGCATTAGAAACCAATGATGAAGAAAAGAACGCCATTGAAAAACTGCGAAAGAAAAATCTGGACTTTATTGTTTTAAATTCCCTTAATGACAAAGGAGCGGGCTTTAAAAGCGATACCAATAAAGTTACTATAATAGATATGAGCCTTAAAAAAACGGTTTATGAACTTAAAAGCAAAGAAGAAGTTGCCCGGGATATTTGTCAAAAGGTTATTGAATTAATAAAAAGATGAGAGTATTTAGTTTGTTTATTTTATTTGCTTTATTAAGTTTAACTGCTGCCGCACAAGATTTAAATGCCAGGGTACAGGTTGTAGCACCCAAAATACAAACAACTAATAAACGCATTTTTCAATCCCTTGAAACTGCCATGAAAGATTTTTTAAATGGCCGTAAATGGAGCGCAGACAATATTTTACCACAGGAAAGGATAAGTTGTAATTTTATATTCAATGTTACCTCATGGGATGGCAGTGCAAGTTTTAGCGGCGAATTGCAGGTGCAATCTACCCGGCCGGTATTTAATTCTACTTACACTTCTACCCTTCTCAATATTGTGGATAAGGATATTGATATCACTTATACCGAAGGGCAAACTGTTGATTATACCGATCAAAATTACCAAAGTAATTTAAGTTCCATTATGGCTTTTTATGCCTATATAATTGTGGGTATGGATTATGATACTTTTTCACGTTTTGGTGGGTCACCTTATTTTTCGGCAGCCCAAAACGTTATTATCAATGCCCAAACTTCTGGCAATAAAGGATGGAAAGCATTTGATGGTACTATAAACCGCTACTGGCTTTCCGAAAACTTAAACAATACCCTTTACCAGCCGTTGCGCAGCTTAATGTACGACTATCACCGTAACGGACTGGATATAATGGCCGATAATACAGGCAAGGGACGGAAGGTTCTGGTGGCATTACTTCCAATACTCTCCCAAGTTGACAGGCAACGTCTGGGCTCCATGTTTCCGCTTGTATTTTTTACAGCCAAATCTGATGAGTTGGTGTCTATCTTTGCCAAAGCCGATCCCGCGGACAGATTACAAGCTTTAAATATTTTAAGCCAGGCCGATCCCGCAAACGGCCTTAAATACCAGGCGCTGCAAAAGAATTGATCTTATGGTATAGCTTAAAGCAAAAAGACCAAAGCTAAAAGCCTGTAACCTGCCTCCCTTAAATCTTGTTCAAAAGATATATGATTTCTGCATCTTCTTGCAACATTCTTCTTTCATAAAGCGTCTTTTTAAAAAAACAACAAAATAATTTGCAAATACGAAATCTATCGTAGATATTTGTACGAACAAATTCGTATACACTTAAAATGGAAATAAAACCAACAGAAAGCGAACTCGAAATATTACAGGTGATCTGGAAAAAGGGTCAATGTACCGTTAGAGATGTGCATGAAGAATTAGCGAAAAATAAAGATTCAGGTTATACAACTACTTTAAAATTGATGCAGATAATGCATGATAAAGGTTTAGTTGAGCGTGATACTACCGCCAAAACACATCTTTATAAAGCAGTAATAACCCGTGAGCAGGCGCAGCAAACAGCTTTGGATAAAATTATATCAACCGTATTTAAGGGTTCAACTTCCGACCTGGTGATACAGGCTTTAGGCCATCACCGTGCTTCGAAAGATGAAATTGATGCGATTAAGAATTACCTGGAAAAGTTTGAGAATAAAGGTTAGCGTTTAGTGAACTAAGGTAAGGTCACCTATTTACGGTTTAAAAAGATAATCAATAACAATCAAACAATCTTTCGGACTTCCGGTCTTTCCGGACTTTCGGACTAAACTAAAGGTTATGGAAAACATATTGTATAACATCAGCCAGATTTTAGGTATTACAATCATCAACTCGTTATGGCAGGGATTGCTGATCTATTTCATACTAAGGTTAGTTTTAACGTTTTTTGCGCAACTATCTTCGTCAAAAAAATACTTATGGGCAACAGGCAGTTTGTTGGCTATAACGGGGTGGTTTATATTTACGCTTGTTAATGAAATTACCATTTACAACTGGATTGCAACAGCGCCCTCAAAATTTTCTGCTATGCCTTTGCTAATTCAGTTGCCGGGAAACATCAGCCAGTTCAGTAATCAAAGCATACGTTATTATTATAGTATTGAAGAATACCTTCCTTATATAGCTGTAATTTATATTACAGGCCTCGTTTTTAACACAAGCCGGCTGATACTTGCCCGCAATAAAATTAATACCATAAAGCAAACCATGAGTATTGACATAGCATTGCAGCAACAGGTAACCAAATTTACTGAAATGCTCGGCATTACTCATAAAATAACAATTGGCTTAAGTAACCTGGTTGACGTACCGTGCATAGCCGGTTACTTTAAACCTGTAATTTTTTTACCGTTTACATTATCGACATATTTATCGACCAAAGAAATTGAAGCCATTTTATTGCATGAACTGGCGCATGTTAAACGTAATGACTATCTGGTAAATATGATACAGCAGGTAGTATCTGTATTGCTATTTTTTAATCCGTGTGCATTGCTCATTAACCGGATCATAAACGAAGAACGTGAGAACTGCTGCGACGACCTGGTTGTAAAGGCCACTGCAAACCCTATCATCTATGCGAAAGCATTGTTAAAGCTTGAACAAACCCGCCAAAACGACTGGAAGCTAGCGCAGGCCGCCACAGGCAAAAAGCACCATTTATTAAACAGAATTGAACGTATCATGAAAACTAAAAAACCAACAACAAGCCTGCGCCCTGCATTGGCGGCCATGCTTATATTAGCCATGGGGATTGGCATTATGACCATGCTAAACCCCCAAATTGCGCAGGGAAAAATATCTGTAAAGGCCATCAGCCCCCTAATAAACACGATGCTTGGCGATACCAGTCATAAAAGTACTGCTAAAAAAACAACACAACTACAGGCACATACCATTAAAAAAGTGCATCGTACTGAGAATCATCTTTATTCTCCAGCGGGAAATGATAAAAAGATGGATGAGCTAAATGCAGAAATTCAACAACATGCTAACGCCTTAAGCAAATATTATAACAGCGAAAGTTTCAAGAAAACCCAGGAGGAAATGGAACAACTGGGTAAACAATTACAGGGCTTTTATAACAGCCCCGAAATACAAAAACAACAGGAGGAGCTTTCAAAAGCCGGTGCTGATTTTTCAAAAAACTGGGGCGGCGATAATGAGCAACAACAAAAACTATCGGCCAGGATGGGTGAAACGGGCAAAAGCATAGGTATTTATTTCCATAGTCCCGAATTTAAAAAATTGGATAATGAGCTTAGAAAAAAATATGGGATTCCGCTTGACCGGAACTATTATGACGACAAGGACGAAAATTACAAAAAATACCAGGATGAGCTAGCCAGCAAGTTGCCTCCTGATATAAAAAGAAAAACAGATGAACTGAAAAGTATGGGCGAACAAATGAGCGCCCGCTTTAACACCCCCGAATTTAAGGAACAAAACAAACTGATGCGGGCATTAGGCGATAGTTTAAAAAGAGCTTATGAAAACCCCGAAATGAAGGAACAACAAAGGGAGATGGAACGGCTGGGAAAACAAATGAGCAGCTATCAAAATAGTGCCCAAATTAAAAAGGAACAGGAATCACTCAAAGAAGCTGTAAGAAAAATGAGTGCTTATATTAATAGCCCTGGTTATAAAAATTATATAAAGCAGTTAAAGAACATGAACTTTAATTATAACTATAACTTCAACGAGGATTTTGAAAAACCGGAAAAGCCTGAAAAACCAGAAGCTCCGGAGAAAATTGAAAAAGCAGAGAAACCAACGGCTCCTGAACCACCGGGTAATCAGTAATTGCTAATAGGCCATGAAGGTTAGTTTACTAATAAATTTAAACTAATCTCTACCCTCTTATTTCTAACCTCTAACATAAAAATCGTAATTTAGTATCCTCCAAACAGAGGATACTTTTTTATGCTTCAAAAGCTCAGTATTAATAATTACGCTTTGATTGACAACCTTGAAATCACTTTTGATAAAGGGTTAAATATACTAACCGGCGAGACAGGGGCCGGCAAATCGATCATATTGGGTGCGCTTTCGCTTATTTTAGGCCAGCGTGCCGAAAGCCGTTACTTTTTTAACCAGCAAAAAAAATGCGTCATCGAGGGATCGTTTAAGATCGGTAATTTTCATTTGAAACAGTTTTTTGAGGATAATGACCTCGACTACGAAGCAGAAACGGTTTTAAGGCGCGAAATATCAGCCGATGGTAAGTCACGGGCTTTTGTAAATGACACTCCTGTTAATTTGAATGCTCTTAAAGCATTGGGCGAACAATTGATTGACATACACTCCCAGCATGCTACAATGGAGATCAACGACCCGGAGTTTCAGCTTTTAGTGGTTGATGCTGTTGCCAAACATGATGAATTGTTAAATGAATACCGTACTAAATTCAGATCCTACAAAAAAGCATCAGCCAAACTAAAGCAGCTTATTGACGAAAGTGACAAAGCTAAGGCCGATCTTGATTATTTTCAGTTCCAATTTGATGAGCTGGAAAAAGCAAGCCTCTCCGAAAATGAGCAGGAACAGTTAGAGCAGGAACTTTATGCCCTTAACAACGCCGGCGAAATAAAGCGGAATCTTTTAGCCGCGTACTACCTGATGCACGAAGGTGAAACATCGGCAATAATCCAATTGCATGAGGCGGGCCATCAGCTTTTATCGTTAGAAAAATTTAACCCGCTGATTGCTGAACTCTACCAGCGTTTAAACAGCACTGTAATTGAATTAAAGGATATAGCCACAGAAATAGAAAATATTGAGCAGCGTACCCATACCAATGAGGCAAAGGCCGAAGAAGTAAACACACGGTTAAGCCTCATCTATAATTTACAGAAAAAACATCGCGTAAATAGCAATGCTGAACTGCTTCAGCTGCAGGAGGACCTTTCAGCTAAAATACAGCAGGCTGTTTTTGGGGACGAAGCGATTGAAAAGCTGTGTAAACAACTCGATGCCGATAAACAAGAGCTGGAACAATTAGCTGCAACGCTATCTGCCAACAGAAAAAAGACTGCACCAACTATCGAAGCTTCTGTATTGCAAACGCTCGCCGAAATGGGGATGCCCAACTCCAATATTAAAATTGGACTATCAACCACAGGACATAACTCCCCTTTAGGGGGTTTGGGAGTTAATGGAATAGACCAGGTCCGATTCCTGTTTAACGCTAATAAAGGACATGCCCTGGCCGAAATGAGCAAAGTGGCATCGGGTGGCGAGTTATCCCGGCTCATGCTGGCTATAAAATCATTAATTGCTCAAAACACTGCGTTGCCTACTATTATTTTTGACGAGATAGATACAGGAGTATCCGGAGAAGTGGCCAACAAAGTAGGCCAGATAATGGAAAGGCTCGCAGATAATTTACAGGTGATCACCATTACCCATCTGCCGCAAATAGCCTGTAAAGGGCAAAGTCATTATTTTGTTTATAAGGATGATGAAGGCGCAACAACCTATACCCGGATAAAACAATTGAATAAACAGGAACGTGTTTTGGAAGTTGCCAAAATGCTGAGCGGCGACAAGCCCGGTGAAAGCGCTTTGCAGAATGCAAGGGAGTTATTGGAAAGTTAGCAGTTTTAAGTTGGCAGAAGGAATTCTATTGATATGAAATTACGGTACTTATTAATTCTTCTAATCATCAGCAGTTGTGCTGCAAAAAAGCCTCATCTGCCGCCCTTGAACACAGATGTTTATATTAATGGCATTATTACCAGGATTGATACCCTAACATGGGTGGATAGTTTGAGGAACAGGATTATTCCGATATCGATTTATAACAGGGAAAACATGACAAATTTGAAATACTCCCTTCACAAAAATATTCACAAAAAGCTGGTGATATTAAATCCCGGATATGGCGGCACCAGAACCGACTACAGCTATATAGCCGTTAATCTTGCAATAAATGGCTACCTGGTAGTAACTATTCAGCATGATCTTGCTACAGATGACTCATTACCGCGAACCGGTGATATTTATAAATTAAGAAAGCCCTTTTGGGATACCGGCGTAAAAAGCATTCTCTATGTAACTGACAGGCTTAAGAAAGAATATATCGGACTCGATTATACTAACATTGTTTTGATAGGGCATTCAAATGGAGGCGACATGGCCATGCTTATTGCCAATGAGTATCCAAAATTCGCTAAAGTTGTGATCTCACTTGATAACCGCCGCGTACCGTTTCCAAGGTCAGCTACCCCGAAAATATTTTCGATCCGCTCAAGCGACCAGCGGGCCGACCCAAATGTTTTACCATCGGTGAAAGAGCAGAAAAAGTATAAAATGAAAGTTGTTAAAGTAAACACCATTCATAACGATATGGGCGAATCTGGAACCGATGCTCAAAAAAAGGAAATAAATGATCAAATCATTCGCTTTCTGAATCATTCATAGGCACTGAACCCGTTAGCCCGGGTAGTTTAATAAACAATTAAAGGCTTAATTGTACCCGTTTTATTCTAATTAATAATTATATACCTTTGCCTCCTTATAATCAAATTTAAACATGGCTTATAACTTACTAAAAGGTAAAAAAGGAATTATTTTCGGAGCGCTGAACGAGCAATCCATCGCCTGGAAGGTGGCGCAGCGTGCTGTAGAAGAAGGTGCCGAAATAGTTTTGTCCAACGCCCCTATTGCATTACGCATGGGCGAATTAAATAAACTGGCCGAACAATGTAATGCCCCCGTAATTAGCGCCGATGTAACCAATAGTGACGACTTAGTTAACCTGTTCACCAAAACACAGGAGCATTTTGGAGGCGGCGTTGATTTTATCCTGCATTCCATCGGCATGAGCGTTAATGTGCGTAAAGGCATTACTTATACTGAAAATAATTACGATTTTACCCATAAAGGTCTTGATATTTCTGCTTTAAGCCTGCACAGGGTACTGTCAACCGCCATGAAGATGGATGCCATAAACGAATGGGGATCTGTACTGGCCTTAACTTATATTGCAGCACAGCGGGTATTCCCTGACTATAATGACATGGCCGATAATAAGGCTTACCTGGAAAGCATTGCCCGTAGCTTTGGCTATTATTATGGCGTTAAAAAACATGTGCGTATCAATACTGTTTCTCAGTCGCCTACCCGCACAACAGCAGGATCAGGTGTTAAAGGGTTTGATGGCTTTATTAATTATGCCGAAAAAATGAGTCCGCTTGGTAATGCCAATGCCGATCAATGTGCTGATTACTGCGTGTCTTTGTTTTCTGATCTCACCAAAATGGTGACCATGCAAAATTTGTTTCACGATGGAGGTTTCTCTTATACAGGAGTTACCCAGGCGGTGATTGAGCAAATGGAAAAATAAAAAGAAATATATCTAAACAAAAAAGGTTCCTTCAGCTGAGGGAACCTTTTTTGTTTCGGAAAACCTTCCAGTTTAACCGTTGGAATCAACCAAAATAATTTTAACCTTGATAGGCAGTGTTGGTTGCACAGCTGTAGTACCATCTGCAGACTGGGCATAAAGGCTAACATTACCTCCGTTATAAGTATAGCTATAAGCGATACCATTATAAACTTCGGGCAATTGCTCATAAGTACTTCCGCCGTCATAAGAAATAGCTACTATTATACCGCCATACTGCGCAAAGCTATTGCTGATGAGGTTAACAGAAATAGGTACTGTATAAGATGATTTACCAGTATTATCGGTATACGGCTTCCAGTCAGTGGCAACTACATTGGCATAAACAGTTTGATTGGTAGTTGCCGGGCTAACATATTGTTTGGTACAGGAAGTTGCTGCAAATAAAATAATGCAGCCAAGGATAGTTAAGATTTTTTTCATAAGTAGTTTGTTAATTATCTATAAGAACAACGTTTTTTAAAAAGGTTTAATATAAATTAAATAATTTTTTTCAAAAAACGAGGTAATGAATGCTCAGTTAAGCATCAATGCCAGCAATAATAAATAAATTTTCGGGATAAATAAATGGGTTACTCAACTTTATATCTTACAACCCGTCTGCCTAAATTACCGTCATCGTCTATACCCTCTATCACTATTTTGTAAACTCCTTTGGTATCGGCATTAAAATATTCAAATGATTAACCACCTCAAAACTGATTCTTCCACATCATGCTTTCAACAGGGCGGGTACTGGGTACATTATACTTGGCATTGCCTTTTGTGTTGTAAAATGTTTCTATTTCGCCTTCCACCACAAAGTAGATCAATTGGCCGATGGGCATCCCGGCATAAATTTTAACGGGTTGTGTGCATGATATTTCCAGCGTCCAGGTGTTGCAAAACCCTACGTCGCCTTTGCCTGCGGTGGCATGTATATCAATTCCCAAACGCCCGGTGCTCGATTTACCTTCCAAAAAAGGGACATGCTTATGGGTTTCGGTATACTCCATGGTAACCCCGAGGTACAGGGTATTAGGCTGTAATACAAAGCCGTCTTTTGATATCTCGAAATAAGTTATTTCATTATGCAGTTTTGCATCCAGCACCCTGTCACGATAACAAGCCAGGTGTTTTCCCAAATGCACATCGTAGGAGTTGGTACCCAGACAATCACGCACAAAAGGTTCAATTATGATGTGTCCTAACTCAATTTCTTCTAAAATGCGCTTATCTGAAAGTATCATGCTCTCTAACTAATGGAGCATCAAAATTATAACTAAAAGGGGTACGCGGCAATGAATTGTTGCCAACAAATGTTTTGGAAAAATGTGGAAAGAAAAGTATTAAACCTTTTGCTGTATCTGTCACAGTTGTCACAATGTTGCGGGTTTAACAGTATACCAATTTAGTTATGTTTTTAAAAGTATTATTGGAAAATCCCCCCGCGATTATGTGAATGACTATTCACAAACTTTAAAGTGATAACTTAAATACTTTATATCTACCTGGTTAAATAAGCTTTAATAATAATTATTATATTGTGTAGCTATATTATATAAACCATCGTATTAAATAACGGTACTACCAATTAATACCTGTTAACTAGTAATAATTTTTATTCCTTGCCGGCAATGATGTCTTTTAGGTTGCTATTTTTTGCTTTGCTTGCCCTCTGTTTAACTAAAGGGTATAAGGCATATAGTCAGCCCAAAATTACGCCTCAACCGGGGCCAATTATATTTCATCTGGATGCTTCCGGAAAATATAATGTCTCGTTGGCGGATGTTGCTTCAGTAAGCGGCGTAACTGATCCTTCAACACAGGTAACTTTGGTTCCCTCCGTTTTTGATTGCTCCGGTTTAGGGCCGCAAATTGTTACCGTTACAGCAACCAACGGAACTTTCAGCACACCAACCAATCCATCTGCATCCAGTTTTGGAGGACCATGGAATATAACTGTTGATGCTTCCGGAAACCTTTATTTTACTGATTTTGGAAACAATAAGATAAAAAAAATCACACCTGTTGGCGATGTGAGCACCATTGCGGGTAGCGGTAACAAGGCCTGCAACGATGGAGTGGGTACTGGCGCCGGCTTTTCTTATCCGATCGGGATTGTTACAGATAACGCGGGGAATGTTTATGTGGCAGATGCATTATGCAATGTAATAAAAAAGATCACCCCATCCGGTAATGTAACAACTTTGGCTGGCGATGGTATGAGCGGCTATAAGGACGGTGCGGGCACGGGCGCTGAATTTAATACACCTTTAGGATTAGCGATAGATGCATCAGGAAATCTTTATGTTGCCGATGAGCTGAATGAAAGGATCAGGAAAATTACCCCGGGCGGAGTTGTAACCACTGTTGCCGGAAATGGTAGCCGGCAGTCGGCAGATGGAGGAGCGGCAGCTGCCGCTTTTAGCGATCCCTCCGGATTGGTTTTTGACAATGCAGGCAATTTATATATCACCGATGCTGGCAGCTCACGGATCAGAGAGATCAGCCCTGCAGGCGTAGTTACCACCCTGGCCGGAAGTGGGACGAGTACCGGCTCGGCAGATGGACCGGGCAATGTAGCCACATTCAACGGGCCTTATGGAATTACAATTGATAAATCCGGAAATTTATTTGTGTCGGACAGGTTTAACAACGAAATAAGAAAAATTACCCCGGCAGGATTGGTAAGTACTTTTGCCGGGAATACCGCCTTAGGTCCGGCAGGCGGCTCAACCGATGGTGTTGGCACTGCCGCCAGTTTCAGTGATCCAACCGGGCTGGTATTTGATGCAAGTGGCGATTTATTTGTAGCCGACAGGTATAATCATAAAATCAGGAAGATTACACCCGATGGCACGGTTAGTACTTTTGCCGGCGATGGAAAAACAGGTGATGTTGACGGAAATATCGGAGGTGCCCCGGCTACAGGAAAACAATCTGTACTGGCGGTACAGGTAACTATAGTAAGTTCCCCGGTTTTTGTTACCCCACCCGATGTAAATATCAACGCTGATGTAACCTGTGATGCAATGCTGCCTGATTATACACTTAATACAAAGATTACTGATAATTGTGCAGAAGCTAAGCTTACGGTAACACAACAACCCGTAGCTGGTACAAAAATGCCTTTTAACATACCTGCTAAAGTTACTTTAGCGGCTAAAGATAACTATGGAGGTGTTACGAGTACTTCGTTTTATGTAACTGTTGCTAATAAACCTGTAATAATACCTAATCAAGCACCAATTATATTAACAGTAGATGCTACAGGAAAGTATATCGTTAAGCTTGCAGATGTTGCCACGGTAACCAGTTGTGTAAATCCATCACCAACCGTAAAAATAAGTCCCGGAACTTTTACCTGTTCTGATCTGGGTAACCAAACAGTATCCATTATTGCCGACGATGGAGCAGGCGGTATAAGCCAGCAGTTGGTAGCGGTAACAGTGCAAAACAGCGCAACAATTATAAATAACCTGGCAAATAATCAGGTTGTAAGCACGGAAGACTGTATAACCACACTGCCGGATTACACGCCCCTGGTGATAGCTAAAGATAATTGCAATGGTGGCAGTATCCTATTCACGCAAACGCCGTTGCCAGGTACAGGTTTAACCGTTGGCGTTCCTGTTACAGTTACCGTTTCAACAGTAAGTTCATTGTTAAATATGTTAAGCAATTCATTTACTGTTACGGCGCTTCAATCACAAACTCCCGTTGTTAGTATATCATCCTCAGTAAACGCTGTTTGCAAAGGTTCCCCCGTTACTTTTAATGCTACAGTAATTAACGGAAACAAAAATTTGAACTACCAATGGACGGTAAATGGAATTAATAACGGGATTAATTCCTCTATATTTACTACAGATGGTTTAAATGATAATGATGTGATCAACTGCGCGGTATTAAACGGCAATGGATGCATAACACCTGTTTTTAGTAATTCAATTACCATTAAAGTTAACCCTTTGCCTGAAGTAAGCTTTAACGAACAACCGCTCATCAATGAAGGTGCATCGGTAAAGCTGTACCCTGTAGTTAGTGGGAATATAGTCGCGTACAAATGGACGCCAGCCACCGGGTTAAGCGATCCTTTAGCTCAAAATCCAATTTCAAGCCCCTTAAACGCCACAACTTACCAGTTACAGGTAATATCCGTTGACGGATGTGAGGCAATAGCAAGTATTACGGTAGCTATTATCAAACCCATTATCATACCTACTGCTTTTTCTCCAAATGGCGATGGCATAAATGATCAATGGAATATCAAGAATATAAATTATTATTTGAACTGTACTGTTGATGTTTTTAACCGTTACGGGCAATTGATCTTCCACTCTTTAGGTTACGGTCAGCCATGGAACGGAACAGCAAACGGGGCCCAGCTGCCATCCGGCACTTATTATTATATTATTGACCTTAAAAATAACAAGGGTAGGTACGCCGGTAATGTGGCTATTTTAAAATAAGCGGCATTATGGAATATTATAATGGTAAATAGGGGTATAAACACCTTCACTGCAAGTGTAATAGCCTTTGCCATCAGGCGTAAATCCAATAGCCTCCCCCTGTCTTTCCTGCGTGTAGGGCAGTACCTGGGGTGTCCTTTGTATTGTTTTCCAGATGGGTTCGTTATTCTCCCGTTTCCAGTAATATACTTTGGTATAGCTTTTTATTAAAACCTGCTGCCCGTCTTTTGAGATATCACCTGCAGTTATCCATTTAAATAGCTTTAATCCTTTAAAAAACAACTTGCATCGTTTAGTTAATGTTACGGTGTCATTTGGTTTGTAAATTAATGGCGTAGTATAAACGGTTACTGAATCCTGCCTTTTTGACACGATATAGATTAGTTTTTCAACAGGGTCAATCATCAAAGTTTCAGCATCCTTCGCACCGTCAGGATATTTCACATGAATAGGAATAGCATCGGCATGCGCAATACTGTCCTTCGCCCATGACTTTTGTTCTTCCATGCGATAAATGGTGAGGTACGGGCGTACCGAATAATTATCGCCTATATCGCCCATATACACATAGCTTTTTCCTTTTTCAGGTCCGGGGCCTACCGCAATGTCTTCACAGTCATGAACTCCCCAGGGTTCTTTTGAATCACCTTTAAAATAAACAGTAGATTTAACCGCTCCGGTGGGTAATATACCAAAGAACCTGCTGGTATCTCCGCTGTCGTTATGTACGTAATATAAATCTTTGTTGATGCCTGATGCAGCGATACCTGATATTTCGTCCATCGCTTTGATTTGCAAGCGCCCAACAACATTACTTTGTTGGTTATCATACCTGTGCCTTCCATAAGCGCCCAAAAACAGTATAATTACCAGTGGTATTATTACACGTAGTTTTTTTGTACGACTCATGTTTATGTTAACTTTTACTGGTATTTGTTAAATAACGCAAATAAACACTTTTAGTGTGATGCTTGCTTGTTAAGATGAGTAGTTGATGACCTGGAATTTAGCTGGTCCGGAAGCCCTAAAAAAAATAATGTTTATGGATTAAATATCTCCAGGGAAATAATAAAATTTCAGTTTTTTTTAACAACAGAATGGTTCTCTTTTCTTTCAAGTTTCTGGAAAGGGACCTTAATAACATTTAAAAAATTCCCATTCACCTTTTCATCCATGTGGGTGTCAATTCCAAAAACTGTTTCTTCTCTATCCAGTTCCGTATAGGTGCCAAAAAGCCTGTCCCATATACTTAATACATCTCCATAGTTACAGTCGGTATAGGGCAATTGATAGTGATGATGTACATGGTGCAAATTAGGTGTTATAAAAAGCAACCCGATTATTTTGTTTGCCCTTGGCGACAGCCGGAACTCGGTATGTGCTGAAACATTTGAAATGGATTGAAAGGTTTGTCGTAAAATTAAAACACCCACGGCAGGGCCCAGCAGAAATGTCCAAAGCATTAAAAAACAGGTGCGCACACAGGTTTCGCCGGGATGCTCCCTGATTGTTGTGGATACATCCACGCGCAAATCACTGTGATGAACCAAGTGGAATTTCCATAAAGTATCCACTTTATGCATAATTACGTGGTAAACATACTCGCAAAGATCCAGTAAGATGAAAAGGGTGATATAATAAACCCATGCATTGTGATGGTAGGGAATGAAATTGATAAGCCCCCAGTGATGGATATTGGCCCAGCTTGAAATTAATACAATAAAAGTGGTTAATAAAAGCTGAATAGGAAGCGCCGTGAAAATAAACAGGGAATTCACCGCAGTATGTTTCCATTTATTTTTTAAACTATAACCAAAAAGGGATACCTCGGCAACCCATAAAGAGGTAATAACCAAAGCATATAAAATAACCTGGGTTAAATCTTCATGACTTGAAAAAAAAGCTCGCAACTCTGCCATCGGGTATTAAATTAATCAGGAACGTAAAAATATAAATAAATTAATATTTCGTCAACTCTAAATCAGGTTTTGAAGTATCAGTTAGTGCAACTTTGCCTCTTTCTCTTCTCAATATTCTGTTAAAAAGTGAAATTTCACGGTCAAATAAAAATTGAAGGAACAGCTTCGTCCAGGAAGTATGGTAGTAAAGTGTATTGTAATATTCAGGGGCTGTTTTCTTTAACTGTGGTAGCCTGTTCCATGGGACCGAAGGAAAGTCATGATGTTCGTTGTGAAAACCAACATTAAAAGCCACTTTATTTAGCACACCATAATAACTGTAAGTTTCCTGCTCAACGCTATGTGTTAAATAATGTTCCTGTATCCAGCGCGCGCCCAAGGGATGTAAACCAACAGAAAATGAGAAGCTCAATAATAAAAACGCAATAGCATGCCAGCCCATAAAATACCATACTGCGGTGGTAAATACGGCCTGTAAAACAAAATTTGTAATGATCCAGCCATCAATTGGGTGGATCTCTTTTAACCGTGGTAAGCGAAAAATCTGAAATATCGGAAAAAAAAGCAACCAGAACGCTTTTCCCAGAAAGGAGTTACTAATCAGCTTTGCTTCCCATTTGTTTGGTAAATCGGCATCAAGCTCATGTACTCCCTGGAATGAATGATGTTTAATGTGGTATTTTTCAAATGATATAGCGCTTGGAAGTATTTGCGGAAGATTTGAAAACATCGATGCCCACCTGTTTGCATTGCGGTTTTTAAACAATAACTGGTGTGTACACTCATGTATCATAACAAACAGCGCATGATCTGCAAATGCACCCAAAAGGTAGGCCGCTCCGAATATTATCCACCACGATTGATCCCGAACAAACCATGCCATTGTTACCTGGAAAGCTACCAGGGCGATAATGGCAAATATTGTGTACGGATTTTTTCCAATAAGTAACCTTAAATGCGGAAACTGTTTTAAGATCTTTTTTGTTCGCGTACGATGTGGTTCTGACTCTTGCGAATAAATGAAGTCGGTTCTTTTAGTCATTCTTTTGTTTTAAAAGGGACGGGCTAATATAATAATATGAAACTAAAGTGTAATTTATTATGGAAAATTCTTACGAAGCTAAGTTATGAACTTAACGTATAATTAACCTAATTTTATTCATAATAGTATATGCCCCGCTATAATTATTGCTGTTTGTACACCAAAACTTTGAACGTGTTAGGCAAAGTTTTACGGGTACCAGCTTCAAATTCAGCTACACTTAAATATATTTTATGAGTCTGCATATCCAGGGCAAGTGTTTTAGCCCGGTTAGGAGTTTTTAACGTTTGGATCACCTTATATTCATTTGCAGATTCTTGTTTGATGATGGTGGTTGTACCGTCGCCGCATGAACAGAATATTAGTTTGGTTTGGGGGTCATAAGCAACAGCGTCAACTCCTGCACCT
Organism: Mucilaginibacter sp.; assembly: GCA_028287865.1. GTDB lineage: Bacteria > Bacteroidota > Bacteroidia > Sphingobacteriales > Sphingobacteriaceae > Mucilaginibacter. The sequence goes on along the minus strand of JAQBOU010000093.1, from coordinate 16,351 downwards.
ATCGGAAGTGTAGTTATAACTTTTCCGCTAACAGCGTCAACTACGCTCATGCCTTTGTTTTCGCGGCAAGCGCTAAATAAACGATGATTAGCTTCGTCCAAAGCAATCCCAGTAGGGCCGCCGCAAGGTGCTAACGAATAGTTTTTCAATACTTTTAACGTTTTACTATCAATTACGTCCAGGCTGTTTTTATCTTCAAGATTGTTAAATATTTTTCCTCTACCGTCTGATACAGCAAATTCCGGAGCTCCGCTAAGTGCAACGGTTCCGACTTGTTTAAGTGTATTTGGATCCACTACCGATGAATTGTTGCTGTCACCGTTAAAACTAAATACCCTGTCAGAATATGGATCATAGATAATGGCATCCGGGCCTTTGGCATCAACAGGAATTGTAGCAATAATTTTTAATGTCTTCAGGTCAAATGCCACAACAGCATTTGATTTGCCATCACTAATAAAGCCCTTGTTTGCCTTGTTGTCAATAGCAATGCCATGCACACCTTTCACATCGGCAATGACACCCACCGGCTGCTCGGTTTTAAGATCTATAACATTCACTGATGTGCCATGAGAAACATATAAACGATGGTTGATTTTATCAATTGACAGATAATCGTAACCGGCGTCACCTGGTAAAGCAATGGTTTTATCTAATACATAAGTCTGCGCATGTAACGACAGTGAAAATAAAGCGCCGCAAATGGTGGCAAAAAAAATCTTTTTCATGGTTTTCTTTTAATTGATTAATAGGATAAATGTCTCTCTTGATTCTGTAGAAAGTTTGATTATTGAGAATTATTTGGTACTGGTTGCGAAGTTTCCGGAAATTTACCTGACCGGTAAAAGATTCGCATCATACTTGGTAAAACTATAAGTAATAAGGGCAGCGCCACCAAAAAGCCGCCAATAACGGCAATGGCTAATGGTTGATGCAGCTGTGCGCCTGCGCCAATGCCAAGTGCCAAAGGCATCAGGGCAATTATAGCGCCCAAAGCGGTCATTAATTTGGGTCGTAAGCGGGTGGAAATAGAATATATTATTGCCTCGTCAATACTTTTTTCACGTGCGCTTTCCCTGAACTGCAGAAAGGTGAATATGGCATTTTCACCAATAATACCAACTATCATTATCAGGCCTGTATAACTTCCTACGTTTAAAGGCGTGTTGGTAATAAACAATGCCAGGAAGCTTCCTGAAATACCCAGAACCGCCATAACAAGGATTAAAAATGCAATGCGGAATTGTTTAAACAGGAAAAGAATTACACCAAAAACCAGCAGGCTGGAGGTAATAAGTATAATAAGGAGTTCCTTAAATGATTGTTGCTGCTCGGCATAGGCGCCACCGTATTCAATATGGTAACCACGCGGCAAATTGATGTTCTTTGCTATGTTTTTTTGAATTGCAGGTATAACGGTTCCCAAATCGCTGTTATCGAGCCGGGCGGTAATAACTCCCATGGATTGCAGATCCTGCCGGTTAATTTCCGCTTCCCCCGGTTTAATATCAACGGTGGCCAACTGATTTATAGGGATCAGCTTTCCATTATTTAAAAATACATTTAAATTTTTTATGGCTGCAATATCTAATGACCGGTTACCGGGATAAACCAAACGGATTGGCGATAACTGCTGTGTTTCGTACAAATCGCCCACTACGTTGCCATCCAAGGCAGTTTGTGCCTGAAATTGCAGGCTGTTAGGCGTGATATTGTATTGTGCAAGTTTGGTGTAATTGGGTACAATGCTTACAGACGGACCTGCAATTACAATACCATCAAACACGTCTGCAGTACCTTTAACAGCTGTAACATCTGCAGCAACTTGTTTAGAAAGCTTATTAAGTAGCTGCTGATCATCACCAAAAACTTTGATCTCTATTGGCTGGGTCGAACTCATCAGGTCGCCAAGCATATCTGTAATCACCTGCCCAAAATCAACCCTTAATGCAGGTTGTGTTTTTGCAATTTCGGTCCTGATATCGCTGGTTACCTCTTCAGTTGTTTTTTCATGGTTCTTTTTTAACTGTATCAGGTAATCGCCCGTATTGGGCTCTGTAATAAAAAAGCCCATTTGGGTGCCTGTACGGCGTGAATATGCTTCAACATCGGGATGTTTGGTAATGATTTTTTCCACTTCGCGCAGCATCCTGTCCGTTTCATCCAATGAGGTGCCCGGGGGCGAGCTGTAATCCATCACTATGCTCCCTTCATCCATGTCGGGCAAAAAACCTGTTTGTAATCTGGACGGAATAATTACAATAATGGCAATGAGGGCGATTATTATAATTACACTCAAAAAAGGCCGGAGGATAAAAAACGAAACCCATCCCTGTCTTTTTACTTCGTGTGTTTCTTCTTTTACTTTAGTTGAATTGTTACTGTGATTTTTTGTAAGGAACAGGTAAATAACCGGTAAGCCTATCCAGGTAACAAAGAATGAGCAAATAAGCGTAATGATCATGGTGTTGGTCATTACCTTAAAATAAGCACCCGCCACACCCGTCATAAGCAAAAAGGGTACAAATATTACAATGGTACTGATTGATGAACCCAGCATCGCCGGAAAAAGATAGTCAATTGCTTTTTTCAGCAGCCTGCTCGTAGGTTCGTCCGGATGTTCCTCATGTGTACGGTGTATCTGCTCCACAACAACTATAGCGTCATCGATAATTAAACCAATGGCGGCAGCAATGGCGCCCAGCGTCATGATATTAAAGGTATAGCCAATTATATAAAGTACAATTAGCGTAAGCCCTAATGTAACCGGTATTGTAATTAATATAGTAGCGCTTGCTTTTAACGACCGAAGAAAAATAATAGCTACTATTATAGCCAATAATAATCCTATCCAAACACTGTCAGTAACACTTTTAACAGAATCGTTAACAAAATCAGCCTGCACATAGTATGGTTTTATGGTAACATCTTTTGGCAGGATCTTTTGTAAAGCAGCTACTTTATTAGATATATCTGATGACAGCGTAATTAAATTAGCATTAGGTTGTTTTATAACAGCAATCAGCACACCATCATGGCCGTTGGCATTTATCTTAGTATACTCAATAGCCTCGCTTATCTGTACTGTGGCTATATCCTTTAACTGTACAACCCTTTTGCCGTTGTTACTCACTACAATATTTTCAAGCTGATCTTTAGCGGTAACGGTAGCATCTGTTACAGTTAGGTATAACATCTTATAATCTGACAGATAGCCTTCAGATTTTATAAAGTTAGTTTGATTAAGTGCATTGCTGATCATATCCGGAGTTAAGGATAGGCCAGTCATTTTTTGCTGGTTAAGTACCAGCCAATATTCTTTTGTTTTACCACCAATAACCCGTATTTCCGAAACACCGCTCACCTGGGAAAGAAATGGCTTTACGGTAAAAGTCGCCAACTGCTTCAGTTCAATTGGAGATTTTTCATGGCTTTCGAGGGTATAGCCGCTTACAGGTAAAATAGAAGGGTTCATTTTCTCAACCGATATATTTACACCTGGTGGCAGGCTGTTCTGTATTTTAGCAATCTGCGATTCTATCTGTTGTTTACTAAGGTCAATATCAGCCTTCCAATCCATAAAGGCGGAAATCTCTGCGCTGCCGCGACTTGTTGTGCTGCGAACCATTTGCAGATCAGGTACTTGTTTTATCGCATTTTCTAACGGTTTGGTTACCGTTATCATCATTTTATTCACAGGTTGCAAGCCGGCATCAGCAATTACCTTAATTTTTGGAAAGGTAATTTCAGGAAAAAGCGAAGTTTGAAGTTTTGTATAGCAAAATACACCGCCCACTAAAATAAGCGATAATACCATCATTAATGGTTTCCGGTAAAAAATGAAAAAGTTCTCCGTCTTATCTAATGTCTTACCCATTATTGTACAATTTTAACTTTAGCGGTATCAGGCAAGCCATAATTTCCGGTGACTACTATTTTATCCTGATTTGAGAATTTAGGGGTCAATATTTCAACCCGGTCTCCGCTTTCAATTCCTTTTGTTACCGGTGTTTTAACCGCTGTGGTAGGATTTATCAATTTCATTACCCAAAATTCTGTTTGTGTTTCGTTTGATAATATAGCCGACTTAGGAAGTGATATGGTATTTGATTTGGCAGATTTCACAATGCGTGCCCTGGCAACAAGGTTTTCGGGAATAGATATATTTGAATTTACTTTTATCACAACTCCTTGTGTTTGAGAAAGCGTATCAACAGCAGGCATAAAAGAAGCTACTTTGCCGGTTAGCTTAGTTCCATCAGGCAAGCTTAGCTGTACATTCTCATTACCTTTCAAAACACCACGCATTTCGTACGGTAATTGCATTATAAATGCAAAACTGCTACGATCGCTTATAATAGCTAATTGCTCCCCATCCTGCACATAATCTCCCACCTGGTGGCTTAATTGCGTAATATAACCATGGTCAGACGCCTTGATTTTATTTACTCCAGAAAATTTAAATGTAGTATCAAGTACATTTATACTGTTGCCAATACTTTGAGCCTCCTTAGTTTTAATAGTGAACAGTAGCTCGCCTTTATTAACATAATGACCAATTTTGGCATATACCTGCTGCAGATAGCCAATTGCATTTGCCTTTACGTAATTTTTTTGCATAAATGACGAGGTAGCATTGAGCTCGGTATAATTAACTAAGGAGCTTTCATCAATGGTAGTTACTTTTACAGGGGTTTGTACTGCAACGGGAGCATCAGCTGCTGCAGCGGCATCTGTATTCCCTTTGCAGGACACAAAAAATATTGCAATAGCAGTAGTAAATAAAATTGTTTTGAAAAAGGAATACCGATTATACAGGTTTTTCATGTTATTTATTCCAGTAGTTTAATTGATTGATAAGTTGCAGCCTGGCAATTGTAGTTTGTGTTAACAGATTTTTTATAGTAAAATAATTATTTACCGCCAATATCAGATCTGCAATTTTTACATCGCCTGTTTGTAAAAGCTCTGTGTCAACCTTTATCAGGCTTTCAGAATATTTCATCTGTGCTTTTATCTCTGCAAGCAGGTTTTCATTTTCGTTAATCTGCTGGTTTAACTGGGCAATTTGCTGGCGGTACTGGGCATTAAAAAATGTCTTGTAATTTTGCCTCGTTTCTTCTTGCAGCCTTATTTTCTTATATTCAAGTTTACGAACGCCGCCGTCATAAATTGGCATGGTTACGTTAAAGCCAAAACTTGATCCAAAGTTTTTTGCAGGTTGTACAAAATCAGTGTTATAACCAGCGTCGGCAAAAATGTTGGCTTTTGGCTTGTAACTATAATCCAATAACCTGCGTGTATTATTTAATCTTAAGCTATCCAGTTTATATTGTCTGAAAAATATACTACTGCTTACTTCAGGCGTTATAGTTTTTTGAATATCAGGTTCGCTTAAATCAACGGTCGCAGTATCAGTTATGCCAGCCAGGTAATTTAAGGTAGCATAATCATTTTTATAGCCAAGCTGCGCCTGCAATAACTGCAATTGCGCTTGTTTTAAGGTGACTAAAAAAGCCAGGTATTCGCTTTGCTTGTATACATTGCTGCGCGCCAGCTTTTTTAATAAACTCTCCTCTTCGCTCAATAGCTTTACAACATCCTGATTAAACCTTACCTGCTGTAAGCTACCATAAGCTGTGATATACTGGCCCGTGATCGTCTTTTTTAAGTCTTGTTCGGTAAGCCTGCCGCTGTTAATCAATGAATCGCGCTGAAGGGTTATCATGGCCAGCTGGGAGTTTAAATACCCTCTGCTTATTATTTGCTTATTTACGCCCAGCAAGGCATTTAATGTTTGTACGTTGGTAATGGCACCGGCATATCCATAACCATTTACAACCGGCGCAAAGTAGCCGGCGCTGGTTGCATTTACTTGTAGCTTATACCCGGCGCGTATTCTAAGGCTGTCGAGCTGACCAGAGGATATCTGGTTGCGAAGATCTTTAAGAAGAGGACTGCTGTTTTTGGCAACTTCCAGATAGTGATCAAGCGTATTGGTTTGTGCCAGCGAAACAGAGTAAATAAGTGTGCAAAAAACTATGCTGAAAAGCAATTTCATCTGTTAAAATTAATGCTGTTTATTTAGCTAAACTATGATATAATTCTGAATTAATTTGGTACAGGGCTATATTTACTTTTTAGCTAATGTAACAAATATACTGGGATAAACAGAACTTAGATTTACTGTAAAAGTATGATAGCCATCTAAGTATGAGTATCTTAATGAGGAATTGAAGTTCTCACAGATCTGTTGTGATATGGTTAAACCTAAACCGCTGCCCTCAGAATTTGATGATTTATGGAAACGGGTAAATATTTTTTTATCCGGTAAAGGTTCGTTATCTCCGGTGTTTTTAATAGTAAGTAAATCATCCTTTAAATCAATAATTATTTCTCCACCGTTATAATTGTGCCTTATGGCGTTGCTGATCAGGTTGCTTAATAAAATCTCCGTTAAATAACGACTGGCATATATTTCTTTATCCTGAAGTGTATAAGTAAGCTTTAAATTTTTATCCTGGAATATTTCATCAAACTGGGCTATCATATCCTCAACCAGCTCTCTTAAGTTTATCTGCTGTTTTTCGTGCAATAGCTTATTTTCAATCTTAACAAGCAACAACAACGATTGATTTAACCGGTTTAATCTTGAAACTGCGCCATACAGATCATTCAATATTTTACTTTGCCTCTCACTAAAATTCTCGGTTTGTATAAGGGTGTCTAATTTTGAATTGATAACAGCAATGGGTGTAAGCAATTCATGAGATGCATTTTCGGTAAAGGTCTTTAAATCTTTATAATCGTGTTTAGCCCTGGCAGCCATATCAACAACCGCACTATTCAGTTCTTTAAATTCGTCAGTATTAATGTCAAGCATCGGGATGCTGTTGTTATCGGCTATATTAAACAGTCTTAGCTCTTTCATTATATTATAAAAGGGTTGCCACAAGCGGTTTAAAATTAGCCGGTTGGTAATAAGTAAAATTAACAACAGGAGCAATATTACTCCAATGGTGATGGTGAAAATCAAACGGATCAGATCCTCTGTTTCTACCTTCGATTCTATGATCTGTATTTTATAATACTTACTGCCGACATTAACCGCAGTAATTAAACCGCGGCCTGATTCATATTCGCCATTATCTTTATGTCTATGCCGGTGCTTTTTGTTCTCGTCGTCCCATTTCTTAAAATAAACAGTATTAATGAACTGCCGGGTTACGGAGCCTGGTTTAGCTTCTGTAAAAGTTATCTGCTGATCGTCCGATTTAAATGTTTGAGGCAAGTGCTGGTTTAAAGCTACATAGTTAAAAATCTCCTGCTCTTCAACATTCAGATCCTTATCTTTTTGGTTGGTAAGTATCCAGCTGATGGCCTGGTAGTAAATTATACCCGTTATCAGCATTACTATTATGGTGGTAATAAGGTTTACCCGGTTGTACTTTGCTAACAGCTTCATTGTTCGGTAAACTTATAACCCATGCCGTAAGATGCCTGTATGTAATCGTTGCAACCGGCTTCTACTAATTTTTTACGGATGTTTTTAATATGTGAGTAAATGAAATCAAAATTATTGGCCATATCTATGCCATCGCCCCACAGGTGTTCGGCTATGGCATTTTTTGAAACTACTTTCCCTTTATTGGCTATAAAATAAAGCAGTAATGCATATTCTTTACGGGTTAGTTTTACCGGTGATCCATCAACCTTAACTTCCTTTGCCAGCAGATCAATAGTTAGTTCATTAAAAATAAGCTGGTTACTGCCATTGTAGGTTTTACGGCGAATAATTGCAGACACACGCGCTTTTAACTCTGACAAATGAAAAGGCTTTACTAAATAATCATCAGCACCGAGGTTTAAACCTTCTAAGCGGTCATCCAGCGAGTTTTTAGCAGAAATAATAAGTACGCCATCAGGATGGTTGTTTTCTTTCAGGCTTCTCAGGATATCCAGACCATTACCGCCGGGTAAGGTGATGTCGAGCAAAATGCAATCATACCGATAAACGTTTACCTTGGTTAATGCGCTTTGATAAGTATTGGCAGTTTCGCAAATATTACCGGCTTCAGTAAAATATTCTTCAATACTTTCCAGCAAGCCTTCTTCATCTTCAATAATCAGGATCTTCAAAACGATTTTTTTTAAAGGTACAAACTCAATATTGTAAAGATTTTGTAGAAACTAAAATCTATTTTAAGCCAAACAGGTTTTATACAAGTTCATAAAGTACTTTTGCAGCAGTAAATTTAATAATTTTTATGTGGTGGATATACGCTTTACTATCTGCATTTTTTGCAGCGCTAACTGCAATATTTGCAAAAATCGGTATCAAGGGAGTTGATACCGACCTGGCAACCGCTATCCGAACAGCTGTAATACTCGTCATTGCATGGGGGCTCGCAATTTTCAGGGGAGCTACAGGCGGAATGGGCAGCTTAACCAAAATTAACTGGATATTCCTGGTGCTTTCCGGCTGTGCAACAGGCTTGTCATGGATCTGCTATTTTAAAGCCTTACAGATGGGCAAAGTTTCTCAGGTGGCACCTGTTGATAAGCTGAGTGTTGCCATAGCTATTATTCTGGCCGTTATATTTTTAAAGGAACCATTAACTATAAAGCAGGCGGCAGGAGCTGCATTGATAATAGGCGGCAGTATCGTGCTGATATTTTAAGCATAAGAATATCAGAAAATACAGAGGTGAAGTCAATTTATCCAAAATGTATACATTTTCAGACATTCAGTTTATTATCTCTCTGTCGGAGCTTTCAAAGCTACCAGGCGATTTTTATAATTACTTCATATAATGTAACAATCACACAAATTCGGTAACAATTATAATACTTCAATTTAAAATCCAGTATTAATTCAAATTTTCGGCACATTTTTGCAAGAACTAATGACCTCATAATATACTAATGAAAAATATTTGTATTCTATTTTTTTTAATAATAATCACGTTTAGCGTAAAAGCTCAGAATAATAACGCTAATAATAAAGGTAAAATAAGCGGTAAAGTAATTGATGCTGCCACTAAGATACCTGTTGATTATGCAACAATAAGTGTGTATAAACCTGGTAGCACCTCGCCAATTAACGGTGCAAGTACCGATCCGAAAGGAAACTTTTCAATCGATAATATTTCGCCCGGAACTTACACAGTTACTGCTGATTTTTTAGGATACACCCGTCAGACGATTAATAATGTAGTTGTTAATGGTGCTTTATCTTTAGGTAATATCCTGCTGGCTCCTGTTCAAAACCAGTTAAAGGATGTAGTTGTGAATGCAAAGGTACCAACTGTTGAAAATAAAATAGATAAACTGGTTTATAATCCGGCAAACGACCTTACTTCTCAGGGTGGAGTTGCTTTGGATGTATTGCAGAAAGTGCCGATGGTTACTATAGATATTAATGGTAATGTGGAATTGATGGGCAACACCAATATCCAATTTTTGATAAACGGAAAGCCTTCCACAATGTTTGGCTCGAGCATTACTGATGCGCTGCAAGCCATACCTGCCAGCCAGATCAAAAATATTGAGGTTATTACTAACCCCGGTGCAAAGTATGATGCTACAGGTACAGGAGGTATCATCAATATTATATTAAAAGACAGTAAAGTGCAGGGCGTGAATGGCAGTGTGAACCTTTCTGCAGGCACACGTTTGGAAAACGGATCGTTCAACATAAATGCACGTAAAGGAAACTTCGGTGTAAGTGCTTTTTTTAGTGGTAATGGACAGTTAACCAGCACAACCCCCAGTTCAACCAACCGCACCTCTTATAATAGCCCAAGAGATACTCTTACACAATTATATCAAAAAGGAACCAGCGCTTTTAAAAGAAGCGGTTACCGCTCGGGTTTAAGCCTAAACTGGGATATAACTCCTAAAGATGCATTAACCGCCGCTTTTAATTTTAATCATTTTGGAAACCAAAGCAGCGGTTCAACTTTTCAGGATCAAAATACGCTTGCAACCTTATCTAATTCAAGTGTTGATCAGCAGAGTGTAAATTATTCCAACAGCCGGTTCAGTGCCAATTCGTCTGATTGGAGCCTGGCTTATAAAAAGACCTTTAACAAAGAGAACCAGGAGTTAGATGTTTTGTACAACTATAGCTTCGGTACCAATACAAATGATTACTCGCAGCAACAGGATTATACCAATGTTAACCTTCCTGCTATCGGGTCTATCGGCAGCAATCCTGGTACGGATAAAGAAACAGATATATCAATAGACTATACGCAACCCATAACTAAAGATTTCACCATTGAAACAGGCGCTAAAGCTGTTATTGAAAATTTAGCTAATTCTGTAAATACACAAACCCTTAATAGTAATGGTGTTTATGCACCAAACCCATTCCAAACTTACAGCTTTACTTATGGTCGTAAGGTCTTTGCTTATTATCTTTCTTCCAGCTTTTCATTATTCAATAATTTTATTGATGGCAAGGCAGGCTTAAGGTATGAATACACAACATCTACATCCGACTTCCCTAATACCACTATTCCATCGTATGGGATCTTAGCGCCGTCGTTTGTACTGTCGCATAAACTTGATAAAACAGAAAGCATAAAATTCAGCTATTCTTACAGGCTGGAGCGCCCCGACTACCGGTCGCTTAACCCTTTTTATAATATCAGCGATCCACACAATATCAGCACCGGCGACCCTAATCTGAAACCTGAATTGGGGCATAATTTTGAATTAGGTTACAATAAATCGTTTGATAAAGGCGGAAATATTTACATAGCTGGATTTTACAGATATAATACAAATGACCTGCAATCGTTTACAACTTATCATGATAGTTTAACAATCGGAAATCAAAAGTACACAAACGTGTTCCTTACCCAGCGTTATAACATAGGCCGTGAAACTACAGAAGGAGTTAATTTATATGGTTCCTTACCTATCGGAAAACTAAATTTACGGTCGAATATGTTTTTTGCCGATAGAATAACAGATAACCCCGGAAGTCCGCAGGTGAGCGGTTTTGCTTACCGGATAAATTTAAATGGCAGCTATGACTTTGGTCACGATCTTGCAGGCGAGGTATTTTTAAATTACCGGTCATCACAAAAAGGCATCCAGGGAACCAATCCGGCATTTATGTTTTACAATTTTGCCCTTCGTAAGCAGATACTCAATAAAAAGGCAAGCATTGGTATAACTGCTGCTAATCCGTTTAATCAGTATGTGAACCAATCTGCTACAACATACGGCTCTGGTTTTTACCAAACCAGCCTGCGTCAAATCCCATTGCGCTCATTCGGTATAAGTTTGATGTACAAATTCGGAAAGCTTGAATTTAAAAAGGAAAAAGAAGACAATGCTACGCCGGCTGATGATACCGGTGGCGGCGGTAAGTAGGCTTTTGATCACTACCTACAGAAAAGATTAATAAAAATATAAAGGGCAGCTTAAGCAAAAGCGGCCCTTTTTTTATGGTCCCCTAAATTTTTCAATGTATATTAGTACGAACCAAAAATTTCAACCCGTTTTAATTCAATGTCCTGGCGCATATTGGATCTGCTTCTTACTTTTCTTCACCTGGCCATTATCGGCTTTAATATGCTTGGCTGGATTTGGGCAAGAACAAGAAAATTACACCTGGCATTTATAACGATCACTGCCGCGTGCTGGTTTATCCTGGGTATTTGGTATGGCATAGGTTATTGTCCCGTTACTGATTGGGAATGGAGCGTAAAAGAAAAACTTGGCGAACATAACCTCCCTGGTTCCTTTATTGAATATTATGCCGATAAACTTAGCGGAAAATCAATCAGCGCTTCGCTTATTGATATCATTACGGCTGTTTGCTTTTTTTTGGCCGCAGTACTTTCTATATATGTTAATTTCTTTAAAAAGAAAAAATAGCTGTCGCTAACTAATTTTGATACGGATATATTGGAGGCGATTGTTGAGGTTAATTCTTCTTTAATTGCGCAACTACTAACGGTTCAAGCCAGTTCATCCATTCTGTATACATTTTGCCCGAAGGATGCAGGCCATCTGTAGCAATTAATGAAAGATCTGTTGCCGCCTTTTTTGATATTGGCGTTATATCTAAATAATTAACGCCGGCCTTTAAACTTATGGCTTTATTAATTGCGTTAAACTGGTCAATCTGCGGGCCAATAGTACTATCCCGTCCGCCGGCAAATGGCGTAACACCATAATCCGGGATCGATAAAACAAAAACCCGGCTTGTATTGCCATCAGCAAAACCTATAGCAGTGTTTAATACTTCAGCAAATTTAATCCGGTAATTATCCTGACTTAACCCCTGAAACTGATCATTTACCCCGATAAGCAAGGTTACAATATCGTATTTTTTACCATCGATGTTACTTTTCGCAATGGCGTTGATCAGGTTATCCGTAGTCCAGCCGGTAGTTGCAATTATAGTAGGCAGCTGAACATGGAACGCATTAAAATTTAACAAGTTAATAAGCTGATATGGATAAGATTGTATTTGCGGCACTGCTTCTCCAATAGTATATGAATCACCTAAAGCAAGGTAAGTAAGTGTGTCAGCCGCAGTTGTGGTTTTCATGTGGATGGTTGTATCGTTGCTTGTTGCAGGTACAAGGTTACCCTTTTTACTACATCCTGACAAAGCCGTTATCGCTATTAAAATAATTTGTAATACTTTCATAATATCTCCATATTGAATAATACGGAGATATGTTGTTTTAAGATTTTTTTTACTCCATTTATATCAACCGCATGCCCAAGTTCTTTTTGCATGGAGGTTACAGCCTTATCATCAATACCGCACGGAACGATGTTTTTAAAATAATCAAGATCGGTATTTATGTTAAAGGCGAGGCCATGCATGGTAACCCAGCGGCTGCATCTTACACCCAGTGCACATATTTTACGGGCTTTATCGTTATCGTTATCGGCATCAAACCAAACCCCTGTATAACCGGCGTAGCGGCCTGCCTTTAAACCGTAATCAGCAAGTGTTAGTATCACTGCTTCTTCCAGGGTGCGCAGGTAAAGATGGATGTCGGTAAAAAAGTTGTCCAGGTCGAGTATCGGGTAGGATACAATTTGCCCTGGTCCGTGATAAGTAATATCACCTCCCCGATTAATAGGATAATAAGAGGCGTGTTTTTCCTTTAAGCCGTTTTCATCTAACAGTAAATGTTCGGGTTTGCCGCTTTTGCCTAAAGTGTACACATGCGGATGCTCGCAAAATATTAAGTAGTTATCGGTTGGCTTATCTTCGTCAATTTCATTACCCTCTGTACCGGCCTGGTGGTTTCGTATTTCAATTTTTAAATTAACCGTTTCTGCAAACAGGGTTTCCTGTTTATCCCAGGCCTCTTTATAATCAATTAAACCCCAGTCTTTAAATATTACCTGTTTGTTTTTCATCGTTGCGGCCCTTTACATATCCAATCATATAATCCTCGTATTGCAGGTAACCCACACTATAATTGATGTTGATTGTTCCTTTAGTTAAATGTGCATTTACACAGCCATGCCCTTCAAAATCAAACGGCTCCAAAAAAATATTTTCTAAAAATGATACCTCTTTTTGACCATAGCATTTATAAACCGCTTCTTTAACACACCAGCAAACGTATAGCTGGTTTATTTTAGTTTTAGAACTGATAAATTCAAGTTCTTCCTTCCGCATAAATTTATGGGCAATGCGCTCCACTTTTTCCTTTACCTGCTCAATGTCTATGCCTACCGGCTCTTTGCTGATCATCACAGCCGCATAGTCGAAAGAATGGCTTAATGAAATATGATAGGGCAAATTTACCAGATAAGGTTTACCATGCGAATCTATTTTGCAATCAATATACTCTGCGGTACGCAGCATTTTACGTAGTAATACACGCGTACCTAACCAGTGCAGGTTGCGTTTGCCAATGCGCAACTTTTCGTAATATGCCTTTTCCTGCTCATCCAACTGTAATTGGCTGTACAATTCCTCGGCTTCTTCTTCAATCCTCCAGATAGCAAATTCTGTATCATCATCAACCTGCGCCCTGTATGCAATAGCCATAATTGTAAAATTGTTAAAAAGGATGATAAACTTGTTTCAAATTAACCTAAATTGTATCGCTTTTCAGTAATTATAAACCAATAAAATATTTACCTGATGCAGACCCGGAAATTAACTCCTGACCAGGTTAAGCTTTACCATGAGCAGGGATACCTCATTTTAAAAGGTTTTTGTAAACCTGCCGAAGTAAGTAAATTATATCACACCGCCCTGGACGATAATGCAATGCGTAACAACGCGCTGGATTTGAACGATCAAACCGGTAAAAAAACGCGGCTATCACTTTGGTTTACACCCGGAAATGATGTGTTTGGTTACCTTACCCGCAGCGAAAAAATGATTGGTGCAGTAAAGCAGCTACTGGGCGGCGATGCACCCGTATGTCATTTTCATTCAAAGCTGATGCAAAAGGAACCTAAGGTTGGCGGTGCATGGGAGTGGCACCAGGATTACGGTTACTGGTACAAAAATCAGTTTATGTTTCCTGATGAATTGATAAGCGTTATGGTAGCACTTACGGAAGCAAATAAGGAGAACGGCTGTTTGCAGGTAATAAAAGGCTCGCATAAATTAGGAAGGATAAACCATGGCTTTGCGGGAGAACAGGTTGGGGCCGATATGCAAATGGTTAGCAATGCGCTAAAAACAATGGAACTGATTTATGTTGAGCTTCAACCCGGAGATGCGCTGATCTTTCATAGTAACCTGCTTCACCGCTCGGAAGCCAACCTATCTGATTATCCGAGGTGGTCGGTTATTTCGTGCTATAACCTCCAATCAAACCTTGCTTATAATGAAACGTCGACGTCTTATAAGGTACCGGTTGCCATTGTTCCGGACAGTGCCATACTGGAATGGGAACCCGGGTCATTATCAAATGCCGATTTCCTGAAAAAAGAAAATGATCCGGCGTTGAAAGAAACCGGGTGGGAGGCTTCTTAAGTCGATGGTCCATAGTCGATGGTCATTGTTGATCGCCTAATTTGATCTGGCTAAAAATTAATAATATTGTAAAATACCAACAACACAACAAAATATGAACATCGCCATGTTAGGTTCGGGTTTTATTGCCCGCTTTTATGCAGACTCGTTAAAGGCCCAACGGGCAAAGGATAAACTGATCAGTGTATATTCAAGGAATACCGAAAAGGCACAAAAATTTGCCGAAGATTATAAGCTTAATTTTTACAGTGATGATATGGAAGCGGTTGTTAGCCGTGAAGATGTGGATGTGGTAATCATCTCATTGCCGAACAACCTGCACGAAGCTGCTGTGGCAGCTTGTGCAAAGGCTAAGAAACACGTGTTATGCACAAAGCCGCTAGGGCGCACTGCTGCAGAAGCAAAACGGATGCTGGATATGGTTGAAGAAGCCGGAATAATGGGTGGTTACCTGGAAGACCTTTGCTATACGCCTAAATTTTTAAAGTCGATGAAAACTGTAAAGGATGGTGGCATTGGTAAGGTATTATGGGCAAAATCAAGGGAGGCGCATCCTGGCCCGCACAGCGATTGGTTTTGGGATCATGAGCAATCGGGCGGCGGCGCAATGGTTGACCTTGGTTGCCATTGTATTGAAATTGCCCGTAATTATATCGGTAAAGAGATACGGCCGGTTGAGGTGATGTGCTGGGCCGCAACCCAGGTACATCCTATAAAAGCCGAAGACAGTGCCATCGGCCTTATAAAATATGCCAATGGTGCAATGGGGCAGTTTGAAGTGAGCTGGTGCTTTCGCGGAGGCATGGACCTGCGTGATGAGGTTATGGGCACCGAAGGGACCATCTGGCTTAATAATTTTTTACGTACCGGGTTTGAAATGTTCACTACCGGCAAGGGCGCCGGTTATGTTGCCGAAAAAGCGGAGAGCAACAGCGGATGGCTGTTCCCGGTAGGGGATGAAGTGCACGAGCTGGGCTACACCAACATGTTTACCGACATGTTTAACGCCATTGAAAACAAAACTGAACCTTTGGAAACATTTTACGACGGCTATATTGTTAATGCCATCATTGATGCCGCCTATACATCGGCAAAATCGGGCAGGTGGGAAACGGTACAAATTGAGGGCTGGCGTGGAGATGAAACAGCGGATAATGGCCCGACCACTGCCTCCTACGATGAAAACTATTACCTTATTAAAAAAGAAATTCTGCCCTCAGGCGAGCATAAGCTGATACTAAAACATAAAGTAACCGGTGAGGTGGTGGTAAAGGAAGTGGAGTAGCATTCTCCCTTTGTCATATAGAGCGAAGTGAAGGATCTTCTGCGCCATGATCAGCCGGCGGATACCTTAAGTTGATGAAG
>JAQBOU010000063.1 GCA_028287865.1 Mucilaginibacter sp. | reverse complement strand
TTAAAGCAAAAAGTCCCGGTTTTTGGCCGGGACTTTTCAGTTTCTTTATATGTTTGTTAAAGCATATTAGTCCCGGCTCTTACTGTTAAAGTAAAAGTAGTAACCATAAAAATATGCGTTGTTAAATATCATTGTTTTTTATTATGCGGTAAATGTACTAGTAAAAATGGAATTGTCAATAGAAAATTTTATTTTTTTGAAAATAATGGGCATGAACCAAATTTTATTTGGCTGGATGTCTGATAGTCTAAACAATTTATTTCATCCTGAAGGGGCTTGGTTAACTTTGCCAGTTATTTTTTAAGGAAAAATATTTATCTAATTCTTCTACTGTTAAGCTTAGTGTAACGTTTATAGATTTTCCGTCCAGGCCATAAATAACATAATTACTTGCGGCCGCCGTGTCAAAAAACTGGATCTTATAATTATCTCTTAATTTATCGTTGTCTTTTACAATTTCTGCAAATTTTGTCTTGAAGTTTTCTTTTTGAACTTGAGTAGCTAAAGGTCTTTTTATCATATTTATTATAGATGAATCTGCAAGCTGCTTAATGGGTAGCTTATATATTAAAGCAAAGTACGATAATAAGACGACAATCCCAAGAATCAACCAATAAAAACCTGCCAACCACCCTTAAAGTACAATGAATCTAACCATATAGCCTTGAATCATACCGCTTTGCCAACAGCTCTGTAGTTCTTTTAGTACCAATATCAGCTACCAGTAACCCGGGATTTCCGTAAGGCTGGTACATGATACATCCGCCATCAGGCCCGAATAGTGAAGTCGGAGATTTGTGGCGTTTTGATGCATAATGCCGGCTAAGCGTTTAACATTTTCGAAATCTGCATCATCATGGACTTTAAATTATAACTTAGCCACTAAACATTCGTTATGAAAAAAAACTTACTTTTTATACTTATCATTCCGTTTTTCCTGATTTCGTGCAAAAAAAATGCCCCGGTGGCGCCTGTTAATACCCTTTCTGCAAGTATAGACGGTGTTGAAGAGAGCTTCAATACAAACGTATTTGCGCAAAATGGTTCAGGGGTATCCTTAAATTCGGCCCTTATAATTTTAGGAGACAATGGAAGTGCCAGCGGCTCAGATATTCTGTCAATCACGGTAAATACAAATAGTACCATCACTGCTCGCACCTATAGTAATGCTCCAACCAGTACCGACGGCTTTATATCTATTGTATACAACAATGGACCGGTCAGTTTGGTTAATCCAAATACCTATACATCTGATGTAAATGGTGTTCACCTTACTACGGTAAAAATCATCTCAATCAGTAATGCTAATATTCAAGGAACGTTCAGTGCCCAGCTTGTTTCTGTAGATGGTAAGACAATAAAATCGTTTACTAATGGGAAATTTAATATAAATCTTAATTGACCTGTCTAAAATAGATGGCATATGTTGAGCAATGTTGAAAAATTTATCACCTGCTTATACAAATGCGTCAACGCTGCAGCCATTTCAAAATAGCCTCTACCGTATCGGCATAAAAAAGTTTATAGGTTGTTTCGGTAACATAACCGATATGCGGGGTTGCAAGCACATTGTCTAATTTGCGGAACGGGTGGTTAGCTGGCAATGGTTCGTTATCAAAAACATCCAGCGCAGCACCCGCTATCTTTTTTTGTTCTAATACTTCTATTAATCCTTTTTCATCCACCAATGGCCCCCTGGAGGTATTGATAAAATAAGCTGAAGACTTCATCAGTTCCAGGTCTTCTTTTTGAAGGATGCCTTTCGAGCGGTCACTTAAAATTAGATGGACGGTTACAAAATCTGATTCTTTTAATAAAGTTTCTTTGCTCACTAATTTTGCCCCGGCTTCGGCTGCCTTTTCCTCGGTAAGGTTTTGGCTCCAGGCAATCACATTCATATCAAACGCCCTGGCGTAAGCTGCTATTTTACTGCCGATATTGCCAAGCCCGATTATGCCGATAGTTTTACCTGACAGATCCGTACCGATGGTAGTTTGCCATCTGCCTGCTTTTACATTGTTGCTTTCTTGTGGGATATGCCTTGCAATTGCCATGATGAGCGCCCAGGTAAACTCGGGTGCGCCGGTCATCACGTAGCCGGTTGGCTTAATAGTGATTCCCAGTTCTTCAGCAGCTTTATTATCAATAGAAGCGTTACGCTTGCCGGTAGATACAATAAGTTTAAGGTTAGTTAGCTTTTCCAGCCGCTGCCTATTTAATGGCGTACGTTCGCGCATTACGCAAACAACCTGATAGGGCTGCAACCTTTCAATAACCTCAGCGTCATTTTCCAGGTGATCATTAAACACGGTGATCTCCGCCCGGTCATTCAACGCCGACCAGTCCGCCATAGTAAGGGCGACACCCTGGTAATCATCCAGCACTGCTATCTTTATTTTATCGCTCATAGGTTTATTTTAGGATAGGCAAACTACTGTAAATTCAGGATGCTATGGGCATTCACTGGCTAAACTTCCGCGTTCAGCTTAACCCCCCGTAAAAAGTCTTTAATATCCATTCGCTTTTTTCCTTCAAGCTGTACATCAGTTAAGCTAATGAAACCATCGCGGGCCGCGAACTTTAAATAGGTTTTATTATCTGTAAAAAAATGGCCCGGCTGCATATCGTGCATGGTTAGCTCATAGGTAGATTTATATATTTTTAATACCTTATCGTTAAGGTGAGTAAATGCAGTAGGCGAGGGGCTGAGGCCGCGGATCCTGTTGTAAATTGTCTCCGTTGGCAGTGTCCAGTCTATCAGGCAATCTTCTTTAAAAATTTTAGGTGCGTGTTTTAGTTCCGTCCCATCCAATAATTGCGATTGCGGGTGTTCGTTATACCTTCCACATTCAACGCCTTTTACAGTTTTTACCAGCAAACCTGCACCCTTGTTCATCAGTCGGTCATGCAGTTCACCGGCGGTTTCATCACCGGTTAAGGTTATTTTTTCTGTAAATAATATATCTCCTGTATCTATTTCCTGTTTCAGAAAGAAGGTAGTAACCCCGCTTTCCTGCTCGCCATTTATAATGGCCCAGTTAATAGGTGCTGCTCCCCGGTATTGAGGCAATAATGAAGCATGCAGGTTGATAGTGCCCCTGGGCGGCATGTTCCAAACCACCTCTGGCAACATCCTGAAAGCAACCACCACCTGCAGGTCGGCATTTAAGGATTTTAATTCAGTTAAAAATTCAGGATTTTTTAATTTCTCAGGTTGAAGCACCTTGATTCTATGAGCCAGTGCATATTGTTTTACGGGCGATTCATTGAGCTTCTGCCCCCTGCCTGCCGGTTTATCCGGTGCGGTTACTACAGCTACAATGTCACAGCCTGCCGTAATCAACGCGTCCAGTGAAGCTACAGCAAACTGGGGGGTGCCCATAAATATTATTCTCATATGCAGATAAAACGCTAATTCCTAAAGTTAATAATAAACCGGCAATATTTAATGTTTTGTTAAGGCTAATTATGCCGGATATGTTAATGTATTGATGATAATACAAAAACTAAATCCGAAACAATAATCAGGTTCTGAACTTAGTTGGGGTACAACAAATATTTTAGCCGAATGGTTTTAAAATTACTTAAAGCAGGTTCCCAGCTTGCGCGTATTGCTGCCTCGCTTTTGCCGGCTTCAATTTGTTTTCTTAGTTCATCGTTACCTGCCAGCTTTGAAAAGTAATTGTTAAAAAAATGTTCCTTATCCGGGAATGCTTTATATAATTCTATCAGCCATTGCAAATTGAGCTTACCGCCGGTTCGGAATATATTGGTATCATAATTCTTTAGGTCGATGCCATAGCAGGTTTTGTTTTTTTGCGGCGGATCTTCACTCATTCCCGGGATGCTTACGGGTGTAAAGGAGAAACTATACTTTCCTGCCAAAGCAGGATGACCTATTTGCAAAAAGGGAAACAGCGTGCCCCGGCCAAGGCTAAGGGTAGTGCCTTCAAATAAGCACACCGACGGGTAAAGCAGAATAGATTTCTCCGTGTTTAAATTCGGCGATGGGTTAACCGGTAATTTATAAGTCGAATTATGGGTGTAGTTTGCCACCCTGATGATCTTTAGTTTACATTGAACATGGTTTTTTAACCATCCCTCTCCGTTTATCATCTGTGCATATTCTGCTATGGTAAGGCCGTGGGCAATTGGTATTGGATTTAACCCTACAAACGAACGGTAAGCAGTATCCAGTACCGGCCCATCTACATAAAAACCGTTTGGACTTGGTCTGTCCAGTATCATTAATTCAATGTTGTTTTCAGCGCAGGCCTCCATAACATATTGCAGTGTTGACAGATAGGTGTAAAAACGGGCGCCAACATCTTGTATATCAAATATCATCAGGTCAATGCCTTGCAGGTCTGCCGGGGTTGGTTTATAATGTTTATTGCCATACAACGAAATCACCTGGATTCCGGTTTTGGTGTCAGTGCTGTTATTTACATCAGCGCCGTTACTGGCATCGCCCCTAAAACCGTGCTCGGGCCCGAAGATCTTTTTTATCGTAATTCCTGATTTTATTAAGCTATCAACGCTAAGTGTAAGGCCTTTACCGATTACCGAAGTTTGATTGATCACCATCCCTATATTTTTTCCTTTCAGGTAGCCGAAATAAAGATTGGTTTGATCTGCACCGGTAATTATTCCAGTTTGTTTTTCCGAATGTTTAATGACTCGTTTACGAAAACTTTTTTGGCCTTTTGCAGCGCCGGATAGTAAACAGGCTATACATATATAACTAAAGAAAATCCCTGGCTTTATCATAATATAGTTGGCTAAAAGAATTTAAAATGCCGGTTTTTAATAGCAAAACCGCATATTTGCGAAGGTACAAAAAATCCGCATCGCATTGAGTTTCGCCTATTTCATAGCTAACCGTATAACATTCAAGTCTAAGCGTACATTTTCAAAACTAATTGTACGCATAGCCATTGTTGGTATTATGCTTGGCCTTGGGGTAATGCTATTGTCGTTGGCTATCGTACGCGGCTTTAAACAGGAGATACGGGAAAAGGTACGCGGTTTTTCCGGCGATTTGCAGGTTTTTAAGATCGATCTGAATAACTCTTACGAAAACTCACCCTTTCCGGCTGATCCCGGTTTCGTTAAAAAGGCGCAGGCCATGCCGCTTATTACCGGGGTAATGCCTTTTGCCACCAAGCCAGGCATCATCAAGTCTAAAAATGAAATTGAAGGAGTTGAACTGAAAGGAGTAGATAAAACTTACGACTGGACATTCCTTGCCAAAAATATGGTAGCTGGGAAAGTCATCAATTTTAAAGACACTGCCCAGGCAAAAAAGCAATTGCTGATCTCACAGGTTATTGCCAACCGGTTAAAGTTAAAAGTCGGCGATAAAATTTTAATGTATTTTGTACAGGAGCCGTTGCGGGTACGGCCTTTTACCATCACCGGGATTTATAGTTCAGGAATTGAGGATGTAGATAAAACTTACGTAGTAGGCGATATTTCACTTATTAACCGGCTCAATAACTGGGAACCTGACCAAATTAGCGGGTATGAGATTAAAATAGCGGATTTCAATAGTTTGGACGAAGCCAATA
Organism: Mucilaginibacter sp.; assembly: GCA_028287865.1. Lineage (GTDB taxonomy): Bacteria > Bacteroidota > Bacteroidia > Sphingobacteriales > Sphingobacteriaceae > Mucilaginibacter. The sequence goes on along the minus strand of JAQBOU010000063.1, from coordinate 12,112 downwards.
GTGCCATTAACAATATATTGCCTGTTAAGCTTAAATCCTATACGGTAACAGATACTTACCCGGTCATATTTTCGTGGTTGGGCTTGCTCGATGGAAACACCAAAGTGGTTTTGGGATTGATGATAATAGTTGCAGTAATTAATATGATCTCGGCCCTGCTCATCATGATATTAGAGCGGACTACCATGATAGGGATTCTAAAAGCAATGGGTGCTAATAACTGGGCCATCCAAAAAGTATTTTTATATAATGCATTTTATCTTATTGGCCTTGGGATGTTACTGGGTAATTTATTTGGCTTTGGCTGCGGCTATTTTCAATCCAGCTCTCATTTTTTTAAGCTCGACCAGGCGTCCTACTACATGAACTTTGTGCCTGTACAATTTAACTGGCTGGATATGGTGTTGCTGAATATTGGCACATTGATTATCTGCCTGCTGGTAATGATAGGCCCATCAATGCTGGTAACCAGGATTACGCCGGTAAAAGCAATCAGGTTTAAGTAAGGGATGATCTCCAAAAACTTCCAACTTCGTCAAGACTTATTTGTTTTTTGAAGTTTGAAAATTAAATTTCAAGTTCAAGCCGCCGGCACCAAACTTTATTTGCTGCGCTCCAAGGCCCTGCAGCGGATATTTTAAAAAGGGCTCAACTACTACGTGATTTTTGCCTATCGGGTAACCCAACCCAAAAGCCACATTAAGTGTTTTTGCAAAATAGAAACTGTTAAAGCTTTTAGTGGTTGTTTGCCCTACTGTTTGTTGGCTGGCAGTGGTGTTAAAAGATGGATAATTATATTGGTAGGTATAGGCTTCGTTAATAAATGTTCCTGAGCTTAAACCGGCAATAATATAAGTATTGCCCTTATTAGGGTTAAATTCATATTTTAAGTTTAAGGGGATATCTAAACCCACCAGGTTAGCATTATAATTTTTGAACGACGGTAGCGCAGCAATGCCCGTGCTGTTGCTGCTTGCATAGGTAGCTGCTTTAACAGAAGCCGGATAAAAATTATCCTGAGCAACAGCGGCGGCGGTAGGTACAGAACTGTTGTAGTTTAAAGTGTTTTGTGCAATGGCAACGCCGGTAACCAATTTGAGATTTTTATTAATAACAAAATCTGAAGAGAAGCCTGCTCCTGCATTTACCTGGTTGCTACTGCCTTTGGCGTAATTAAAGTAAGTAGCAGCGTATATACCAAAATGCACCTTTTTATCTTCCTTTTTAGGCTCTTCAGTAGTTTTTAGCGGCTTTTTTATCTTTTCTTCGGCAAATACAGAAGCCATTGATTTTGCGGCAGGCTGCGGTATTACCTTTATGGTATTAACATCTGCCGTATTTGTATTATCAGTTGCCGCCCGTTTTTGGTCAACCACTTCCTGGTCGCCACTTGTTGTATTTGAATTAATTTTAGCTGTTAGTTGACCGCCCTGGTTGTTAGTGATATCTGCCTTTTGGCTGTCAGAGGTATTGTTAGCCAAAGGCTGTTTTTGAGCTACTGATGCATTTGACATTAAACTTAAGCCTGCCTTTTGTGCAAGCTTGCCGGCTTTTGGTAAGGGGTTTAAATACGCTGTTCTATTTGCCTGAAAATGAGTTATATTATTAGTGTTTTTGTTACCGGGGCTTTTAGTATTATTTGCTAATGTTCCTTTTTTCGTTGGTGTCACATCGCTTAAAGTATCTTGGTGAGCAGCGTGTGTGTTTTGAGCAGTTATTTGAGGTGATTGAAAAGTTTTTGACGGTTTTGCGGAGAGCTTTTCGGGCACTGCGGTTTTGTTATATACCCAAATTCCGATACCCAAAAATAAGAGTAAAACGGCAGCAGCAGATCCCCACCATATCCATGCAGCGGCCCGGCGCTTTGATTGTTCCTCCGGAAATTTTTTCCTGAGCTCCAACCAGCCTTCGTCGGCAGCGGTGTCCCCGAAATTATCGAACACCTCCTTTATGCGGTTCTTTAACTCTTTATCCAACGGATCATCCATGGTTGTGTGCTTCTGCTCTTAATAAACTCCTTAATTTTTCTTTAGCCCTGCTCAAATAAACCCTTGACGAACTTGATGGTATTGATAACATGCCGGCAATCTCGTCATGGTTATAGCCATCAATCTCGTATAAATTAAATATGGTAAGTTGTATGGGAGGTAACTCCTCCATTAGCTTTAAAATATCCTGAGCATTCAGGTTTTCAATTGCATGTGCAGCGCTTCCTATTGTTATTGCGCTTTCAATGTCTGTGTTCAACTGAAATTTTAAATCCTTTCGCCGGCGGTCTATAGCAGTATTAACCATAATGGTCCGGAGCCATGCTTTAAAAGGCTTGTCGCTCTTAAAATTGTTTATAGCCTTAAATATTTTTATGAAACCATCATTTACAACTTCCAATGCGTCGTCCCGGTTTAAGCTATAACGCAAACCTATACCCATAGCATAGCCATAGAAGCGCTTATACAGCATTTCCTGGTATTTTAAATTTCCTGTTTTGCACTGACTGATAATTTCTTCATCAGTCATGCCCCGGGAGTGATGCATTAAGTGTATTTAATTCAATCTAAATTTATTGTTTATATTCTTTACGGAGAAAAGAACAGGAATGCTACAACTAACTGAAAATTAGTTGTTCATGCTTAATCAGTCAAAACCCATCTAAATTGCGGGTAATTAATCAACCTTAATTAACCAATAATTTATTTTGATGTTGTAAGATCATACTGATAGCTAAGCGTGTCAAGTGCGCTATTACCTGCCATTTGAAAAATGGTTCCATCATAATAGTACTGGTAGGTCCCGACTAAATGTATTTTAGTTTGCGGGGCCGAAGCAGAGTAGGTGAGATCGTTAAATTGGATGTAACTTGATGCGATGGCGTAAGCACCGTGGCTCCCGGCATGCAACTTGGTAGTATCACCTGTCACTGCATATCCCGTAGTGGTGTTCATGGTGAGTATAATGTTTGCAGACAAAGTATCGCGTTTTCCTGTTGTTTGATTTAAATGCACCCGTCTGAATTGTCCTGCAAAGGTACCCGAAGGAATTAAAGGGGCCGGGGCGCTGTTTTTGTTGCCAATGCATCCGCTTGCAAATACAACTATTAATAAAGAAAAGTAAAGTAATTGTGGTTTCATATTCTAATTTGAGTGAATACGTTGGTTTGATTGTAAACGTAACAACAGGCTGTATATTTTATTGAAATAATATTTTATATTTTTTTCGCTTCTTCCCAAAATACATCCATTTCGGCAAGGCTCATATCATGCAATTGTTTGCCATTTTCTTTTGCCTTGTTTTCCAGGTACTGAAAGCGTTTTATAAATTTACGGTTCGTCTTTTCCAACGCATCTTCGGGGTTAATATTTATAAAACGGGCATAATTAATTAACGAAAACAGCAGGTCGCCAAATTCGCCTTCGGCTTTTTCATGATCAATCGTACTTTCGTCTTCAGCATTGAACTCGTTTTTAAACTCCTGCAATTCCTCTTCTACTTTTGCCCAAACCTGGCTTTTTTCTTCCCAGTCAAAGCCAACGCCACGGGCTTTTTCCTGAATGCGCGATGCTTTTACCAGCGCAGGCAGTGACGCAGGCACACCACCCAAAACTGATTTATTGCCCTCTTTTAACTTTATCTGTTCCCAGTTGCGCTTAACGTCATTTTCGTCCTGCACTTCAACATCGCTGTAAATATGCGGGTGACGGTTTACCAACTTGTCGCAAATTCCGTTAAGCACATCGGTAATGTCAAAATCATTGGTTTCTGAAGCTATCCTGGCATAAAAAACAAGATGAAGCATAATATCACCCAGCTCTTTTCTTATCTCGAGCATGTCCCCGCTCAGTATCGCGTCCGATAGCTCGTAAGTTTCTTCTATGGTTAAATGACGCAGACTTTCCAGTGTTTGTTTTTTATCCCACGGGCAATTAAGGCGCAAATCATCCATAATGGTAAGCAACCTTGTGAAGGCTGTTTCGGGCGTTGGCGCTGTTGATGGAGGTATTAGTGGCATAAATATTATTTGTGGTAAAAATAGGATTTAAGAACGTAAGTCGGAAAGACCGGCGGTCCGAAAGATCGCTTATACTTTGAAAATAGTGGTTGCAGACCCTATCAGTTATGCGGTGATGCAATTATTCCTAAAAATGTACGGAATGGTCATTGAAATAGACAAGCTAATTAAAAAAGCGAACGGAATTTTAAATCAAATTATCAGGGATCAGTTTAACCGCTCTCAGCATCTCCCTTTTACCGGCTGCACCGGGTACCTTCTCTACCTTACAACCCAAAGCTTTTAAGGCACGTTTAAGATTGCCTGTAATGGCATAGGTAACAAACACTCCTCCCGGTTTTAGAAATTTCACGGTGTGGCTTATAGCCGTATCATCCCACATTTCGGGCTGATGGCCCACTGCAAAAGCATCGAAGTAAATAATATCGTATTGTTGGCTTGACTGAAATTCTTGCAGCCTGCAGTGGGCTATTTGCAGTTTGCAGTACGGATTTACGGAGATTGTATTTGTCAGACTCCCGGCATATTCGCTGATGAAGTTTGCCCAGATTGTTGCCGAAAGATATTCATCATATCCGGTCTGGCTGATCATTTCAGGGTTTAACGGATAAGCTTCAACGCCGGTATAGTTTAGTTGAATTTCTTTCGCGGTGCAAAAATCAGCACTTAATAAAAAATTCAACCCGGTTCCAAAACCTACTTCTAAGATGGAAACAGCAGCCCCATCTAAATCTCCCCCGGTAGGGGAGACTTCAGGAATTCGATTTAGAAAATAATTCAACCCCGCATTTATAAATACGTGCTTGCTTTCCTGTAATGCGCCATGTATAGAATGATAGTTTTCGCCAACCGCAGGGTTAAATATGGTATTTGAACCATCAGCTGTTTTAACTATTTTAAGCTCTGGATTCATGCCGTAGTTTTAGTTGGTGATATATTGGCTACTAAAGATGATTGTGAACGACAAATCCTCAACTATTAACAAAAGCTGCATTTGCTATTTCAACAATAACTTCTCCAAGGTCATAAACCGGTACAGCGTCAATTTTGGCGGCAATAATACTGGCTGCCACTGCTGACCGATAACCTGCGGCGCAATGCACAACCAGTGGTTTATGTGTAGGGATCTCGCTTATCCGTTCGCGTAATTCAGGCAGAGGAATGTTAATAGCATGGTTAAATATCAAGCCGTTTGCGGTTTCATTGCGGTTCCGTACATCAATTATTGTATAATTTTGAGGGTGTTTATTGAAATTATTTAAATCAAGCTCAGGCGATGTTTCACCAGCTTTGGCAGGTATCAATAACGCAGCTTTAATATTTTGCTCATAGCCAATTTTGGCTGTTTTATTGATTACTAAATCCAAGTCTGTTTCGTTGTCTGCAATTAAATAAAATTGTTCATCAGGATTAATAATTGAACCCAGCCATGTTTCAAACTTTTCTCCATCCTGCAAATTAATGGAACCTTTTATATGGCCGTTCCTGAAATCCTGTTTTAGACGGGTATCAATCACCGGGATCTTTTTATCTAAGGCCGAGTTTTTATCAATTCTTAAAACAGCATCAATACTTTCCTTAAAGCCGGGCGCACCTTTTTTGTTCAGGTCAACATCATGGCCAAAATATTTTGGTACAAAGGGCTGGTCGCGTGTAAGGGTTTCAATAAAAGCCAGCTCATTCATTAATTGCAAGGCGTAGTTTTCGCGCAATTCGCGCCCGATGGTGCTTTGCAGATCAGGACTTATGTTTTTTCCGCATAAAGACCCCGGGCCGTGTGCCGGGTAAACCACCACGTTGTGCGGCAGTTTCATTAATTTGTTGCGGGTAGAATGATACATCTGCCGCGCCAGCTCTTCCTTTTTAGCGGTGACATTACCTGCATTTTCGCGCAGGTCGGGGCGGCCTACATCGCCAACAAATAAAGTATCGCCTGTAAATAAGGCTTTATCTTTGCCGTCTTCATCCGCTATTAAAATGCAGATAGAATCAGGCGAATGGCCGGGAGTGTTAATGGCTTTCAGTTTAATGTCATTCAGCATTAATTCGTCGCCGTCGTCAAAAGTTTCATGGGGGTATTCAGCGCCGGCCAGTTTGCTTACATATATAACTGCTCCGGTAGTTTTGTGGATCTCCAAATGTGAGCTTACAAAATCGGCATGAGGATGCGTTTCAATAACGCCTGTAATATCGGCATCGTGCTGATTTGCAAAATCATAATAAGGCTGTGGATCCCTGGCAGGGTCGATCACTATCATTTTTCCGGTCCGGATCACAGCATATGAAGCATGGGCCAAACCTTTATCGTAGAATTGTTGAATAATCATATAACGGGACAAAGATAGGGCTTTGGTTGATTTTGTGAATGGTTGATCAAGTTAAGTAGCTTTGAAAGACGAAAATGAATTGCTGATGACCATTCATTATTTTGATAATAAATCATTCTGCTTCTCTTTTTACCAGTAAAAATTCATCACCGTCCAAAGGCAGATAGCCATATTCATAACAAAATTGGTAGGTTTTGCCATTTTGGGTTTGGTAACTGCGTGTATGATATTCAAAGTCAAAGCCTTTTGCCGCCAATTTTTTACGGGTGGTTTTTGTTTTTCCCGTGGGGTTTAATTCTTCCAGTATCCTGCGGTTTCGCCGGAGGATGTTATTGATATTACGCACCAGGTTATAGCTACTGCTGTTAAGCTGGTTGTTATAGTTGTTGCGGCAAAGGTCATTACAGAACTTTTTATCCGCACGGCCATGCAGGGCTGTGCCGCAATCCAGGCAAACTCTTTCCTCATTCATGCATTAAAGATACATAAATTATTACCCGTTTGCAAACGGTTACAAACGGAAATTGTCGGTTATAAATGGTTATTAACCGGGTAAGGTAAATTCCATCCACACCTTTGTATCGTCAATTAAAAAACATAATTAATTTTTAACAACATGAATACATTAAAAAACAGCGTACGTCTGGTAGGTAACCTGGGTATGGATCCCGAAGTGAAGAGTTTTGACAACAACAAAAAATTAGCGCGCCTTTCTTTGGCAACCAACGAAAGCTATAAAAATGATAAGGGCGAAAAGGTAACAGAAACGCAATGGCATACCCTGGTTTTGTGGGGCACACAAGCTAAACTTGCCGGCGATTATCTAAAAAAAGGCGATGAAGTTGCCATAGAAGGTAAACTGGCCAATCGCAACTATACTGACAAAGATGGCATTAAACGTTACAGCTGCGAAATTGTGGTAAATGAATTTATGAAGCTAGGCAGCAGAGTATAGTGGCTTTAGACTGTATAAGATGGTTGATTGGGTGACAGATAAAGGAAAACCTTGGTCAACAACTCATCCAATCAACCTAATCAACTATTAAAACTTAAACCTTATTATTATATTTGTTATGTACTTGGAAGCAGAAGAAATTGCCCGGTTATATAGATTGTTATCTGATAAATTAGGTAATGATACTACGGAGGCAATGTTTAAATATATCGACAATAAAACTAAACGCTCAGTGGAAGTAAGCATTAAAACATTAGCTACAAAGGAGGATCTTGCAAAGGTTAAATACGACCTTGGCAAGGAAATAAGTGAAACCAAAGCTGATACTATTAAATGGATGTTCATTTTTTGGATAGGGCAGGTTGGCGCTACACTCGCCATGCTACTTTTATTCTTAAAAAAATAGATGGCATCTCATGCTCATTAACCACCTTATAATAAAACTGAACGCTCAGTGGAAGCTACAATTAAAACATTAGCTACAAAAGATGACATTGCAAATGTCTGTAAAGAAATCAGTGAAGCTAAGGCTGACACTATTAAGTGGATGTTTATTCTTTGGATAGGGCAGGTTGGCGCTACACTGGCCATACTGCTTATATTCTTAAAAAAGTGAAATTATTCCAACTCAATCAACCTTAAAAGCTGATCACAAACCTTCGCCTTTTAAATAAATTGTCTTTTCAACAATGGCATGGATTACATTGTCTAATTCCTTAGCAGTGCTGTTAAGATGGTTAATAATTTCCCTGTTTAATGGATTATCCATATTGGAGTGGTCAAACAAATTAACCAATCCTAAAATAGTGGCGACCGGCCTTCTTATTTCGTGCGAACTGATAGATGCAATCTCCTGTAACCTTGTATTTTGCTCTTTAACACGTTCAAGAGACCTTTTATTTTCAATTAAAACACGCAGAATGTTTGCTGTACGTGATATAATGTTTAATTCATCCATTTTAGGTTCTCTTGTCGTGGCATAGTAAACTGCAAAAGTAGCCAGCACATGGGCGCTGTTCGCACTTATTATTGGCGTCGACCAGCATGCTTTTAGTCCGTATGGGCGGATGAGTTCCCTGTAATCTTCCCACAGGGGGTCTTTTTCAATGTTACTTACAATAACCTGGTTGCGATGATACGCCGCAGTGCCGCAGGAGCCCGCTTTTGGGCCTATTGCTGCGCCATTTATGGCATTGCAATATTCTTCAGGTAACCGGGGAGCCGAAAGATGGAACAGCCGTTCCTGTTCTTCGTTCAATTCGAGCACGGAACATACCATATCCGGAAATATTTCTTCAATTCCGCTGAGCAACTCCGTGATGGTTTGCGATAATGAATAGTTCCCGGTAGCGTGCATCTCGAGCACTTTCCTTTCAAGCGCCAATACCAGTTGCTGTATTTTTATATTTGTTATGTCTCTTATAAAAACCACAACCTCATTTTTATAGGGATAAACATTAATACGCAGCCACCTTTTAGAGTAAGCATTAAAGTATTGTACCTGGCTGGAGACATTCACCTTAAATGCATTTTCAAATTCATCTGTTACTTCCGCGGTAATTCCCAGTGTATGGAGATTTCTAAAGTTGAGATTTTTAATCTGCCTGGCTTTTAAGCCTGTAATTGCCTGGAATGCCGGATTAAAAGCTATAATTTGCCAGTTAGCATCCATAATAAAAAATCCCTCGCTAAAGCTTTGTATGATATGCTGGATATTATCGGTGATATTACTTTGGCTGGTGGTATTAAGTTTATTGGTTAAGTTAGTGCCAGTGGCGTATACCAACCCATCTTCCGGGTTAAAAATAAGGGAGCATTTAATATTATAGTACCGGCCATCAATAGCCTTAATGCGGCATTCATAGCCTGTTACTTCTTTTTTTTGATATAATTTGGTTAATACTTCGTCTTTTCTTTTTATATCCGCAGGGTGGAAAAATGCACTGATCTGTTTGCCGGTTATTTCCTGTTCTGAATAACCTAATGATTTTCTTAGGGCAGCATTTGTATGCCTTATAAAGCCATTTCGATCTACAGCGCAAAAAAAATCCTTTGATTGATTTAATAGAAAAGAGAGGGTGGCATCCATTTTCGTATCGGCTTACTAAGGTTTGTCTAAATATAAGAAAAATTAGCTATAATTTGTTTTATATTAGTTCTGATACGCCAATTAATACCGATGATTGAGCCGGAAGTCTGGTCAGTTACCTGGGTCGGATTATTTTATTAAGCCGGTTGATTTTTGTTTTAAATAACAACCGGATCTTTAGTTAGCCACGTGTTCCTTTTTCGAAATTAACCAAACTTAAGGAGTACTTACAGCAACAGGTAATACCTTGCCATTGAAAAACCTATGACCGGTAACTGCGAAATCGGCAATATACTTCCCCATTTCAAAAGCCATAACCGGCGAAACGTAGCCTGGGAATGCTTTTTCAAGCATCTCGGTTTGCGCTGAGCCAAGTGCCAGGCAATTAACTTTTATTTCCTGTTCCACCAGTTCCATCGCAAGGCATTCAGTCAAATTATGCAGCGCTGCCTTGCTTGCCGAATAAGCAGAAAGGCCGGCAAATTTGGCGCTGCCCTGGAAACCACCCATGCTGCCAATATTTAGTATGTGTGAACCCTTAGGCATCAAATGAATCATTGCCTGTATCATGCGCACATGGCCAATAAAATTACTTTGCAGCATTTCTACAAAATCCATTTCCAGTAATTTTGTAAATGGTTTATTGATCAGTACTCCGGCATTGTTAATCAATATATCTACCTGGTTGTCGAACTTGTGACTGATAAACTGCTGCAGGGCTGCATAATCGTCATGTACAATGTCAAACGCTAAAGCAAATATTTCTGCCTTTGGGTTTAAACCATGTGCAATTTCCAGCAAACGCTCTAATTTATCCTGCGACCTGGAAAGTGCTATCACCTTGTGTTTTCCCGATAAAATTAATTCGAGTGCAGCTTCAAAACCTACGCCGCTGCTGGCGCCTGTTATAATAATATTCATAGATAAATGGGTTCACTTCTCAAGGTTACAAACAAATCATTAAACTACCAATTTTTGCTCAACCGGATGTTTTATTAAGTATAACCCATCGCTTATTAATTTTTTATACTCAGGCTCATTTTTAGCTTTTTGCTCCAGAAAAGTCCTTATTTCAAGTGCCAGATCATGTTCTACTTCTTCATGCTCCAGTATTTCCAATATTTCCAGTGCACAAAGCCAGTCGTCATGGTGGTTTTTTTGCAGTCTTAACCATACATTACCCAAAAAACCGAAATCGCCGCCCGTATGCCTGCGGTTGCGTACCTGCTGGTATAGTTTATGAAGCTCCAAAGTATTAGGGTCATAGGCAGGGTGATGCGTTTCGATAGTCGATTTATAAGTTATTTCAACAAACGCATCCTTATCTGCTGCGCCGCAAAAAACGGAGTCGATCTTTTCGCCAACTGCCATGTCGTAAACGCCCCATGCGGGGTCAAATAATATATTGGCTTTCTTATCCTTAACAGTACAATCAGCAAAAGTTATCAATTGGATTTTTCCATTTGACGAATGTATTTGCTTAACTATCCCCTTAATGTTAATACCGTTCTCGAATTTTAAAACGGCTTCTTCGCCATCTTTAATGCCTAACTCATTAAGCTCAGTGATGGTTAAGCATTCCATAGGTTTGGCTCCTCCCGTTAGTTTTCCAACCGGTGAGCTAAAACCATCCCGGTGATAATCCTTTCCGTGGCCTTTTATTTGCTTATTGTTGATTGCAAGGGATGAAGGGCCGGTTGTTTTTATAAAAACAGGCATCTCGTTTTCATCTGCAATGAAATCGGTAAATGTGCCGGAAACTTGTAAACCCGAACTATAAACAACTGTGCAGGTATTTTTACTTTCAATCGCTTTTTTTAAACCGTAGCTGCCACCAACCCTGAAAGCCATGGTATTTGCAAAAGTTTCGAGCACATCAATCAGGTTTTGGAAAGTTGGCGTCACAAATAATTGCGGCTGTGTTTTTGTAATGTCAAACGGATAGTTAACTGCATCAATGGTATATGGTAACTTTTTGATATCATCTGTCATGCAGCTCACGCTTTCACCAATAGATGACAGGAGGCCAGCCCCGTAAATTTTCGGGTTTTTAAGGGTTCCGATTAACCCGTACTCTACCGTCCACCAATGCAGGCGACTTAAAAGCGCCATTTCTGAAGGTTCGCCTATGTTTTCCTGCCGGTATGTAACCAGGTCTTCCGCTTTTTTTATTTCGGCTTCATCGGCATCGGGCATTTCTTTTAATATGGACAACGCCCTTATGGCCTCATACAATTCAAAATCCTGCGCGGAAAACATTGCTTTGGCGCCAATGGAGCCAAAATAACTCAGGTATTCATGGTAATCCTTATCGGCGATGATTGGTGCATGTCCGGCTGATTCGTGAATGATATCAGGTGCGGGGGTATACTCGATATGTTTTAGCTGGCGGATATCAGCGGCAATTACCAGCACGCGGCAGGCCTGGTATTCCATAAATGCAGCCGGGGGAATAAATCCGTCAACCGTTACGGCGCCCCAGCCAATTTTAGCCAGCGCATCGTTCATTTCCTGCAGATTTGGAATGGTTTCAATAGTTAAACCCGCCTTTTGTAGTCCCGGAATATATGGATAATAAGCAACGTCTTTAAGATAGCTGTAGTTTTGGCGCATTACATAGCGCCATACCGCCTGGTCAACAGGTGTATAGTGTTCATAATGCTGATCTACTATAAATTGTTTTAAATGCGCGGGCAATGCAGCAACCTGCGGATTGCCGAAATCATTAAAATGGC
>JAQBOU010000056.1 GCA_028287865.1 Mucilaginibacter sp. | reverse complement strand
TGCTGCTTAATATATCCTTTTGGTCTGCTTGTAATAATTTATATGCCTGATAATGCAGCTTGCCAAAGCCACCACAACCAGTAAATTTAAAAATAAGGGATTTTTGTCGAACCCCCCGTTTCCATATTGAATAATAATTACAGTTACCAGAAACAATGAATCGGTTAAAATTAATGTGTTCCTGGTCATTTAATTATTTTAGTTATTGCCTTTCGCCTTCAAATCTGTTATCAGCTTATCAACTGATTCGTTTGTTAAGTTTTCGTAAAAAGTATACTCAGGGCCTATCTGTAGCACAGGTGCGTAACCGCATGCTGCCAAACACTCCACTCCGCGCCAGCTAAACAAGCCGTCGGGCGTAACATCCCCTTCTTTAACGCCGAGCTGTTGCTCAATATGATCCATTATTTTTTCGGCGCCAACTAAACAGCAGGGCCCGGTGCGGCAAACCTCTAATACGTATCTACCCTGCGGGCGTAAAAAGTACATACTATAAAATGAGGCTACCTCATAAACTTCAATATCCTGTAGTTTAAGGTATGCTGCAACTTTATCCATTGCAGGGGCGCTTAACCAGCCAAACTCAGCCTGTACCAGGTGTAGTACAGGCAATAAGGCTGATTTTTGTTTTCCTTCGGGATAACGGCTTACGATGTCATCAAATTTACTGATCAGTTCCGGAGAAAACTCAACCGGCGCCTGTTGTTCTTCAACTCTAAGCATCTAATTCTCCGGCTATAACGTTTAAACTACTCATGTTAATAATTGCATCAGACAATAACATCCCCCTGCTCATTGGTGCATACATCTGGTAATTGATAAAACTTGGTCTGCGGAAATGCAGGCGGTATGGCGAGCGTCCGCCGTCATTTACCAGGTAAAAGCCTAATTCGCCATTGGCGCCTTCAACTGCGTGGTAAACTTCTGTTGCAGGGGTAGGTATTTCGCCCATCACAATTTTAAAGTGATAGATCAAAGCTTCCATGTTATTATAAACTTCTTCTTTGGGAGGAAGGTAAAAATCAGGAACATCGGCATGGAAAATATCCGAAGGTTCTTTTTCTATTTTAGCAAGGGCCTGTTCAATGAGGCGCAAGCTCTGCCACATTTCTTCGTTACGCACAAGGAAACGGTTAAATACATCGCCATTGGTGCCCACAGGTACCTCGAAATCAAAATCTTCATATGAGCTGTAAGGCTCCATTGCCCGCACATCATAATCAACGCCGGCAGCACGTAATAACGGGCCGCTCCAGCTATAGTTCAATGCAGTTTCGGCAGATACCGCCGCTACATCTTTTGTACGGTCAATAAATATGCGGTTACGGTTAAACAGTGCTTCGAATTCTTTTAACACTGCAGGGAATTCCTTTAAAAACTTACGAAGCTTATCCCAGGCAATATGATTAAAATTACGCTCAAAACCGCCGATACGGCCAATATTGGTGGTAAGACGCGAGCCGCAGATCTCTTCATAAATTTCATAGATGTGCTCGCGGTAAATCATCAGGTACATAAAACCGCTGATGGCGCCGGTATCAACCCCTAACACACCGTTACAAATTATATGATCACTGATACGGGCAAGTTCCATAATAATGATCCGCATATAATCCACGCGTTTGGGCATTTCGATCCCCAACATCTTTTCAACTGTCATGTGCCAGCCCATATTGTTAATAGGGGATGAGCAATAGTTCATCCTGTCGGTAAGCGGGGTGATCTGGTAAAATGGCCGGTGTTCGGCAATTTTTTCAAATGCACGGTGTATGTATCCAATGGTTGACACGCCGCTTACAATTCTTTCGCCATCCAACTGCAGCACATTCTGAAACACGCCATGTGTTGCAGGGTGCGTTGGGCCCAGGTTAAGGGTTGAAAGTTCGTTTTGCGGATCGTTATCTGTAAATACCGGATGGTTCTGCATTGTTATCTTCCAAAAAAATAATCTTTTTTATCTACACGGTTAGGGTCTTCCAGCGGATGTTCTCTGCGCATCGGGAACACTAACATATCGTCAACATTCAGTATCCTGCGCAGGTCGGGATGGCCGTCAAAAATGACCCCGAAAAAGTCGTAGGTTTCTCTTTCCATCCAGTTGGCGCCTTCCCAAAGCACGGTGGCAGTGGGAATATGTACATCATCAATGGTTAAAAACACCTTTAAACGGATGCGTACATTGTTTACCAGGCTATGCAAATGATAAAGCACGCCAATCTGTTTCTCCTGCTCGGGATAATGGATAGCGGTGATGTCTGTTAAAAAAACAAACTGAAGGGATGGGTCTGTTTTTAAAAAAGTTAAAACATCAATTATCTGTTCCCTGCCTGTTTCAAGGGTCAGCAAGCCAAAGGGCTCACCCACTAATGTTACCTGGTCATTAAACTTATCGCTGATCTTTTTTAAAAGCTCTTCGTTTGTTATTTTACCCATTATTGTATACCGTATGAAGCTAATAGTTTTTGATATTGCGGTTCATTTCTGCGTCGCAATGTTTCGGTTTGTACCAGCTTTTGAATTTGCATAAAACCTTCTAAAATCCCTTCCGGGCGGGGCGGGCAGCCAGGAACATATACGTCAACGGGTATTACCTCGTCAATTCCCTGCAAAACCGAATAAGTATCGAAAATACCACCACTCGAAGCACATGCACCAACGGCCATTACCCAACGGGGCTCAGCCATTTGTAAATAGACCTGCCTTAAAACAGGACCCATTTTTTTCGAGATAGTGCCCATTACCATTAAAAGGTCGGCTTGCCTTGGAGAAAAACTCATGCGTTCGGCGCCAAATCTTGCCAGGTCGTAATGTGATCCCATGGTGGCCATAAACTCAATACCGCAGCATGAGGTTGCGAACGGCAACGGCCATAATGAATTTGAACGCGCTATACCTATTGCTTTATCAAGCGAGGTAGCGAAAAATCCTGCTCCTTCTACACCTGCCGGCGCATCAACTAATTGAATATCACTCATGATCTATTTGAGACAAAAACTCATCCAAACTTTATAATGCTGACAAATTTACAACAATTTACTGTATAAGTTACACTATGTAAATGAGACGAATATATTTAGAATCAGTCTAAACATATTATCCGGCCCCCTCTAAATCTCCCCCGGAAGGGGAGACTTTAATTTACAGTTAGAAATATTTAAAATAAAGATTTTAAGCCCCTACCGGGGGAGGATTTAGGTGGGGCCGCTTAATCCCAGTCCAGTGCGCCTTTTTTTATTACGTAAATAAAACCAAGTAAAAGCGTACCCATAAAAATAAACATCTCTACCAGGCCGTCCTTACCAAGTTCCCGGAAGTTAACAGCCCAGGGGTACATAAATATAACCTCCACATCAAACAATACAAACAGAATGGCCACCAAAAAGTATTTGATCGAAATAGGCGTGCGTGCGTTACCAATCACTTCTATACCCGATTCAAATGGGGTTAATTTATCTTTTGTTTTTCTTTTCGGGCCTATTTTATGGGTTACAAACATGGTGGTAACCACAAAACCTGAAGCCACCAGCATTTGAAATATGATGGGCAAATAATTAACGGGCAAACTCTGTACTTCCATGATGCAAATATACAAATGGTACGATAATAAAAAAGCCCGCTGAAAATATCAGCGGGCTACTTTAATAAATATTTTATTTATTTGCTTTTGCCTGCACCTTTTTTGGCAAAATAATATTTTACCTGCGCATTGTCAGGATTCATTTCTTTTGCTTTATTATAGTAGTCCAAGGCTTTAGCTTCATCTTTGTCTTTATATTCTGCATAGGTGCCCAGGTACGCATAGGCGTTTGCTAAATTCTTTTTAACGTCATCAGCCGGAGTTCCGCCTTTAGCAGTAATCAATTGTATGTACTGCTCATAAAATGGTTTAGCAAATCCTTTAATGTTGTTTCTATCAACCTCTTTTTGGTCATTGATATAGGCAAGATAAAGAACAGCACCAGCAAATGGGTTAGGCTGAGTTTTTCTAACCACGTAGGTAAATCCAGAGTCGGCTTTGGTAAGTAATGAACTATCCGGCTTAAAAGATTTGTCCTTTGCGGCTTTATCGGTTTGATCGCTAAATGCCAGATAATAGCTTAAGCCTTCTCTGTAATGATCCGCAACTTTTGCACTGCGTGATTTTTGACCATATATTCTGTAAGCATCACCTGCTTCCTGGTATCTGCCCAAAGCATACAAAGACTTTGCAATATCACCATAAATATCAACCTGTGTGGTGTCCAAAGTCAAAGCTGTCCGCAGATCTTTAATACCTAATGAATCATGTTTAAGGGCAATTTCGGTACGTCCCAGGTATAAATAATCATTAGGGATAACACGTTTAGGGCCGGCTTCGCTTGTCCATTTGCTTAGCGCGGCTAGCGCTGCAGGGTAATCCTTGTTTTCGAAAGCGGCATAACCTAAATAACGGTAAACCCTTAAGTTCGAATTTTTTGCTTTACTCAGGTCTGTTGCTACTTTTTGCAGATCAGCATAATCTTTTGAGTCGATCAGGAAGTCGGCATAACGCATTTGTGATTCAACCGAATAATCTGTAAGGCTGATATATTTTTTATAATTATCAGTAGCTTCCTTGATCTTTGCGTCTAGTTGTGCAGGGTCTTTAAACGCCCAGCGAATATCAGTTTCGGCCCATTCACGGTAAGCAGGCCCGTAATTTGGATCTGCTGCCAATGCTGCCTGGAATTGTTTTTCGGCTCCGTCAAAGTTATCGGCATATTTCCACAAAACACCTTCTGCCACGTTGGCAGCAGGGGATTTTGGATCAATTGTCAATGCATCTGAGTAATTGCTGTAAGCATCATTGCTTTTTAATTGTGAGCGATAAGCGTCACCCAATGCAATAGATAACTCTACGTCTTTTAGTTTTGGATTAGCAGCTTTGCCTTTATTTAAAACCGCTATGGCGGCATCAGCATCAGCCGGAGCAACTGCCGAACCGTTAGGGCCAACGCTGCTGCCGTTAACCGGCAATAAATAACTCAAGCCGATATATACGTAAGGCTTGGTATTGCCTTTACCGGCAAGTACAATAGCCTGGTTAAAATCGGATGTTGCGGTGGAGTTGTCTTTTTCAACATGGGCCACAGCACCTAATCCTACCAAATTCATTGCTGATTTGCTGTTAACAGCAATGCCTTTGTTAAATACAGCCTTGGCTGAATCTGTATAATCCTGTTTAAGATATACCCAACCCAGGTAAAAGAAATTTTCATCCTTATCTGCCTGTGTAGCGGTAAGGTTTTTCAGCATTGATTTTGCTTTCTGATATTGCTCTGCATCTATCGCCTTTTTCGCGTCAGCTAAACTTTGCGCAAAAACTGATGACCCCGCAAATACCAATCCCAATCCTGCGATGGCTACTTTATTCATCATTTTCATCATAATTATTAAATCTTCTTGTTATGTTAATATTCAATTGCACCCGAAAGTGCTTCTTTGTTTTTTAATTTATGGCTGTGTTATTACAGTCATTTTGCAAATCCTTTGCCCATGTTTGATTTACAGCTTATTACTTCACAATAATATAATTTTTTCGTGTATATTTTAATATAAGTTGGCAAGTTTAACTTATTGATTAAAGCTGGTACTGATCTTGTTTTGCATATTAATTTCCCTGCCGGGGATGTCATTGGGTAATAGCCCGGATTTAAGTATTATTCTTTGTCCCCGGTCACTTGCCATAAATGCAGCAAATTCCATACCCAAACCCAAACTGCCGGTACAATTAAGGATATATAAATCGCGGGTAAGCGGATATTGCTTCAAAGCCAGTGTGTTTTGCGACGGTGTAAAATATTCCTTTGACGCATTTTTAGTAACGTCATCCATAACACCCACAATTTTTACGTTATCAACGGCATCAGCATAATCTTTATCCGGATCGTTTAGCCAGCTAAAATCAGTTATTCCTATCGCATTAGGATGTGTACTCACATACTTTATCACATCCTTATTTGATTTAAGCGCATAAATATTTTTTTGCTTAAAATCCCTGTTGCGCGAAAAGTTTTTTAAATACCTTACCAACCCTGAATTAGGATTATCAAAAACGATATTCTTATCCTGTTTAGTATCACCATTCAGCATTTTTTTTATTTCGCTTATGGTAATAGTGGTATCATTTGAAACTTTATTTACAATTAAAGCAATGGCATCAATTGCAAACCGGTTAACGATCGGCTTTAGATTTTTGGTATTTAAAGCTTTAAGTTCTTCAGTATTTAACTCGCGCGAAAGGACGGCCACCCTTACACTGTCGTCCAGTAAAAGATTTACTGCATTGTTTTCGGGGGCGTATACAATGGTTGGGTTTACATTATTATAAAGCGCTTTAAAAATATAAAGCTCTTCCTCAAAAATGGGCTGAAACGATTCATCTACGGCAATTTTAGTAGTGGATGATGTAAAGCGCTGAAGATTGTTGTTCGCTGCTTTCCTTTTGCAGCTTTGAAAAAGTGCAAGAGAAACAATTGCAGCAATTACTGTAAGTTTTAAGCTATATTTCATCTCGTTCCTTTTTTAAAAGTCTTGAAAAACGTATAACTGCATAAACTATAATTAGGATGCCATACAATATTTTTTGGGTTTTAGGAAAGCTTGGAAGCATCTTATCCCAAAAGATAATCATCAGCCCTAAAGTACAAAAGCTTATAAATGCGATAACTCCTAAAATAAGCAAAAATCGCCTTTGGGGCGATTTTTGCCTGTTATTATTGGATAACATTGATCTTTTACTATTCTGATAGTGTGAAAGAGATCGGAACACTGTATGCAACACGTACCGGGCGTCCGTTTTGTATACCAGGTTTCCAGTGCGGCGAAGCTTTTAATACACGTATTGCTTCCTCGTCGCAACCATCACCAATACCACGTACAACCTTTATATCAGTTAAAGAACCGTCGCGCTCACAAACGAAGCTTACGATAACCCGTCCCTGCGTACCGTTTTCTCTCGCAACTGCAGGATAACGGATACTTTTACCAAGGTATTTATAAAATGCTTCTACGCCTCCCGGAAACTCCGGTTGTTGCTCCACCGCGGTAAAGATCTTATTAGGATCTTCTTCAGTAACTTTCTGATCTGAAGTACCTACAGGTTCGTCAATATTTACATCGGCATTTTTATCGCCTTTCAGGTTTTTCTGACCCGGATCCGCAACTTCCAATTCTTTTACAGTTGGCGGTTGTTCTTTTACCTCAACATCTGGTTTAACAACCGGAGGAGGAAATTTTACCTGATCAACTTTTGGTTTTGGCGGTTCAGGCGGAGGCGGCGGAGGTGGTTTTTTTAGGTCCACCGGCGGTGGCGAAAGCACCACGTTGGTAATTTTTACTTTCTCTTTTGCTTTGGGAATAAATCCTTCAATCATATTGAGGATGGTATTTGCAGAAATGGCAACAACAAATACGATAACGCCTATTATCAGGGCATTGCGGGTATTGCGCCCGTTATCCCTTCTAAGTTCGTACGCACCGTATGATTTGTTGCGATCTGAAAAAACAACATCAATCCATTGCTGATCTAATATGTCTAATTTTGATCCAAACATTGTTTTGGCTTTAGTATTAATTAACGTTAATTGTAATTATTATATTATTTCTAATATAAATTGTTCTTTTTTAAATCAGCAATTTCCATTGGCGTGATCTTCACAATTGCCTTCGACTGAACATTGGTA
>JAQBOU010000262.1 GCA_028287865.1 Mucilaginibacter sp. | reverse complement strand
TGCTTTAGCAGGGTCCTTGTTACTGTCATCATGTGCAGGAAGCTACTATGTATATGATCAACCTGTTGAACCCGTTTATGAAAGGCCAGTAGCCCCTTATGCCGGCGCCGTTTGGATCGATGGCGATTGGGTATGGAGCGGCGGCAGATACATTTATACACGTGGCTATTGGGCAAGACCGAGAGCCGGGCGCGCATGGGTACACGGCGGATGGAATCATGGTCCCCGTGGCTACGCATGGCACAGAGGGCACTGGAGATAATAACAGGCAGTTTGCATAGGCAGTTTACGGTTAACTGCCTATGCAAACTGCTTTAAATTGCGCCTGTTACTTTAAGCTGGATGGCTTAAGGTGATACTGAAATTACATCCGCTCGGGAACTTCAATCCCTAATAGCTTCATTCCTTTATTAATTACTTTACCGGATGCTGCTGATAGCTGCAACCTGAATTGTTTGGATGCTTCATCTTCTGCCTGTAAAATTGATTTTTCGTGGTAAAACTTATTGAAGGTTTTAGCAAGCTCATACACATAGTTGGCAATTATAGCAGGGCTGTAGGTATCTGCCGCTAATTTAATGGCTTCAGGAAATTGCGTTAAAGCAACTATCAGATCCCGCTCTTCCGGAGCTAACTGATCATAAGCTGCCGCCCCTGCTATATCCAAAAGGCCGGCACGGTTTAAAACAGATCTGATACGCGCATGGGTGTATTGTATAAATGGCCCGGTATGGCCCTGGAAATCAACAGATTCGTTGGGATCAAACAATAACCGCTTTTTAGGGTCAACTTTCAATAAAAAATACTTTAATGCGCCCATACCTATTATATGGTATAAGTGCAATTTTTCTTCTTCACTAAAACCATCCACTTTGCCTGTGGCATCGGTTTGTACTTTCGCAGTTTGCTGCATTTCAGCCATCAGGTCATCTGCATCCACCACCGTTCCTTCGCGCGATTTCATCTTACCTGACGGCAGATCAACCATTCCGTATGATAAATGGAATAATCCTTCAGAACCCTGCTTACCTAATTTTTTAAGAATAGTAAACAATACCTTAAAATGATAATCCTGCTCATTGCCCACCACATATATCGACCTGTCCATGTGGAAATCATTATACTTTAACTGGGCAGTACCCATATCCTGGGTCATATACACAGAAGTCCCATCTGAGCGAAGCACTAATTTTTCATCAAGACCCTCCTCGGTAAGATCGATCCATACCGAGTTATCATCTTTTCTAAAAAAAACACCTTTCGCAAGGCCTTCTTCAATAATATCCTTTCCTAATAAATAAGTATCCGATTCGTAGTAGAATTTATCAAAGGTTACGCCCAGCTCTTTATAGGTTTCAGCAAAACCGGTATATACCCACCTGTTCATAGTTTTCCATAAACTGAGTACCTCTTCATCCCCTGCTTCCCATTGTTGCAGCATTTGCTGGGCTTCTTTTATCAGCAGTGCATTCTTTTTTGCATCGTCTTCAGTTTGGCCTGCAGCTTTTAATTCTTCTATTTGTTTTTTATATTCCTTATCAAATAAAACATAATATTTACCCACCAGGTGGTCGCCTTTTAAGCCTGATGACTCAGGCGTTTCCCCATTGCCAAACCTTTGCCATGCCAGCATTGATTTGCAGATATGGATGCCCCGGTCATTAACCAGGTTTGTTTTAATTACCTCGTATCCGGCTGCTGCTAAAATTTCGGCAACCGAAAAGCCTAATAAGTTATTGCGGATATGCCCCAGGTGCAAGGGTTTATTGGTATTGGGCGATGAATATTCAACCATCACTTTTGCGCCGTTTGGCTTAAAAGAAGCAAAATCTGCGGGTAAAATGGTATGGTATAATTGGGTTATCCAGTAATCATCGGCTAATGAAATATTTAAAAATCCTTTAATAACATTAAACCCTGATACCTCTTTTAACTCATTTTGGATAAAGGTGCCTATTTCAACTCCGGTTTGTTCGGGGGATTTTTTCGAAAACCTGGTAAACGGGAACGTTACAACGGTCACCTGTCCTTCAAATTCTTTGCGTGTTTCCTGTAAGTTTACGTCCCCCGGGGCAACGTCAGTATCATATAAATGCTTAATAGCTTTAACAGCAGCTTCAACAATAAAATCCATCCGCCAAAATTAATGATTTTTTTTAGTCCGAAGTCGGGAAGTCTGAAAGACCCTAAGCTAAGTTTTTAAAAAAATGATAACGAGAAAACTATTATGGTTGATCTTCAAAATTCAAAACTACAACATTCAACATTTAAAATCCGAAACGGCGAAGCCTTCTTGAACGCCATTGAAAATAAACAATTGTGAGAAATCCGAAATATGTAGATTTGTTCCTCTATTAACCATTTATGATACTTAGCGACAGCGATTTTAAATTAGATGTAACCTCCGAAATTGGCAACCTGCGTACCCTGCTGATCCATAGCCCAGACAACGGATTGGGAAAGGTTGTGCCATCAAAAGCACAGGATTGGCTGTTTGAAGACATTGTGCACCTGGATACGATGCGCAAAAACGAATATGATTATTATGTTAAGCTGTTGATGTATTTCCTTGACCCTGATAAAATAAAGGGCAAACTTAAACAGATTGATGCGGAAGAAAATAAACGTTCTTTTTTTAAACCGGATGATAAAGGCTTCCATGCATCAAACAAAGACATTGAAATTCAAACCCTGCTGGCAGATATTTTGCATGATGATGATACCCGCAAGAAATTGGTGGCTTCGGTTTGTGCAATTGAAAGCTGCAACTACCGCCTGCAACTAAAACTAATTGAAACTGACCCGGTTGAACTTGCCAAGATCTTTATCTCCGGCTCATTAACGGAAGACGAAATGATTTTCGCCCCTATCCCGAACCTTATATTTTCGAGGGATATTGGTATCGCTATAAATAACTATATGCTGTTAAATAAACCTGCAAAAAAGGCCAGGGCACGGGAAACACTGCTGGTGCGGTACATATTTTTCACCCATCCCCTTTTTGAAGCATACCGGGACAATATCCTGGAAATACCAGAAACAATCCAGCATTTTTTGCGGCCGGGCGAAGACAATGATCAGAAAACGACGCTCGAAGGTGGTGATGTGATGATGGTAAGTCCGCAGCATCTTATTATAGGTTGCAGCGAACGGACTTCGGTAAGCGGGGCAAACGAGGCAATTAAGCTACTTTTTAGCAACGATGTGGTTGAAAAAGTCACCATTGTTAAAATACCCCATAAGCGCGACTACATGCATATCGATACTGTTTTTACCCAGGTAAAACGCAATACGTGGGTATTGCTCCGGTCGCTCGCCGTTGCAGAAAATGTAATGGAAAGCAATGAACCCGGATCGTGGTTTGCAGATAAAAAAAATAAAGACAAACCCGAGATAGTTCAGTTTACAAAAGGGAAAAAGCCAAAGACCTTTAACTCTATTGAAGAATTGCTTGCTGATATCAGTAAGAACGACCTCCATAGCAAGGAAAAGACACAATTCATTTATTCGGGTAACGATACCTTTCCTTTTGACGCCCGGGAGCAATGGACTGATTCATGTAACCTGCTGGCACTTAAAGAAGGCGTGGTATTGGGGTACGACCGGAATGATAAAACA
Source organism: Mucilaginibacter sp. (assembly GCA_028287865.1). GTDB lineage: Bacteria > Bacteroidota > Bacteroidia > Sphingobacteriales > Sphingobacteriaceae > Mucilaginibacter. The sequence continues at coordinate 9,181 of JAQBOU010000262.1, read as the reverse complement.
GTTGGGGCCTTTAAGCAGCAGGGGTTTGATATTATAAAAGTAAATGAGCTTTTACAAAAGTTTGAAAATGGCGACCTTGATCCGCAAACGATGAAGGATACACTGATATTGATGCCCTCCTCCGAGCTTTCAAGGGCTCGCGGCGGCTTTCATTGTATGAGTATGCCACTTTTAAGGGATAAAGTTTTATAATGGTCTGAATCAGAATTCAAGAATTTTCAGAATATGGAAGATGGTATGGATTCTGTCAAATTAAAAATTCTGTGAATTCATAGATTCTGTTAATTTAAAAATTCTGTAAATTCTGATTCTGACATAATTTTCAGAATATAGAAGATGGCATAGATTCTGTTAATTTAAAAAATCCTGTAATTCTGATCCTGACAAATAATGACAAAATGACCAACAAACAATCCACTTCGCATATATTGATGATCCGGCCGGTTAATTTCGGGTTTAATGACGAAACCGCTGGCAGCAACGCTTTTCAGAACAGGGACGCTGATAAAAACAACGTAAACGAAAGGGCACAGGTGGAGTTTGACGGGATGGTTAAGCTGCTGCGCGAAAACGGGGTCGATGTTACGGTTATTGATGACACGCCGGAGCCTTATACCCCCGACTCGATATTCCCGAATAACTGGGTTACTTTTCATGCTGATGGCGGCATCTTTTTATACCCTATGCAAGCCGAAAACCGGCGACTTGAACGCCGTGAGGATATTATTGCCAAACTGGAAGACCGTTTTGTGGTAAAGCATGTTATTGACCTGAGCCGTTTTGAAGCGGACGAAAAGTTTTTAGAAGGCACCGGCAGTATGGTGCTCGACAGGGAAAACAAAATAGCCTATGCCTGTCTTTCGCCGAGAACTGACAGCGACGTTTTACATTTATTTTGTGAACAAACCGGGTATAAAGCCATTACTTTTGAAGCAGTTGATGAACGTGGGAAAGCTGTTTACCATACCAATGTATTAATGTGTATAGGCAGTAAGTTTGCGGTTATTTGCCGGGATAGCATTGCAAACCCGCACCAACGGATCGTTGTTAAAGAATCGCTGATGGCCAATCACAAAGAGATCATCGACATTTCTTTTGACCAGATGAACCAGTTTGCAGGCAATATGCTGGAGGTGAAAAATAAAGCAGGCGAAGTTTTGATAGTAATGTCGCAAAACGCCTATAATGCATTATTAGAAGAGCAAAAAACAGTATTAACAAAATATGGCAGGTTGATCTACGCGGATATAAATACAATTGAAATCAATGGCGGCGGCAGCGCAAGGTGCATGATGGCGGAGGTGCACCTGCCATCGACTGTTAACGGTTAACAGAAAACAAATTACATTGCTACTATAAAAATTCTGCTAAGAATTAACACATTATTCGGTTTAAAAATTACATTTGCGCAAAATTTTAATTAATGCAGAGCTACGAAGAGTTTCTTGACCTGAGTGTAGGTTTTCCGCAGGAAGGTTTTGAGATCATTGAGGATGAACTTTACTTTCACGACCTCAATTTAATGGAAATGATAGAAACGTACGGCACTCCCCTGCGGTTCACCTATTTGCCCATCATATCAAAAAAAATACAGCAGGCAAAATTGCTGTTTCAGCAGGCTATCGTAAAAAATAACTATCGCGGCAGCTATAAATACTGTTACTGTACCAAAAGCTCGCATTTTAAGCACATTGTTGAAGAAGCGCTTAAAAACGAAATTCACCTGGAAACATCATCGGCGTTTGATATGCCCATGATTGATGCTTTGGAGAAAAAAGGCGCAGTTGATAAAGATGTTACGGTAATATGCAATGGCTTTAAAACTTTCCAGTACAAAACGTACATTATTGACATGCTGCATGATGGTTTTAAAAACATCATCCCGGTGTTGGATAATAAGGAAGAATTTAACCTGTACGACGACGAGATCGAGATGGAAACCCCCTGTAACCTGGGTATCCGTATTGCGGCTGAAGAACAACCCGACTCCCAGTTTTATACCTCCCGCTTAGGAGTGCGCATGGAGGATATTATAGATTTTTATTATAATAAGATAGAAGGCAATCCAAACTTTAAAGTAAAGCTGCTGCATTTCTTTATCAACTCAGGTATTTCTGATACGCCTTATTACTGGAACGAGCTCGAAAAATATGTTACGCTTTACTGCAAATTCAAAAAGATCAATCCAGCCTTAGATACGCTTGATATTGGCGGCGGTATGCCGTTTAAGGATTCGCTGGTTTTTGATTTTGATTATGAATACATGATCAATGAAATTGTAAGCCGGATAAAAGAGATCTGCGCGGATAATGATACGGAGGAACCGGATATCATCACCGAATTCGGTAAATATACCGTTGCAGAAGCATCAGGGATCTTATATAAAGTTTTAGGCCGCAAACAGCAAAACGATCGTGAAAGGTGGCTGATGCTGGACGGTTCCTTTATTACTAACCTGCCGGATGTTTGGGCGCTGAACCAAAAATACATTTTGCTGCCTGTAAATAACTGGGATTCGGAATATGAGCGTGTTAACCTTGGAGGCATCACCTGCGACGGACAGGATTACTACAACCAGGAAGCGCACATGAACAGTGTGTTTATGCCAAAGACCCGTAAGGTGCAATACCTGGGCTTTTTTAATACGGGTGCTTACCAGGAAGTACTGAGCGGTTATGGTGGCATCCATCATTGCCTGCTGCCTTCGCCAAAGCATGTGATCATTCGCCGTAACAGGGATGAAACTTTCAACTTTGAAGTTTTCGGCGAGGAGCAAAATAGTAAGCAGGTATTGAAGATACTGGGCTATACCACTTAAAGATTGAGCTAAGAATATTCGTGGTCTGTTAGGAAAGTGTTACCCAGTTTGTACTGTAACTTATTTTACTTATTAGCAGGATTCGAACCGGTGGCCTCGACATCCCAAATGTGGCGCGATGTATAATTATATCACTATTGTCAATGACTTATATCATAAATACTCGAATACAGTGAATTGTTAATGAAACAATATTGTAAAAGTACAGCAACAACGGCGGGTGATTCACATTTTATCAGTTTTTACTGGACTTAATGCCGAAGTAGATCAACACAGACAGACCTACGATTATAAACCCAATAATAAATCCCTTCTTCAACGTCTGCTGGTTTAAATCCGATTCACAGTCTTCATACCTTTGTTCCTGAACCTTCGGATCAGCATTTGGATCAAAGCCCAGCGTCGTTATGCAGGGAGAATGTGCGAAACGGTCTGCATTTGTTTTATTCCAATCAAAATTGGTGTTTGTTGATTGTGTTTCACGGGATGCTGGAGCAGAGGCGAAGTCTTTTAATTCGTCACTCATAGACTCTTTCTGCACTACAGGTTGTGGAGTAGTATCCGGAATTTTACATCATCATAGGGATTTTTAAAGTCGTTGGGTGGTCTTACCGATGGATCATTGAACTGATAATCAATAGGTTCTGGTAACACTTCACCACTGTAATGCTGTGGCTGTGGAGCTGGGGTATTAGTTGAGGCTGGGTGATATTTTATCGCATTAGTGTCGGCAAAAATGCTATCCTGCCCTTTAGCGTTAAAAACTGAAAGTAGAAGTAACAAGGGGAAGAAAAATTTACTCATGTTAACAGTTGGATTTAGATCGTTGCGAATGCGGTAATTAATAATAAAAGTACCAGAGGCCCAACTGTATAAACAAACCATTCACTGGCATCGTAAGTTGTGTCATAGGAGTGGTCTGTAAATGGCCAGAAGTCAGAGCTAAAATATTTATCACTTGACAAATAAAGGAATGTGTGGATACCTACCCATAAAATGTACACTGCGAGAAATTTCTTATTAGTAAGGATTTTTTTCATACATGAAATAAAGTTTTTTCACAATAATAAGGCAAATTTGCCTCAAAGTCAATACTGATTTTACGTCAGTTTTGATGGGTGGCACAACTCCGAGATCCTCATGCTATTAAAGTACTGGCTGAAAACGTTAGACGCCACAGGATTGAGCGCAACCTAACCCAGGAAGCCTTGGCTAATATAGTCGAAGTAGAATATAGCCAGATTAGCAGGATAGAGCGTGGAGTTATCAATACGAGCGTTTCCGTCATCTTCGCTCTCGCAAAGGCTTTGAATGTTGCACCTTCCCAACTGCTCACGGAATAAAAGTGGTTCAGATGCCCCAATTTGCCATCCACTAAATATAGTCCGAAAAATCTAATCGGGTCTTCGGGTAGATGCCCATATATTTTATCAATTAGTCGCACAGGCACCAAATATTGATCTTCAGTTTACGTTTTTATGCAAGTAATTTAAAGATGGAATCTATCATCGTCTGTTGGCAGGATAATCTGTTTTAACTTTATTTAATAAATTCATTGGAAATCTGTTAAAAGTAATTACATTAGTTTTCTAATTAAACAATGAACAAACCTTCAACCTTTTTACAAAAACGTCTTAAAGCCTATACCCTTACGGAAATCCTGGTAGTATTGGTGATTATCGGGATCCTGGTGCTGCTGGCTTTACCCAATTTACTTCCTTTGATTACGAAGGCAAAAAGCGTGGAAGCCAAAACACAACTGGCCCACGTACAGGCACTGGAACAAAGTTATTTTTACGAACATTCCAGGTATTCAAAAGACCTTACTGAGATCGGTTTTATACAGGATAAGCTGGTAACGGACAGTAAGGATGCCCGGGCTAATTACAGGATTGAGATCGTAAGTGCTGCCAATACCACGTTTACAGCACGGGCAACGGCTGTAGTGGATTTTAATGGCAACGGCACCTTCAATGTATGGGAAATTGACCAGGATAAGATCCTGAAAGAAATAACACCCGATTAAGTGTTGCTGCTGAAGATCGCTATTTTGATTATTTTACTGCTGTTGTTTATCCAGGATATTTCCAGTAGGTCCGTTTATTGGTTCCTGTTCCCGGTTTTAATCATTTGCCTAGTAATTGTCCGCGTCCAAAGCCAGTCCTTAACGGAACTGTGGCAGCCCGTACTTATAAATATTGGGTTTGTAACCTTGCAGTTAGTTATACTTACGCTCTATTTTTATTTTAAGAACGGGAGATGGATCAATATCACCGATCAGTTATTAGGAATGGGTGATGTGCTTTTTTTGTTAAGCATTGCTTTTTACCTGTCCGTTCTTAATTACCTGTTCTTTTATATCACGAGTTTATTAATCATTTTATCCTTTTGGTTAGTTTTTCAAAGCTTGACTGCAAAAAAAAGCGACCATATTCCGCTGGCGGGTTTGCAGGGATTAATTTTTGGTGTATTTTTAGCAGGCGAATGGTGGTTCGGGCTTTTTGACCTGACCAATGATACCGGGCTGCTTCACCTTATCACAAAATGAACTTCACAGAAGATATAGTTATTCTGACGGATCAATTACACTGGCTTACCAAGGACCAGGCGTGGCACTATCGTGTTTTACCAAAAAGCAAGGTGCAAAACCATTTTTTACTCTACTGCGAGGAAACGGCAAATAAAAAGACACTGGCGGAAGAACTAACCATCTTGCTTGATACGGAAATTCAGTTTGAACCCATATCCCCAGTGCAGGTTTCGAGACTATTGTCTAAATATTACATAAAAGACAATACCGCAAAGAGTTCCATCCAGTTGCAGTTAAATAACAATGCGGATAATTTCCTTTCAAATCTGATCCAGGAAGCCAAAAACCTGAAGAGCAGCGATATCCATATTGAAATCTACGAAAATAAATGCCGGGTAAGGATCCGTATAGACGGGATGATGGTAGAACGTTATTTGTTAAAAAGAGACGACTACCCGGCGCTGATCAATAAAATAAAGATCATTTCTAACCTTGATATCGCTGAAAAGCGCCTGCCCCAGGATGGACGGATCAACTTTAAACAGGGTGACCAGCAGTTTGACATCAGGGTATCCATCTTACCCACCCTGCATGGTGAGAAAGTGGTGCTGCGACTATTAAACAATGATGCGACCGAAATAGACCTGAACAGCCTCGGGTTTTCTACCTTTGACCTGGAAAATTACCTGCAGGGCGCGAAGAGGCCCAACGGTATTTTACTGATCAGCGGCCCCACCGGTTCCGGCAAGACCACCACTTTATATGCTACCTTAAAATTATTAAACAAGGAAACCAGGAACATTTTGACTATTGAGGATCCGGTTGAATATACGCTGGAAGGGGTCAACCAGGTACAACTGAAAGAATCGATCGGTTTAAATTTCGCGGCGGCCCTGAGGACCTTCCTTCGCCAGGACCCGGATGTGATCATGGTGGGCGAGATAAGGGACACAGAAACGGCTAATATGGCCATCAGGGCTTCTTTAACAGGCCACCTGGTGTTATCTACCATCCACACCAATTCGGCCTGGGGAACCGTTTCCCGCCTGATCGATATGGGGATACCTCCTTTCCTGGTGGCCAGCACCTTAAATACCACTGTTGCACAGCGCCTGGTGAGGCTGCTTTGTCCGCACTGCAAAGAAGAAAAAACCTTCGATGAAAGTCTTTATCCTAAACAATTTGCACCTTATAACAAAGTTAGCCGGCATTGTATCCCCAAAGGATGCGAGCAATGTTATTATACCGGCTACAAGGGCCGGAAGGCTGTTTATGAAGTGATTCCGATCGATCAGGAACTGGCGTTTGAGATCAAAAAAGGAAATATGTACATACAGGATCTTTTAAAGGACCGGGGCGTACAAACCCTTGCTAAAAACGCCTTTAAGCTATTTGCTGAAAACCTGACCTCCATTGAAGAAATTTATCCCCTTTTATTTAACTACTAAACCTTATATGTATAAAAAACTTACCGGATGGCTTTTTGTTCTCTTACTGTTTGTCTGTCCGTTTTCCATCATGGCGCAGCAAACCAGCCGGGTAAAGATTATCCAGAAAAAAATGGACAGCCTGGCTCGTACTATACCTGGCTTAAATCAGAAAGTATCACTACAGGTGAACGGCTCTATCCAGCAGTATTTGCTGGGTATATCGAGTTCCAATAATTTGAGCATCAGCGTGGATCCCAAGCTGACTTTTCCGATCAATGATAATCTAAACGATGTGACGGCATCCAACATTTTGGTGTTCCTTGCCCAGAAATACAACCTGGATATAACAGTGGTAGGCGCCATTATTTATATCACCCCCTACCAGGAGCCTGTGCAGTTCACCAAGTACGCGCCAAAAGAAATAAATGCGACTTATAACCGGGCCGATAACACGCTGTCTTTAACGCTTGACAATGACAGTTTAACGAGCGTTGCCAGAAAGATCACCAGGATCTCCGGTAAAAATGTGATGGTGCCCAACGCGCTGCTGGGCAAAAAAGTAAGCGGCTTTATTGCTGCGGCACCTTTTGAAACCGCCATGGATAAACTGGCTTATACCAACGAGATTAAGATGGTAAGGACCAGTGACGGTTATTATCTTTTTCAGCCGCTGGGAGAAAACGAAGAACTGTATGTTAACGGGGACAACAGCACAGCCGTAAGAAGGGTATTCAAATCTTCCGGCCCGTCTGCTGCCGCAACCGGGTCTACCGGCGTATTCAGCCGCGTGGTCAACGGCCAAAAGGTAATTTCTGCCGATGCCGCAAATGGACAGATCATTAACCTGGTTAAACAAGCCTCTCAGGAACTGAATTATAACTACTCTATTTATTCGGATATAAAAGGCACGATCGATATCCATGTAAATGATATATCTTACGAGGAATTCCTGAAACTGCTGTTCAAGGGCACCGACTATACTTTTCAATCTGAAAATGGCATCTACCTGATCGGGGATAAAAAGCTGGAAGGTTTAAGGACCTTCAAGGCTGTTCATTTGCAGAACAGGTCCATTGATACCATTGTTGCCATGATTCCTGCTGATTGGAAAAGAGGGGTGGAGATCAAAGAGTTCAGGGAGCAGAATACCCTCCTGCTGTCAGGGTCCAGCGCCCAGATCAGGGAAATTGAAAGCGTTATCCGGCAGCTGGATGAACTGGTGCCGGTGATACTGATAGAAGTTACCATGATCGACTTTCATAAGACCCGGACGATCTCGACAGGAATAACTGCAGGGGTATCAGATAGTGTTAAAACAGGCGGAACCGTCCTGCCGGGAATAAATTTCACTGTCAGCGCTAGCGGGGTCAACAGCTTTTTAACCAGTATCAGCAAATTTACGTCCATCAATTTAGGGCATGTAGTCCCTAACTTCTATGTTTCGCTCCAGGCAGCAGAAGCCAACAATAACGCCGAGATAAGGTCGGTGCCAAAATTAACTGCCCTGAACGGACATACTGCAACCTTGAGTATCGGCAGCAAGCTGTATTATAAAAACACTACCCAAAATCTATATCCGTCTGCATCAAGCACCTCGTCTGTTTTTTCTAATACGTACACCCCCGTTGAAGCCAACCTTTCCGTAGATATCAAACCGATCGTTTCGGGAGACGATGACGTAACACTGGGAATCAAAGTAAACATATCAGATTTTACGTCCATACCGACCGATGGCTCACCGCCGCCGCAGTCGATCAGCAAGTTCGAATCCAGTTTGCGCGTACACAGTGAGGATACTATTCTGCTGGGCGGCATAGAACGGACAGAAAATGACCTGAGTTCAAACGGCACTCCTATCCTGTCCCGGATCCCGATCCTGAAATGGATTTTCAGCTCGCGTACCAAAACGTCCTCCAAGGTAGTAAGCGTACTTTTTATAAAACCTACCATCTTACGCTGATCGCTATGCTGGAACAGTACTTTAGGATCAATGAGGTAGCCGGAGTCCATATCGGGCTGAACCAGGACGGGACAATCATGATCCATTCCTGCAAAGTCACCGCCAATGGGAATCAGCTAACTATTGATAAAAAAGTACCTGGCATCGATTCTCTTGAACATCTGAAAAAACATTACGATCCAAAAACCCCAATAGCACTTGTTCTTTCGGGCAAAGGAATATTGCACCGGCAAACAGAAAAAACAGAAGAGATCAATCCAGGTAACTTCACTAAAATATTGCCCAATGCTACCTTTGACGATTTTTATATCCAAAACTTTATCTCCGGCGACCAGTCCTTTGTATCCGTTATCCTTAAAACGGAGGCGGGTAAATGGATCGGTCAGCTAACAAATGCAGGATTTGTCCTGCTTTCTATAAGCCTCGGACCATTTGCTGTTCAA
>JAQBOU010000031.1 GCA_028287865.1 Mucilaginibacter sp. | reverse complement strand
ATACAAATGCCCGGATCAGGGATGAAAGAATAAAACCCAGCGCCAATCCCCAATAGATATCCCAACCCATATGGGCCAGTTCATATAATATTTTTGTTATTACCGTCATGATTGAAATCATTTAATGTAATACAAATTTACCCGGGGATGGATTGTTAAATTTATAGTTTACGGTATTTTATTTACAGGATTATGATATCAATGCGTTTCATTTAAAAATGCCTTAATACCTCGGCTGACTTTTCTCCAGGCGATTTTAACGACATAATCAGAATAAAGTTTTTGTTTATTTATACGATATAATATTTTGATAATCAATAAACTAAGCACTTTTACCTCAAGTGTTCCACCCGTTCCAAACGTTCCACGCGTTCCTTCTCAAAAAATGGAACACCCGATTTTTATCCGGCTATCCTTCAATCAAATCTCCATAAAATTCAGACAGGTCCATACCTGCGGCCCGTACCTGCTGCGGGATAAGGCTGGCGGCAGACTGGCCCGGAGTGGTGTTAATTTCAATAAAGTAAAATTCGTTAGTATTCTCCAGTAAAATAAAATCGATCCGCACCATACCTTTGCAGTTAAGCCGGAGGTAAACTTCTGTAACTATCCCTGCTATTTTTTCGGTTTTAGCCGGCGGCAGGTCGGCAGGTGTTATTTCTTTTGAGATACCGTCGGTATATTTTGCTTCGTAATCAAAAAAGTCCTTGGAGGTAATGATCTCTGTGGCGGGTAAAACTTTTATCTTACCGTGCAAACGGGCCACACCGATACTAAATTCACGGCCTTTAATAAATTCTTCCACCAGGATCTGGTCATCTTCATTAAAAGCCTTTGTTAAGGCATCCGGCAAACCGGCCACGTTATAAACCTTGCTCATGCCTACACTGCTGCCGCCATTGTTCGGCTTAATAAACAGCGGAAATTTAAGGGAGGCTGCTATAATGGCAACATCATGCATGTCTCTCTCCAGCAGGCGCATTGATTTAGCTGTGTGCAGCCCGTGAATACCCTCTACAATGGCTTTTGTATACGCTTTGTTCATGGTAATTGCAGAGGTGGTTGCATCGCAGGTGTTATAGGGAATGCTGAGCATATCCAGGTAACCCTGCAATTTTCCGTCCTCCCCCGGTGTACCATGTACGGTGATAAATGCAAAATCAAATTGTATCTTTTTGCCATCCAGCATGATACTGAAATCGTTTTTATCAATGTCAACAATCTCATTTTCCGACTGGTAAAACCAATGGTCGCGGTTTATTAAAATGGTATACACCGCGTATTTGGCAGGATTGAGGTTAGCAGCTATATTTTTAGCGCTTTTGATAGAAACTTCGTATTCGCCGGTAAATCCACCGGCAAGCAAGGCAATGTTTTTAGCTGTCATACGTGTCAAAGATAATATTTTTTGATATCGGATACCGGAATTTCAATTTCGGATTTTAAGTGCGATTTTTGAAATGTTTATTTCAATTGGTTATCTAATCCTTTATTGTATAACAGTAAATAGGAAAATCAAATCCCGAATTCCGAAATATTCCCTATGTTTGATTGCTAATTGACTATGAAGATCATTTTAATGAAATGAGTAAATTTGGGGCATATTTAAAAACTAAACAATTCCGCAATACCGTACTGCTGGCTATAGGCTCGGTACTTTTAATTGTACTGATCGTTTTTTTTAGTTTAGGGTTTTACACACGGCACGGCACCGGCATACCTGTACCGCAATTAAAAGGCATGTCTATTGAAAAAGCAATGAGCTTGCTGAAAGATCAGGGTTTTGAATATAAAATAGATTCAGTTTACGTGCTTGACGAACCACCCGGCGCTGTTGTTGAACAGGACCCGGATTCGGGAACTTATGTAAAGGAAAACCGCACCATTTATTTAACAATTGTTACCCGGCAGGCCCCACCTGTAGCGCTCCCCGATCTTGAACCCTATACTTATCGTGAAGCAGTGGCGATAATCGCTAATTATGGCTTAAAAGTCGGCGATACTACCTTTAAACCCGATATTGCTAACCACGTGCTGGAAGTAAGGTTTGCCGGCCAGGTTATTAAAGCCGGAACAAAACTTCCAAAAGGCTCGAAAATAGACCTTGTCCTTGGCAATGGCGCAGGCCCGAGTGAAGTGGACATCCCCGATGTGGTGAACCTTGACCTGAACGGCGCTAAGTTTGCAATAAAAGGAGCCGGACTAACGTTAGGAACTATCAGTTATCAGGGTGAGATCACTGACTCGACCAATGTGGTAGTGGTGGCGCAATCCCCAATGAAAACTGATTCTGTAACCCAGATAAGTTTGGGAACCCGGATTGATATTACCGTTGCACAGGGCAAAAAACCAGATGGATCCAATTAAGGCACAAGAGCTTTTTACCCGTTTGCGGCATGAAGAAAGTTTAAATCTTCTGGATGTACGCGAAGTGATTGAATACCACACATACAATATCGGCGGTAAAAATATTCCTCTATCAAAATTACAGGAAGGCATTGATCAAATTGCTTATAACAAAACTGAAGAAATCATTGTTATATGCAGGGCAGGCATAAGAAGTGAAACTGCCCGGTTATTGTTAATACAAAATGGTTATCAGCAGGTTAGAAATTTAACCGGTGGTTTGATGGCCCTTCAAAAATTAAAATAAAATATATCCTAAAAATGGCTGCACAAAAAAAGGCATCATCGGGCGGAACCTTGAGAAAATTTATAGTTGCCATGGTGATCATTCTGATCATAGCACTAGCATTTACCGGTCTTAATTATTATCTTAAATATTTTAGTCCTAACGTTACCAATAAACAGGAATACCTTTACATACATACAGGTGCAAACTTTAACGATGTTTATAAAACTATTCGCGAAGAGGGTATGGTTAAAGACTCGGCTACTTTTTACTGGGCGGCCGGAAATATGAATTATGTAAACCGGGTTAAACCG
>JAQBOU010000012.1 GCA_028287865.1 Mucilaginibacter sp. | reverse complement strand
CGGTTTATTTTCTGTGGCACTTGCTGTCGCCGGCTGCCGGCGCCTTCCCGTTAGGAAGCAGGATGCTCTGTGTTGCCCGGACTTTCCTCCGCCCCGCCTGGGCGGGGCAGCGATAGAACGTTTTGCATTGCAAAGATAAAGGGAATTGTTGGAATGTTGTAAAATTGGAATGTTATTAAGCATTCATTTTTTCCCGATTAAAACTGTTTTATCTATAATTTCAATAAAAATGTTAATTCGCTCAAGGAAATCGCGTTTAAGATACTAAGCTGTATAATTTTAAGCTAAAGCCGTTTAGTGGCTTCGATTTTAACCGTTGGCTGAAGCCAAACGGCAATGAATGCAAGCAATCAAAATTCTAAATTCATTGCCGTCCCATTTATGGGGCGGCAAAATGACAATTAAAATGAGGCTTCAGCCAAAACCGCCGATAAATATTAAAAAGCGATTTCCCTGGTTAATTCGCCCTGAATATTTTTTTTAATTTTAAAATGTTAATATTGCAATTCACCTAAAGTTACCATGAGAAGTTTTTTATTAAAATTAAATGTAAGGCAGCTGATAATTCATTTTATAGCAAGCTGGCTGTTTATTTATGCATTTTATACCTTAACTTCTTTATACGATTACAGCTTTTTGTATAATGATGCCGCAATGCCAAGCCGCATGATCTTTAAGCAGCGATTTGCGAACGATATGTTTATTTTAAGGCAAGGCGGAAACCTCGGATTAATAATAGCTTATTTTATTATGTGGAAACTGGCAGTAAAACGTAATTGGTTTTGGGTGAATTCAGTAATTGTTTTCCTTGTTACTTTCGCATTGTATAATTTTAACCTGTTAGGGTGGAAATCCGTTATGTGGGTTTTCCTGTATCCCGGCCAGGTGGTTTTTAAGGAATCAAGTTTGGCAAGTATTATAGTAAACGGTATTGTTATGCTTACGCTTGGTTGTTTTTTATTCTTTAAAAAACAGATATCAGCCTTTATTGACAGAGGGGCAAAGAGTGATAAACAAATTGCCAAGCTGGTAAGCATGAAAAAACGGTAAAAAAAAAGGGCCTGCCTTTCGGCAAGCCCTTTCCTAAAATAAGCTTTAATTATTTTAATAATTCAGCTTTTACAATATCCAATATTTTGAATGATTCGGCTGATCCCGGTGCTTCGGCATAAACACGCAAAACAGGTTCAGTGCCCGAAGGGCGGATCATTACCCAGGTGCCATCCTCAAAAAAGAATTTGTAACCGTCAAGATCCTCAGTTTTTACCACTTTAAGGCTGCCAAAGTTTTTATAATTTCCGGCTTTGCTGGTAGCAATGATCTTTTGTTTTAATTCTTCGGTTACGTGCAGGTCATAACGCTCCACGGCGAATTTACCAACCACCTCGTAAATTTCCTGTACAAGGTCACTGAGGCTACGACCGGTTTTTGCCATAAATTCCCAGATCATCAATCCAATCCAGATCCCATCCCGTTCAGGAATATGGCCGTTTACCGCTATACCACCCGATTCTTCGCCACCCACCATAAATGGATTGCCAGAATTAACGATCAGGTCGCAAATGTATTTAAAACCGATTTTGGTAACGGTGTTCTTTAAACCATAGGCATCGCAAAGCTTTTGTATTTTGCTGGTACAGGAAAAGGTAGAATAAACTTCGCCGTTTTCGCCCTTTACTTTGTGCATATAATGTATCAGCAAAAGCAATATATGGTGCGAGTCTACAAAGTTACCATCCTGGTCATATAACCCTATACGGTCTGCATCGCCATCAGTAACCAAACCCGAAGCAATTTCGCCGTCAGAAAGTTTAATGATCTCTTCAAACTCTTTTAAGTTACGTTGAATAGGCTCAGGCGCCTGTCCGTCAAAGCCGGGGTTATCGTCACAATGTAAAAAAGTAATATCGGGGAACAGGCGGCGCATTACGTTTTGTCCGGCGCCATACATGGCGTCGTACGCCCAGTTAAGCCCGCTGTCGCGGATGGCAGCAATGTCGAAGCTGTTCTCTGCATGTTCCACATACATATCTTCCAGGTCCACAAATTCAATCAGGCCGTCTTTCGCATATTCGGCTACCGATTTTAATTTAAGGTCGATGGTATCCGGGATAGCCGATTCAACCTGTTCAATTTCATCGGGCGTTGCAGGGCCGCCATAGGCTGCTTTAATTTTATAACCATTATAGGATGGCGGATTATGGCTTGCGGTAATTATGATACCGGCTGAAGCATTTTTACGTACAGTGCCTAAAGAGATCATAGGGGTAGAAACGAAGGGATTTGAGGCCCTGAAAACCTTTACACCTTGCGATGCTAATACGCATGCAGTGGTGTCTGCAAATAAGGGCCCCGCAAATCGTGGGTCGCAACCTACTACTGCTGAGGGGTTATCAACAGATTTTTTGAGCCACAGCGCAGTGGCATATGCTACCCTTTTTACGTTTTCGACGGTATATTCGTCTGCTATAATGGCTCTCCAGCCATCTGTACCAAATTTTATTTTGCTCATGTATTAGTTATAAGTGGTTTAAAATCCTATTTTTAGCGCCTCAAAATTGATACAAGAATATCAATCATTTGTGGTAAACAGAAACAAAAAATGAAAGTTTTAAAATTTGGCGGAACATCTGTTGGAAGTCCTGAAAGGATGAAGCGGCTGCTGGATATTATTGACCCCGCCCAAAGGCAAATTGTGGTGTTATCAGCGGTGTCTGGTACCACCAATAGTTTGGTGCAAATAGGGCAGGCGTACCTTACAGGAGATAAAAATAAGGCTGCCGCTTTGATAAGTGAGTTAAAGAATCAGTACAATATTTTCATAAAAGAATTATTCACCAAGCAGGAATTTCTTGAACAGGGAAAAGAGATCATCGATTATCATTTTGGATTGCTCAGTAACTTTTCAAATGACCTGTTTACTTCCATCGAAGAAAAAATAATACTGGCACAAGGTGAGTTATTATCAACTACTTTATACTATGTTTATTTAAAGGAAATTGGTGTACCTTCCGTATTGCTGCCGGCGCTGGATTTCATGAAGATAGATGAGGATAATGAACCTATTGTAGATTATATAACGGCGCATATTACCCCATTACTTAATAAATATCCCGATAATAATTTATTTATAACGCAGGGCTATATTTGCCGCAACAGTTTTGGTGAGGTGGATAACCTCCGCAGGGGAGGCAGTGATTATACTGCATCATTGATAGGGGCAGGGATCCGTAGTGATGAAGTACAGATTTGGACCGATATAGATGGCATGCACAACAATGATCCGCGGATTGTTAAAGGTACACAGCCGATAGCACAGCTTTCATTTGATGAAGCTGCGGAGCTGGCTTATTTTGGTGCGAAGATATTGCACCCGCAAAGTGTGTTCCCGGCGCAGAAATATAAGATCCCGGTGCGTTTGCTGAATACGATGGACCCAAAAGCACAGGGTACATTGATCACAAACACCAGCGAAAAAGACAAGATTAAATCGATTGCTGCTAAAGACGGTATTACCGCCATTAAAATACAATCAAGCCGGATGTTGCTGGCACATGGTTTTTTACGTCGGGTATTTGAAGTTTTTGAACGCTATAAAACTTCTATTGATATGATCACCACTTCAGAAGTAGCGGTATCTTTAACCATTGATGATACTACCCATCTTGATGATATAACCGCAGCGCTGCTTGCATTTGGCACCCTGGACATCGACAGGGAGCAGACTATCATTTGTGTGGTTGGCGATTTCGGCGCCGAAAAGCATGGATATGCAGCCCGTGTGCTGGAGGCAATAAAACATATTCCAATCAGGATGATATCTTATGGCGGCAGCGATCATAATATGTCCTTACTGATACAAACAACAGATAAGGTAGAGATATTAAGAAGTTTGCATAACAGGCTATTCTGATTTTGCAATTGCGACTTCGGATTTTTTCAGGTATAATAAATAATAACTATGTCATTGTGCACCAACATGACAGCGTATAAAGTAAAGACATGTTGAGTAAAGACACTATAAGCCGCTTTCAGCAATTAGAAACCCCATTTTATTACTATGACCTGGATGTTTTACGTAAAACACTAGCGGCCTGCCACGCTGCATCATCCAAATATGGTTTTCATGTGCATTATGCCATGAAGGCTAACTTTAATCCAGCCGTGCTTGATGTTATTCAGTCCTTCGGCTTTGGAGCAGATTGCGTAAGCGGTAATGAAGTAAAAGCTGCAATTGAACATGGCTTTGGTAAAGAAAAGATAGTTTTTGCGGGTGTGGGTAAATCAGATAAGGAAATAAACCTTGCCCTGGATGCGGATATTTTTTGTTTTAATGCCGAGAGCGTGCAAGAATTACTGATCATTAACGATCTGGCGAAAGCCAAAAATAAAACAGCCAAAATAGCCATACGTATTAACCCGAATGTTGATGCGCATACCCATCATTTTATAACAACAGGATTAGACGAAAATAAATTCGGTATCAACATCTGGCAGCTTCCTGAAGTAGTTGATGCCTTGCATAGTTGCCCCAACCTGGAATTTTTGGGGATTCACTTTCACATTGGCTCCCAGATAACTGATATGGAAGTGTATAAAAACTTATGCACACGCGTAAACGAGATCCAGGATTGGTTTGAAGATCGTGGTTTTGAGATTAAAGTGCTTAATACAGGTGGCGGCCTGGGCGTGGATTACCAGCACCCCGATGCCAATGGCATCCCCGACTTTGAAAGCTATTTTAAAGTTTTTAGTGATTTTTTAGATGTTAAGCCCGGGCAGGAAGTGCATTTTGAGCTTGGCCGTGCCCTGGTTGCACAATGTTCAGCATTGATCTCGAGGGTATTATACGTGAAAAATGGGCTGAAAAAGAATTTCCTGGTATTAGACGCCGGAATGACGGAACTGATCCGCCCGATGCTTTACCAGGCTTATCATTTGATTGAGAATTTGAGTCAGTCCGAAAGTCAGGAAATCCGGAAGCCTGGAAGTGGGAAAGAAGACCCATCTCAAATCATTCACTACGATGTTGTCGGGCCTATCTGCGAAAGCACGGATTGTTTTCAAAAAGATGTGGAGCTTCCGCAATCGTATCGCGGCGATCTGATTGCTATCCGTACGGCCGGAGCCTACGGCGAGGTAATGGCCTCAGGATATAATTTAAGAGACAGGGTTGGAAGTATCTACTCCGAATAACTAAAACTTATAACCAAATCTTAGCATAAAATTTTGCCCGGCCTCAATGGTGCCAAAAAAGTCTTTAAAAGTAATAAAGTAACTAACTTTAGGGAATATGTTGCGGAACATCCTGTCGGTTGCAGTTTCGCTCGTATAATACGTGGTGCTCAGCTCGTTATAACCGAGCGTTGTGCCTAAAAATCCCCGGATACCATGTTGAAATCCGGTATTGCCAACATTATGAAAGTACACTTCGGTAGTTAAGCCGATGGTAAATAAATTGGTTCTTGGATCAACATAATAATTGGGCTGTGTATTTATGTACTGTCTGAAATTAGCATACGATCCGAATTCATGGCTGTAAGCCATTTCCACACCTATAAATCTGAAATCTACCCTGTCCGAATTGACGTAAGCATTTGCAGAAAACCTGCCGCCAACTGCGCCAAAAAATTTATCTGAAAAATAATTCGGCTGTCCCTGGCTGATCGCCCCGTTTTGATAATCGCCAAAAACACCAAAGGCTCCATAGGCTATGTTGAAATTTTTAAAGACATATCCACGGCTTAAATTAAGTTGTCCACTAACCAAAAAGTCATTGTAGAAGGTGTTGGAATAAGCATTGAAGCCACCGGAAATATAATTTCTGGCCTTTACCGAATCAAATGATGCTGGTTTGGGTTGATAAGCTATATCCTGGTGATAAAGCGCAGGGGTATAAACATGCGAGCAGGATGCGAATAGTAACGCAATACAACAAAGGGTTAGTAATGGTTTAAAATTCATAAATTAGCTTAAGTGTGCTAAATATACATCATATTTATTATTGGGTTGAAAAATTGATTTAAATTGTAATAATTGGCTGCCAGTGAAAATAAATTTGCATAAATAAGACCGAACGGTTTATATTTGTGCCACAATGACAAAGGCAGAAAGAACACGTCAGTTTATAATAGAAAAAGCCGCGCCAATTTTTAATCAGAAAGGCATGGCCGGTACTGCTATAAGCGATATTATGGAGGCTACCAAGCTGGCCAAAGGTGGCGTTTATGGCAACTTCGAAAATAAAGATGAAATATGCCTGGAAGTATTCAATTACCTCATTAAGTCGTTGGGCGCCGCTATTGACGGAAGCATGGAAAGCAAAACAACTTCACAGGAAAAACTTTTCGCATTACTTGATTTTTACAACGGACGGCTTACTAAAAGCAACAATGGCGGCTGCCCGATTCTGAATTTTGGTACCGAAGCCGATGATACTAACCCAGTTATTAAACAAAGGGTAAGGGAAGCAATTGCTGCATCTCAAAAAAGGATTGCAAATGTGGTAAGTCAAGGGGTTAAAGCGGGAGAATTTAAAGAAACATTTAATGCCGACACCTTCGCCGTTAAAATGTTTACGATGATTGAGGGCGCCGTATTAATAAGCCGCGTGCAAAGCAGCAATAGCCATATGCAGTTAATAACTGATATGCTGAAAGCAGAAATTGAGCAAAACCGGGAATGATTTTTTTGACCATTAATAGACCGATCGGTCTATTAATAACAGGCAATAATCAACATAAATAAAACAAATCATAACAAAAATAACCATGAATATAACAAACAAAACAATCCTGATCACCGGCGGTGGCTCAGGCATCGGCTTCGAAACAGCTAAACTGTTAAGCCAAAAAGGGAATAAAGTGATCATTACCGGAAGAACAGAAGCAAGGCTGCAAAAGGCAGCTGCGCAACTCAATAACGTTTATGCAATTGCAACGGATGTGAATAGCGAAACGGATATAAATAATCTTATTGCCCGGATCAAGGAGGAATTTGGCTCGCTTGATATTTTGATAAACAATGCCGCCAGCGCTTATACATATAAATTTGGGGAGGCTGTTAATGCTTATGATAAAGCTGCAGATGAAATCCAGACAAATTATCTTTCCATCATCAGGCTTACAGAAAAATTGCTGCCGGTATTAAGCCAGTCAATAGAAGCTGCTATTGTAAACGTATCTTCAATAGTGGCATTTGTTCCGGGTATTAACCTGCCAACTTATGCAGCGAGTAAGGCCGCATTGCATTCGTATACACAGGCTTTAAGATATACGCTGGCTAAAACAAGCAATATTAAAGTTTTTGAACTGATGCCGCCGTTGGTAAATACCGAATTTTCCGCAGAAATAGGCGGGGCCAATGGCATACCGCCTCAAGTAGTCGCCGAAGGTTTGATTAAAGGATTTGAAAAAGATGAATACGAATTGCACATCGGTCAAACTGCTGATCTTTATAAATTGTTCCTTTCGTCACCACAGGAAGCCTTGAATGCATTGAACCAGGACAGGTAATTAATGACTTTATAGCGACGGATTTTGAACCCGTCGCTATCGGTTATTTAGTTTTAATCAATTCCTTCCATCAATATATTTTGTAAACTCTAAAATTTCTATATTTTTAGAGCCTGTATGGAAGCAACAAACAATAAAAAAACTATTTGGGCATGGTGCATGTTCGACTGGGCCAATCAATCTTACAACATGGTGATCACCTCCACTATATTTCCGGCATATTATGTCTATTATACCACCAACCAGAAAACTCATGCTGATACCGTCACCTTTTTTGGGCATAAATATGTAAATACTGTCTTACAAACAAATATTCTGGGTCTTTCATACCTGCTTATTGTAGTGATGCTACCTATATTGACCTCCATAGCTGATTACCGTGGCAATAAAAAGCGATACCTGCAGTTTTTTACCTGGATGGGGGCTTTGGCATGTGCAGGTTTATTTTTCTTTAAACCGGGCAGCAGCCTTGAGCTACCTTTAATTTTTTACGGGTTGGCATCGGTAGGCTACTGTGGTGGTTTTGTATTTTATAATTCTTACCTTCCTCAAATCGCCACGGTAGATCAGCAGGATGCTGTAAGTGCCAAAGGGTTTATTTATGGATTTGCGGGCAGCATTGTTGTGCAGTTATTGTGTTTTGTAGTGGTGTTAAAACCGGCTCTTTTCGGCATTACCAGTGAGGACCTGCCCGCACGTATATCATTCCTGATCGTTTTTGCCTGGTGGATTGGATTTTCTGTTATTCCTTTTATAATGCTTCCAAAGGGCGAGCCCAATGCAGGATCTCACAAATACAATGTGCTTACTGGCGGTTTTAAAGAACTTGCCAAGGTATTTGGCAAAATAAAGAAAATGCCTTTGCTGAAGCGTTTTCTTTTAGCGTTCTTTTTCTATTCGGTAGGTGTTCAAACTATCATGCTGGTTGCCGCCAATTTTGCCGCCAAAGAGCTGCATATGAAAGACGATGATCTGATCAGCATTATCTTAATCATACAGGTAGTAGCTATAATAGGGGCCTGGATCACTTCCAAATCATCTGCCAGATATGGAAACGTAAGGACATTGATTGCCCTGGTAACCATCTGGACCATATTAGGCTGCCTTATGTATTTCATTGCTAATCAAACACAATTTTATTTTGCTGCTTTTGGTGTTGGCCTGGTAATGGGTGGCGTGCAGTAATTTTCACGTTAGACCTAATCAAAATACTTGCCCGAAGGAATTCCTGACACGGCCTCCTTCTTTATCTTTTATGATGTGACCGAAAAATCATCTATTGTGGTTGGCCTGTATTGTTTTGCCGAAGTAGAAGCATTGACACATGAGATGCGCGATTCAACATTGGCACT
>JAQBOU010000239.1 GCA_028287865.1 Mucilaginibacter sp. | reverse complement strand
ATTTACGGAAAAGACAAATTAGTAGAAGCTCCCTTAAATCAATAAAGAAGTTTTATACCTTTGCCCTGCTCTTTTAAAGGGGGTAAAGGTATTTTGAAATATAAACCATGAGTACATTTTACTTTATCGCATTTTTATCCATATTCTTTTCGATACTGGTAATTACTGCAAAAAATCCCGTACACAGTATTCTTTACCTGATACTCACTTTTTTCACTTTCACTATTCACTATATCTTAATGAATGCCCAGTTTTTGGCGATCGTTAATTTTATAGTTTACATGGGTGCCATTCTCGTATTGTTCTTATATACGCTGATGCTCATCAACCTGAACAAAGAATCGGAACCACGTAAATCATCATTGGTAAAAATTGCAGGTGTTATAGGGGGCGGATGCTTTTTATTAACAATTGTTGCTTCATTAAAAGCATTCGGCGTTTCGCACCCGGTAATTTTGCAAAATGCCAACCTCGGTTTAGTAAAAAACTTAGGTAAAATATTATTCAACGAATATTTGCTGCCATTTGAGGTGTCATCCATATTGCTGTTATCAGCAATGGTAGGCGCTGTTTTATTAGCCACAAAAGACCCTAAAACTGCCTGATGGAAACTTTAACACAAAATATACAAGCCATTCCGCTTAATCATTACATATTATTATGCTCCATCATTTTTTCAATAGGAGTAATTGGTGTATTGATCCGCCGCAATGCTATCGTAATATTTATGTCGGTTGAGCTGATGCTTAATTCGGTAAATCTGTTGCTTACCGCCTTCTCTGTTTATCGCGGAGATGCCACCGGCCAGGTTTTCGTATTTTTTATCATGGCGCTGGCTGCAGCAGAAGTAGCGGTTGGTTTGGCCATCATCGTGATGATCTATCGCAATACAAACTCGATAGATATAAATGTACTGAACAGGTTAAAGTGGTAGAATTTGATTTCGGAAGTCGGATGTTCGATTTCGGATTTTTCTTTATAAAATAACAACTTAACAAAAAAACCAAAAGTTTCCCCTGCCGGGGGAGATTTAGAGGGGGCTTATTATGGATAAATACATCTGGCTTATTCCTTTTTTACCGTTAGCCGGTTTTATTATTAACGGTATTGGCCGTAATACATTGTCAAAAGCTACCATAGGCTTTATAGGCAGTGTTTTAGTATTAATTTCTTTCGGTTTAAGCGTTGGAACCTTTTTACAGGTAAAATCTACAGGCATCCCGATTAATGTAACCGTATTTGATTGGTTTGCTGTTGGTCAATTTAAGGTATCCTTTGCTTTTTTAATTGATCAGCTAAGTTCTTTAATGCTACTGATCATTACCGGGGTGGGCTTTCTTATCCACCTGTATTCAATCGGTTATATGAAGGACGATGCTGGTTTTGGCAAGTTCTTCGCTTATTTAAACCTGTTTATCTTCTTTATGCTTTTATTGGTGCTGGGTTCAAACTACCTCATCATGTTTATAGGCTGGGAAGGTGTAGGGCTTTGTTCGTACCTGCTGATAGGATTTTGGTATACCAATCCCTCTTATGCCGATGCAGCAAAAAAAGCGTTTGTAATGAACCGGATTGGTGATTTGGGTTTCATAATCGCCATTATCATAATGATGCTGATTTTTGGAAGCGCCAATTTTGCCGATATTTTTCAGAAAGCCGGTACAAAAGAATATAGTGCCGTTCCGTATGTTTTAATTACCATGCTGCTATTTGTTGGCGCGGTAGGCAAATCGGCTCAGCTGCCTTTATTTACCTGGCTGCCTGATGCGATGGCTGGTCCTACTCCTGTATCAGCTTTGATCCATGCTGCAACCATGGTAACGGCAGGTATTTATATGATAGCCCGCTCCAATATTCTTTTTACGCTTGCTCCCCCTACGCTACACGTTATCTCAATAATTGGATTAACAACCGCAGTTGTAGCAGCGCTTATAGCGTTAACACAAACTGATATTAAAAAAGTGCTGGCTTACTCAACAGTATCACAGCTTGGTTATATGTTTTTAGGGTTGGGTGTTGGCGCCTATACAGGTGCATTTTTCCATGTACTTACCCATGCATTTTTTAAGGCTTTATTATTCCTGGGTGCGGGTTCAGTTATTCACGCAGTTAGCGGGGAACAGGATATGCGCAACATGGGCGGCTTACGGAGCAAATTGCCAATCACTTTCTGGACAATGCTCATCGGAACACTGGCCATCTCGGGTATTCCACCGTTTGCAGGTTTCTTTTCTAAAGACGAAATTTTGGCGCACACTTTTACGCAAAGCACATCCATGTATGTAATAGGCGTAATTACGGCCATGTTTACCTCCTTTTATATGTTCCGGATGTTATTCCTTACTTTTTACGGCAAATTCCGCGGAACACATGAACAGGAACATCACCTGCATGAGTCTCCTCCAACCATGACCATTCCGCTCATCATACTTGCTATATTGTCTGTTGTGGGCGGTTTTATTGGTGTTCCCGAATCTTTGGGCGGCCATCATTGGCTGGAACAATTTTTATCCCCCGTGTTTAAAGGATCAGCAGCAATTATAAAAGGAGTTCCGTCATTACAACAAACAGAATTAATATTAATGGTAATCTCTGTCGGCGGAGCAGTACTGGCGTTAATTTATGCTTATGTTAAATACATAAAGAACGCACATGTACCTGTATCTGATGCTGAAGAAAGGCCGGCACTGGTTGATCTTTCTTACCATAAGTTTTACATAGATGAGTTGTATGATACGGTGATCCGCAAACCGCTGGATGCTTTATCGGTGTTCTTTTATAAAGTAGTTGACCAGTTAGGTATTGATGGCTTTGTAAATGGATTAGGAAAAGGGTCAATTGAGGCAAGCAAGGGCTTGCGTTTACTGCAAACAGGAAATGTAGGGTTTTATATCTTCATGATGGTAGTGGGTATCATTTCCGTATTAATGTACATGGTTTTTAAAGTTTAAAAAACGATTAGCGTTTACAATATAAAATGACGGTTAGTATTTTAATTTTTTTGCCTGTGATAGCAGGTCTCGCTGTTTTATTATTTAAAAACGGTGCAGCAAAGCATGCGGCCTTAGCTCTTTCGGTAGCCGAATTAGCATTAGCAGCAATATTTTTTAAGCAAATTTGTACCTGATGCGTCTGTGCAGTTTGCAATTGACGTACCCTGGATACCCAAGTTAGGTATTTATTTTAATGCGGGTATTGATGGTATAAGTATGATGATGGTATTGCTTACCACCTTGCTGGTTCCAATCATCATTTTAACAACCTATAAACACCAGTACAAAAATGAAGGTGCTTTTTACGCGCTCATCTTATTTATGCAGGCTGGTTTACTGGTGGTGTTTACAGCCTTAGACGGATTTTTATTTTATATAGGATGGGAAGCGGCACTGATTCCTATTTATTTTATCTGCTCACTTTGGGGAGGTCAGAATCGTATCCGGATAACGTTAAAGTTCTTTATTTATACTTTTTCGGGATCATTGTTCATGCTGCTGGCAATCATCTACCTGTACCTGCAAACACCCGCAAAAACATATGATCTTTTCCAGTTTTATAATTTAGGGCTGGATGCACATCACCAGTCGTGGGTATTCTGGGGATTTTTCCTGGCTTTTGCTATTAAAATGCCGTTATTCCCTTTCCATACCTGGCAGCCGGATACTTATACCGAGGCGCCAACAGCGGGTACTATGATGCTATCGGGCATTATGCTTAAAATGGGTATTTACGGCGTTATCCGCTGGATGTTACCAAACGCGCCTTTAGGTTTCACCCAATGGCAAAGTATGACAATTATGTTATCGGTTATCGGTATAGTGTATGCTTCCATCATAGCATTCAGGCAAAATGACGGCAAGCGTTTAGCTGCTTACTCATCTATAGCACACGTTGGACTAATAGCAGCCGGTATCTTTGTTTGGACCGAAAACGGCCTTCAGGGTGCAATGATACAAATGCTGAGCCATGGTATTAACATTGTGGGTATGTTCTTTATATGGGATATTATCAGCACGCGCTTAAATACAAGGCAGATCAGTGACCTGGGCGGGATAGCGAAAGTGGCGCCTAAATTTGCAATTGCCTTTTTAATTATTGTTCTGGGTACAGTGGCATTGCCTTTAACCAATGGTTTCATAGGTGAATTTTTATTACTAAGCAGCGTGCTTCAGTGGAACATTTGGATGGTCAGTGCCGCAGGCTTAACTATGATATTCGGCGCTGTATATATGCTTAGGATGTACAAACAAGTAATGCAGGGCGAAACCAACGCACTTACAATTAACTTTACAGATATAAGCGGCTCAGAAACGCTGGCACTTTCTATCATTTGCGCTTTAATAATAATTATCGGCATTTACCCGCAGCCAATTCTTCATATATCAGAAGCGGCGGTCCATAACCTGTTTAATACGGTGAATACTAAATTTAGCCAAGTAAAACCATGAGTACTTTAATTATTATATCTATTTTACCTATAGTGCTTTTGTATCTGGGTTTATATAAGGCCCAAAAAGCATTATTACCTGTTACAATTATCGGTTTGCTTGCTGCCTTAGGATTTGCAATTGCGCAATGGAATGATAGCGCACAACCCATTTATCATGGTATGATGCTGTTTGACAATTTCTCAATTGCATTCTCAGCCATCACAATTGTGTCCACTATATTGATTATTTTACTTTCAAGGGGATATTTTGAAAAAATAAGCAGTCACATAGCCGAATATTATGCCATTATCCTATTTTCACTGGCAGGTATTATAGTAATGGTATCTTTTTATAATTTAACCATGTTGTTTATCGGCATCGAGATTATGTCGGTTAGCTTGTATATCCTGGCCGGTATTAAAAAGAATGACTTTGCATCGAACGAAGCCGCTTTAAAATATTTTTTAATGGGCGCATTTTCTACCGGGTTTTTATTGTTCGGCATCGCTTTAATATATGGCGCTTCGGGTTCATTTAATCTGGAAACTATCCGCAACTGGGTAATTGAACATCCGCGCAATATCGATCCGATGTTTTATACCGGCATCCTGCTCATTATTGTTGGCCTGTGTTTTAAAGTAGGTGCGGCTCCATTCCATTTCTGGACACCTGATGTTTATGAAGGCTCCCCTACCCTTATTACCGCATTTATGTCAACAGTGGTGAAAACTGCGGGCTTTGCTGCATTTTTACGTTTGTTTACCGCTTGTTTCGCACCATTATCAGATTTTTGGGTTCCGGTATTATTGGTTATAACTATTTTGACCTTATTTGTCGGGAACATAACAGCCCTTTATCAGCAAAGCTTTAAACGTATGCTGGCATTTTCCAGCATATCACATGCAGGGTATTTGCTTTTTGCCATTGTAGCCCTTGGGGCCAGCTCAGCAAGCTCGGTATTTATATATGCTACTGCATACTCGATAGCGTCAATAATTGCTTTTGGGGCACTTATACTGGTTCAGCAGCAATCCGGCAGCGATAATTTTGAAAGCTTTAATGGCTTATCCAAAAACAATCCGTTTTTGGCCCTTGTATTAACTATCAGCATGCTTTCCCTGGCTGGCATACCGCTTACGGCAGGTTTTATTGGTAAGTTCTTCATGTTCTCCGGTGCATTGAAGCAATATCAGGTATTATTGGTTATTTTGGCCGTGGTAAACGCTGTAATCAGTATTTTTTATTATTTCAGGGTTATTATAGCAATGTATTTCCGCGATGCTGAACATACGGAACTTACCGTCCCTGCTTACTATAAATTTGTTCTGGGCTTCTCTGCACTAATAACAATTGTAATTGGTATTTACCCGGGCTTTATTTCTGGTTTACTTTAATCTGTAACATAAGCATTACAAATTCATTTAATATTTGTAGTTTTACGGATATAGTGAATGGATAATTTTTGGGAACATTTTCAAAATTTAACGGACGCTCAATCCATCATAAGCATAGGTTTTTACTTCTTGCTTATTGTTGTTTTTGCTGAAACCGGTTTGTTTTTCGGGTTTTTCCTTCCGGGAGATTACCTATTATTTATGTCTGGTCTGCTTTGTTCAACCGGCAGATTTAATATATCAATTTATACCCTTGTATTTTCCCTTATGGCTGCAGGTATTTTGGGCAACTTTACCGGTTATTGGTTTGGTTACCGTACTGGGCCCGCGCTATTCAATAAAAACAATTCTTTGTTCTTTAAGAAGCATTATGTGGCTATTGCCGAAGAGTTTTTTGCCAAACATGGCGGTATGGCATTGGTGTTAGGCAGATTTTTTCCAATAATTAGAACTTTTGCGCCTATCTTTGCAGGCGTTGTTAAAATGGATATCAAAAAATTTACCATTTACAACATTATTGGCAGTGTAACGTGGGTATGCACTTTTACTTTGGCAGGATTTTTTTTAGGAAGAAGATATCCGCAATTAAAAGACTATATGGAATTTATTGTCATCGGGTTAATAATATTTACAACAATTCCGCTGATTTTTGCTTTTCTTAAACGAAAGTTGCATAGCGGCTAAAATGTTAAAGAGTTTAAATAATAAAAAATGAGTACACAACATCCATGGCACCAGGTTTCGCCTGGTGAAAATTTTCCCGAAGTCGTTAATGCTATAATTGAGATCCCAAAGGGCTCAAAAGCTAAATATGAAATTGATAAAGCATCCGGCCTTTTAAAACTCGATCGCGTACTGTTTTCTTCAGTAATGTACCCCGCTAATTACGGTTTTATACCTCAAACTTATTGTGACGATAATGATCCTTTAGATATTCTTGTTCTTTGCTCTATCGATGTTTTTCCGATGTCGATTATTGAAGCAAAAGTGATTGGTGTAATGCACATGGTTGATAATGGTGAGCAGGATGATAAGATCATCGCGGTAGCAAAAAATGACATGTCAGTAAATTACATAAACGACCTTAATGAACTTCCGCCGCATGCAATGACTGAAATTGTGCGTTTCTTTAAAGATTATAAAAAACTGGAAGGTAAAAATGTTACTATTGAGCACTTATTAGGAATGCGGTATGCTCATAAAGTAATACATGAAAGTTTGGAATTGTATAAGTCTACTTTTCCGGTGTATCAATAATTAATCTATGGGGCCTGATCTTGAAATAAACGGTTTATATCTTTTCCTTACCTTTTTTCTGGTTTTGCTGAACGGCTTTTTTGTAGCCGCGGAGTTTGCTATGGTAAGGGTTCGGGGCTCGCAGATAGAACTAAAAGCTAAATCAGGCAGTGCTGTTGCAAAAGTGGCACGCAGCATTATGCACAACCTGGACGGGTACCTGGCAGCCACGCAGTTAGGTATCACTATCGCATCGCTTGGGCTGGGCTGGGTTGGTCAATCGGTAGTTACTGCATTAATGCTTCGGCTTTTTCTGGCATTTGGTTTAAACATCACCTCAGTTTTTATAATTGATACCAGCCACGTTGTGGCATTTGCTTTTATCACCATTTTCCATATAGTATTTGGTGAACTTGCTCCAAAATCGATAGCAATTCAACGGTCTGTGCGCACGGTAATGACTATTTCATTCCCGCTGCGTTTCTTTTTTGTAGTATTCAGACCAATCATCTGGTTACTAAATGGATTTGCAAACTTTGTTTTAAACATTATTGGGATAAAGCCTGTACAAGGCGAAACCAGCCATAGCTCTGAGGAACTGCAGTATTTGCTCGACCAGGGAAAACAAACCGGTGCAATAGATTCTACTGAGCATGAGCTGATCCAGAACGTGTTTGACTTTAACGAACGCGTAGTTAAAAACATAATGGTTCCGCGAACCAAAATATCCGGGATTGATGTTAATACTGAAAAAGAGGAGTTGCTTCAAATAATCATCACCGAAGGCTACTCCCGTATTCCTGTTTATGATGATGTTATTGACAAAATTATTGGCATAGTACATGCCAAGGATATATTACCCCTACTTGTGCACAATGAAGAGATCGTTTTAAAGGATATCATTCGCAAACCCTACTTTGTTCCCGAAACTAAAAAGATCAATGACCTGATGGCTGAGTTGCAGCAAAAGCGGATACAAATAGCCATAGTATTGGATGAGTTTGGTGGTACTGCCGGTATGGTAACACTTGAAGATATAGTGGAAGAGTTGGTAGGAGAGATACAGGATGAATATGATGAAGAAAAGCCGATAGTTGAGAAAATAAATGATCGCGAATTTATTGTAAATGCACTTGCTCCCATCTATGACGTAAACAGCCACTTGCCGCATGATTTGCCCGAAGATGGCGACTTCGATACGGTTTCGGGATGGCTGGGCGATATATTCGGCAAAATACCTGATGTTGGCGAACAAAAAGAATCCAACGGCTATAACATCACCGTCCTAAAAAAATCAGATCAGAATATTGAATCTGTTAAGCTGGAACTGCTGATAAATGAAGAAGATGCTGTAGATTTACATTGATATGCTAAGCACATGCAACTTTTTTATACACCTGATATTAACCCATCGTTACCGCACTACTTTCTGAGTGAAGAAGAAAGTAAGCACTGCATCAGGGTTCTCCGGCTGGAAAAAGGCTGCGAAGTTCAATTAATTGACGGAAAAGGAGGGTTATATACCGCGCTGATCCACGATGCCCATCCAAAAAGAACGGTACTGCAAATAATTTCGGTTATACAAGCGTTTAATAAAAGGAACCATTACTTACACATAGCAATGGCCCCAACTAAAAATATTGAGCGCATTGAATGGTTTTTAGAAAAAGCAACCGAAATTGGAATTGATGAAATATCCTTTATTATTTGTCAGCGTTCTGAACGGAAAGATGTAAAAATGGACAGGTTAAACAAGATCATTACCTCAGCAATAAAGCAATCAATTAAAGCATATCACCCCCAATTAAACGAACCGGTAAACTATAACCAGTTTTTAGCAAAGCCTTTTATTGGTCAACAATTTATAGCCCATTGCGAAAAAACTGAGAAAACCAGTTTAAGCAGCGATATAGTTATCAATGGCAGCTATCAGGTGTTAATAGGCCCCGAGGGTGATTTTACACCAACTGAAATTGATGACGCTTTGCATCATCAATTTAAAGCCATAACTTTAGGTGAAAGTCGTTTACGTACTGAAACTGCTGCATTAGAGGCTTGTTTTGAAGTAAACTTCTTAAACCGTTAAAAATGAAAAAAGCCATTTACATGTTTACTGCTTTTTGCCTTGTAATTTTTATAAGCAGTTTTAACACGCCATCGTATAAAATGGCAAAGCTTAAATATAACGGTGGTGGTGATTGGTATGGCGACAGAACTGCGTTGCCTAACCTTATAAAGTTTTGCAATGAAAATTTAAAAACGAATTTTCAACCCGATGGCGAGGTTGTTGAAGTGGGCAGCGCCGAGTTATTTAATTATCCCTTTATTTTTATGACCGGCCATGGGAATGTTATATTTTCTGACCAGGAAGCATGTAACCTGCGGAAATATTTAACCGGTGGCGGCTTTTTGCATATTGACGATAATTATGGATTGAACCAATTTATCCGGCCACAAATGAAAAAAGTGTTTCCGGAACTTGATTTTGTTGAGCTACCGCTGAATCATCCTATATATCACCAGAAATTTAGTTTCCCCGCGGGATTGCCTAAAATACATGAGCACGATGGTAAACGAGCGCAGGGCTTTGGGTTAATATATAATGGCAGGCTGGTATGTTTTTATACCTATGAATGTGACTTAGGCAATGGGTGGGAAGATTTCGGCACTTATGCCGGCGATACCCAGGAAACACGCTTAAAGGCCTTAAAAATGGGCGCAAACCTGATACAATATGTACTAACGCAATAAGTATCATAGATTTTAGGTGATTAATTTAATTTTACTGATTTTCATTGCACTTTTATAAAATTTAGCCAATCTACAACTAACTAACTTCTAATCTCCAGCACAAATGTACCAGGTAAAAATAAATGGAAAATACAATTATGAGGTGGATAAAAACGGAGACGGATTGCTGGTTGACGGCGAAAATACTGTAACGGATATTGCGCAAATAAGCGCCGCTCAGTGGCATATAATTAATAACCTGAACTCTTATAATGTGGAGGTGATTACTTTTGATCATTCACAAAAAACCGCCGAAATAAAAGTCAACAATAACACCTATACAGTTATCGCAAAAGATCAGTTTGATATCCTGCTGGATAAATTGGGGTTAAGCAGTTTGAATGCGGCTAAAGTTAGTGAGATAAAGGCCCCCATGCCCGGAATGGTACTTAAGGTTTTTGTTACCGAAGGAATGGAAATTAAAAAGGGTGATAATCTTTTTGTTTTAGAGGACATGAAAATGGAAAACATCATCAAAGCACCTGCTGATGTAATAGTGAAAACGGTTAAAATAAAACCCGGTGACAAAGTGGAAAAAGGACAGGTGTTAATGATGTTTTAGTTAACGCCGGTATAAAAGCAAGAAAGCGCCCGATTCAAAACCGGGCGCTTTCTTGCTTTTTATATTTATTAAAGAACGGCTATTACCCGGATTGCTCCGTTTTGTTTAGTGTGCCTTAAATTGTTTTGCTTTTTTTACAGCGAAATGTGGTTTTCCTTCTGTATGTATTTCAGGCGCGCCAACCAGTGTCATTGCACAACGGAAACCAACTTCAGCACTCGCATCGTCTTCATTCATAAAGCGACGTGTAGCAGGGTTTAACCAGAAAGCCATGTCATTCCATGAGCCTCCTTTATAAACCTTTGAGTGATCGTTTACCAAGGTAGTAGTACCATATAATACTGTGTTTACACTATCGCCATAACCCCTGAAATCCGCATTAAATGGCTTGCCGTCTAAAGCGTTTTTAGGTGCAGCAGAAGGTGCTCCTGTTGTCGGAGTTCCAGCCGGCGCACCAGTTGCCGGCGGTGTTGCACCGTTAGCACCTGCAGCCTGGCTTTGTTGTAAGGCCAGCAGATCAGCATACTTCATTTTCTTATTCGATACAGACGGGTCTTTAATTGGCTTACCGTATTTGTCTTTAGCATATAATCCTTTGGAAGCATCACTAAGACGTTTATTGCTGAATTCGTTTCCGCGGAACGGGTTAAAATCATCAAACTCTTCAAATGTAGTTTGGCGATAAGTATCCTGCACCCACTCATTTACATTTCCGGCCATGTTATATAAGCCAAAATCATTGGGTTGATACGATCTTACGTCAGCTGTGATATACGCTTTATCATTCAAATATCCACCAACACCGGCATTATCACCAGCGCCGCGTTTAAAGTTGGCCATGATCATTCCACGCGTTGCTTTTTTCGCAGAACGTACACCCAGGCCATTCCATGGATATATTTTACCATCATCAATGTTCTCAAACTGCGTGTTTCCTATTAAGGCTAAAGCTGCGTATTCCCATTCGGCTTCAGACGGAAGGCGATATCCCTGCTTTAATATACCATCTTCAATACGCACCGGTCTAACAGGTTGTTTTGAACCTTTACCATTTGCGCCTGTAGCAGGTTTAGCATTAGGGCTTAGATCAGTAATCATTTTTTTACCGTCAATTCCGGTTCCTTTATATTGGCCGTTAAGATAAATATCAGTATTAAAAGGATCCTTATTAGTAGCAGCCGGTGTAGCATTTTTGCCTTTTCCTTTTGCAGTTCCGTTCAAATCGTTCCATGCTACCAGGTTACCCCTTTCGCGTAAAATGTTTTCATTGGTACGGTCTGTTCTCCATGAACAATAATCCTGCACCTGGTCCCAGCTTACACCTACTACCGGGTAATCCTGGAACGCCGGATGCCTTAAATAGTTATCAACATACGGCTCATTGTATGACAACGGCTTGCGCCATACCAATGTATCAGGCAACGCGTTGTAATATAATTCGTGATCCTGCGGATAAGTAACACTTATCCAATGAAGGTAATCAAGCCAGTCCTGGTTTGCAACTTCCGTTTCATCCATGTAAAATGATGGAACAGTTACCCGGCGGCGTACGTTATTATAGTCAAAAGTAACATCCTGATCTGCGCTGCCACCCATTACAAAGGTTCCACCTTCAATGGGAACAAGGCCTGGTCCCGGACTAGGGTGTGTTTGCCTAAACCGCTCATAACCACCAGTTTTCTTATCATTATAAGTAATCCCGGTTTTACTGGATTGCTGATGTTTACTGCAGCTGCTCAATAAGATACCAATGCCCAACAACACAATAGCAGTCTTAGTAAAAAGTACTTTCATATTTTTACAATTATTTTTAGAACGTAAATTTAATACATTTTGCATAAAATGCTAATTAATTTATCCTATTCTTTAAAGGAGTTAATCTTTTATTTGCTTTTAAACGGAAATTGAACAGAATGAGTTTCATTTAATCCGAATTATTTTGGTGGAAAACTTATTTGCCTGGTTGTGCGTAATAGGGCACAATTATTTTATATTTATTATTTAATTAATAAAACTCAACTAACCCGATGAAGGTTTTTTCTACTAAATCACTCTTTTTTCTTTGTTCACTTCTTTTGCCGGCACTGGCAATGTCACAAACAAATACCAATGGGAGTAATTTAACTGCTATACCAACAGCAGTGCCATTTTTAAATATTACACCTGATTCCCGCTCCGGAGCAATGGGCGATGCGGGCGTTGCCATCAGTCCGGATGTAAATGCAAATTATTGGAATCCCAGTAAGCTGGCTTTCTTAACAAATGACAATGATGTTTCTTTATCATATAGCCCCTGGCTGCGACAATTACAGCCTGATATCAGTTTATCCTATTTAAGTTATGCACATAAGGTTGATGAACGCAATTCGATAGGGGCATCCTTGCGTTATTTTAATTATGGCACAGTACAACTAAGGGATGCAAATCAAAATGACCTGGGCACTTATAACCCCAATGAATTTGAAATAAACGGATCATTTGCCCGTAAGTTTGGCAATGATTTTTCACTTGCATTAACGGCAGGCTTTATTCATTCAAATTTGTCAAACTCCTTTTTTGCCACCGGAACGGGACAACAGGCAAAAGCAGGCAACGCAGTAGCGGCCGGTGTGTCTTTTTATTACAACAAGCCACTCCAGGAATTCGGTAACGATGCCGTTTTTTCCTTTGGTACAAACATGTCAAACATCGGTTCAAAAATAAGTTACAGCAATAGTGGGCCTAAGTATTTTTTACCTGCCAATTTAAAGATCGGCGCGGCAAACATGATCAACCTTGATGATTATAATCAAATAACAATTACTCTAGATCTTAATAAATTATTAGTGCCAACCCCGCCAATACGTGACGCCAATGGCAACATTATAAAAGGCACGGATGACAATGTTTCTGTACCAGCCGGAATTTTCGGTTCATTCACCGATGCGCCGAACGGCTTTAGCGAAGAATTACAGGAGATCACACTTTCTCCAGCGATTGAATACTGGTATAACCAGCTATTTGCGGTGAGAGCCGGCTACTTTTACCAAAACGCTAACCAGGGCGGTGCGCATTATTTTACTATGGGCGTTGGTTTTAAGTATAGCGGCTATAATTTTGACTTTTCATACCTTGCGGCTTCTCAGCAAAACAGCCCGTTAGCTAATACGCTGCGTTTTACATTAATTGCTAATTTTGGTGGGGATAAGAATTCCAACAAAAAATAATGGGGAAAATAAGGGTAGGGTTTGGATTTGATGTGCACCAGTTAAAAGAACAACATCCTTTTGTTTTGGGAGGGGTTAATTTAGCACATCATTCGGGTGCATTCGGGCACTCTGACGCCGACGTATTATTACATGCTATTTGCGATGCTATATTGGGGGCTGCCAACCTGCGTGATATAGGTTTTCATTTTTCAAATAAGGATGAAAAATGGAGGGGTATCAGCAGTTTAATATTGTTACAGCACGTAATGAAGTTGTTAAGAGAAAAGGGCTGGGAAATAAATAATATCGATGCGATGATATCCCTCGAAGCACCAAAAATAAATCCTCATATACCCGAAATGCAAGCAAATATTGCCGCCGCCGCCGGAATTAGTGTTGAAGATATTTCGATAAAAGCCACCACCAACGAACAATTAGGCTTCATTGGCCGCGAAGAAGGAATTGTTGCTTATGCCGTTTGCCTGATAGAGAAGATCAATTAGCCCGGGAGTTAGAAAGATAAAAAAGCTAATGTCAGATTACTCATTTCGTCCGGGCCATTCCTTATTGCTCCAGTACAACGTCCTTTTTTATAATGACATTCCCTGTGCGCTTTAAAGCGCCCCAACCACTCAATTCTCCTTTTAGCGCTTTGCGTATGGATTTAAATAATACATAATACATTAACTGGCGCCATATAAATCGCTGTGGTATAATGTATATTAATTTTTTGTAATCCTCCTTTTGCATCCAGAAAGCTATTATAGCCACAATAAAATCTATCACCACAAAGCCTACGTAGTATATCAATATCCTACCCGGCTTTTCGCCAAATAACCCAATGATCATCATCAGGTCGGCCAATGGTGAAAACAACGGCAATACAATTTGGAATATGAGGATATTAGGCATGCCCAACATCCCAAAAAACTTATACTTTTTATTAAACAAAGCGTCTTTATTTTTCCAAAAGCTTTGGATTACCCCAAAGCTCCAGCGGAAGCGTTGTTTTAACAAGCCGTTAAGTGTTTCAGGTGCTTCTGTATAGGCGATGGCTTCTGCACAATTTCTTACTATATAACCTTGCTTTAATATACGCATCGTCAGGTCACAATCTTCAGCCAGCGTATCATAAGTAAATCCTCCTGCCTTGTATATGGCCGATTTACGGAAGGCTCCGATAGCACCGGGGACAACCGTTATGCTATTGATAAGATCAAAAGCGCGCCTGTCCATATTTTGAGAAGTAATATATTCGATAGATTGCCAGCGGGTAATCATGTTGTTTTCGTTACCGACTTTAACAGTACCTGCAACAGCGCCTATTTCCTCGTCGGTAAAATAGGTCATCAAATGATAAATAGCATCGTCCTTTAGCTGGGTATCAGCATCAATACATACAACAAAACTATTTTGGGCATGGCTTATCCCAAAGTTAAGAGCAGATGCTTTGCCTCCGTTTGGTTTGGTTAATACTTTAACTAAAGGATGATGGCCGTAAGCATTATTTACAAGGTCATAAGTTTTATCTTTTGATCCGTCATCAACAAAAATTATTTCAAAAACAGGATATTCCGTTTTGAGCAAACTTTGAATGGTTTTTATAGCGGTAACCTCTTCATTGTAACCGGGCACTATAATACTGAGTGCAGGCAGTAAGCTTTTATCAATTACCGCACGGGTTATTTTTTTATCCTCGGCATATTGCCTTATCGCAAGTATTGCTATAAGTATAATACGGCCAACTGCAAGAAATATAGCCGATAAAAACAGGTACAGTAAAAACCAGTTGCCGTAAAAATAAAACTGGATAAGTAAATTATACAAAGAACCCAGTATACCTGAATTGGCGTCATCTTTTATTGCCGGCATCAGGTCTGCTTTTGTTTTTCCTAAAACGTCCGCTATGGTAGTGAATTTATAGCCATGACTCTTAAAATAATGTATGATTGCAGGCAAGGCCTTAACTGTTTCGTCACGTGTATCACCACCGGCGTCATGGAGCAATAACATTGAACCTGCATTTCTTTGCTTTTTAACACGGGCAACAATGCTATCGGCTGTTACACCAGGCTGCCAGTCCCATGGGTCAATAGATTCCCCGATGGTGATATAACTTTGTTTACGACTCTCCTCTACCGGAATAACTTCGGCCAGTGTTTGCGGTTCGGCATCGGCATTGAATGGCGGCCTGAATAAAATAGTACTCTTACCCGTTACTGATTCAATGAGCTTTCTTGTGGCATTTAATTCAAGTTTCACCCTATCAACACTGATAGTTGAAATATCAGGATGGAAAAAAGTATGGTTGCCAATTTCGTAACCTTCTTCAAATTCCCTGCGAAGAATGGGAACGTTTTTTTCAGCCATTGATCCTACTACAAAAAAAGCCGCAGGCACATGTTCCCGTTTTAATATATCTAAAATCCGGGGGGTATAATCCGGATCGGGACCATCATCAAAAGTTAATACTATTTTTCCGGGCGCATAACCATATCTCCTTATTACGTATTTTGTAGGTAATTTAATGTACTGCTGATTGGTTATAACAAAGTTTGTTGTATCCATCTGCACATTGATCTTTCCAGTTGTTGGATGTGTTACCAGGTCAAGCACTTCACCGTCTCCATCATAACCAATCCTGTTATTTAACCCTACAGCAGTCAGTTTCTTAACATCGATACCTGTTTTGCGCAATGAATCAATTGCCAGGTTCTTTTGAAAAAATGACCATAAACGCGGATCTTCAGCTCCCAATCGCCAAAGCGCAACGCCGCCCGTTGCCCAGTCGTCAGCCATGCGGATAATATTAAAATTGGTCGCTGCATCTGTAAAATAAACAGTATGCTGTAAACTGTCCTGGTCAAAATAAGTATAATGCAGGTTAGCAGAGATGGGGTCGAAAGTTATTTTACTATTGTTTTCCTGGGCGGCACTTATGGCCTGCGGATATCCAAGGGATTTCCCTACACTGCTTTCCGGCCAGTCATAGGCTCCGGCAGCAATGGTCAGTATAACTTTTTCGCTGGGTATTCTTGTACAAACGTTATCCAATATTTCTTCAACCCAGTGTTGATTTGAAAGATCACCCGCATTGCTTCCATCGTTATGCTGATCAATTGCCATAACGAATAAAAAATCATTTACCCGTTGCAATCGTTCTAAATTATACTTGTCATCGTCAGGTATTACATTTTGTGTTACCAATAAACCCATCGGATGCAGAATGGCATAAAGATCATTTTCAAAGGCAATGTAATTTTTACTGTTGATATCTTTAATATCATCAAAATCAAGATTAATCCCTTTGAATTTATAACGTGAAAGCTGTTTGGCTATGTTGATGATAAATTGACTGCGCAGCTTCTTGTTTTTTATGATCCGCTCAATATCCCTGGTATCATAGCCACCGGTGGTATTGCTTGTGTTTACATAATTTGAAAGGGAGATCAATATCGGCTTTTTAAACTTTTTGTTAAGATTAACAAGTCCGGTATCGATATTTGCAACCAGGGTATCATGACCCGGCATAATAAAAAAGCCCTCACTAACCACCATATCCAGCTTTGAAAAATTATCGGCAAGGGAATAGTAGGCTTGCGGCTCCCAGGCACGGTAGAACGCTGCATTTATACGGTCTTTATTATTAGGCCGCTTTAGCTGATGTAAATGGCGGGATCGGGCCAGTTTTTGAATCTCGGCCTTATCAATTTTAAAATCTTTATATTTTTTTGATCTTTTTAAACTTTCAAGTTCTTCTTTGGTCAGTTTTTTTGGAGCCGGGTTTAAGTTTGGTAAGTTTGGATATTGTTTGGATGTAATGGTAATAATTGCGGCTAAAACACTGCATACAAGTACAATAATAATAATACGGCTAAGCCATTTAAAACGCATCCACCTACCAGGGGTATCGGTTTGAAAAACCTGTTTATCAGCCATTAATTCTTTTAATAATTATTCGGGTATAAAGGTTAATAAGAGGCCCTTTATTAATTTTGAGTTTTAGTTGGTTCAATGGACGAAAAATCGACGCCGCACTTGCAGTTACTTCCACAGCTTTTCTTTTCAAACAAATTTTTATAAACAAGCCTGCAAACATAAAAAATGGCTGCTAAAAATAATATGGCTATTATAATTATCTGGATATTCATGTCACAAATTTACTACAAATTACTTATATATGTATAGACAGCAAAAATAGTATTTGGTTTAAGAGAGAGTCAAGAATCAGGAAACAAGGCTGCTTGTTCTTGTCTCTTGCTTCTCTAATTTGGCATAAAGCATGACCCCATAAGTATAAAAGCCTGTTTCTACGTTTACATCCCATCGGGAGCTTTTGCAAAGGCCCATAGTTTATTTTTGGCGTGTATCGGCTTTCAGGATTCTTTATATTTTCAATGTCATTTTTTGAAACATCAATGATAATCCCTGACCGGCGAATGAAAAATCATTTTTTAAACTAGTTCAATTGTTATTACACAAAGTACTTGTCGACTACGCATTGCCGCTTTCTGCTGCATGCGATTGCCGCGCTGCGCTCGCAATGACAATGGGGGGCTTGAATGTCGTTATGCTCTGCTTTCCTGCAAGCTTAAAATAGCCTGGTCCAAAAAATTCGGGATCATGGTATTTTGTGTAAGCGTCATTTTATCCGGATCTTCCAGGCCCTCCAGCATTTCGTTGTATTTATCAAGGCCGTGTTCACTTACTACTTCCTTTTTTTTCTCTTCTTTTGATAAAAGTGATTTTACACCTGTTGCATCAGCTTCGGGATGAAACTGGACGGCAAAAAAATAATCGCTGAAACGAATTGCCATCATGGCTCGGGGCAAATCGATGTGTGGCCTTTCCTTTTCAATCGCCAGCAGTTGCATGCCCAGGTCAGTGAACCTTTTTTCGTTCGGATTGATCACCTGCCAAAGCCGGGAATCAACCGCATAAAACGGATCAGCCAGACCTTTAAAGACAGGTTCATCTATTGCGGCATCTGTTTTATGAATCGGTAAAACACCAAATGAAGCTGAAACGCGCATATTTACATCGCCCAGTTGATATTTGCGGCACATTAGCTGGAAAGAATGGCAAACAAAAAAACCGTATTTCTTTTGAGCGCTATTAGAAAGATTATGATCTTCCAGTTTATCGATCAATCCGAAATATTTCTTTTCCCACTCTGTACCTTCACTGTCAATCGGGCTTCCCGGACCACCGCTGGAAATATAAATGTCAAAACCGGTATCCGGCACTTCCACCTTTCTTCTCACATCAAATACCTCGTAGCTTAAATCTAAATCGTTCTTTTTTTTGTATCGGTCCAATATATCAGCAAAACCACGCATTCCCTCATTTTCAATACCATCATAAAGATCAAGTATGGCTACTTTTATTGGCTGTTTACCTGTTTGTATCATTCTTTTCAAATTCTTTTTAACGTTTGCGATGTAATATAGTCAACTCCATCGGCAATTTATTATCATCCATAACATCATTTATAAAATCCAGTATCTCCGGGATTAAAGAGCGGATACTTACTTCAATTTGATTAACAATTGACCTTAATCTTTTCATCCAGATAAATTCATTTTATAAGTTGTCTGGCTAATATAACAACTTTACAACTATTTTTGTCGCATGCAGCATCCCGAAGAAAATCCCTGGAAAGTAACTGATCAAAAAGTAATCTATGATAACCCCTGGATTAACGTAACCGAATACCAGGTGATCAACCCATCAGGAAATTCCGGAATTTATGGAAAGGTGCATTTCAAAAATTTCGCCATTGGTATTTTGCCGCTGGATGATAACATGAATACTTACCTGGTTGGGCAGTATCGGTTTGTATTGGGACAATACAGCTGGGAAATACCCGAAGGCGGAGGGCATTTAGGTGTCGACCCTATAGCGTCGGCTAAACGGGAACTACTGGAGGAGACAGGGCTAAAAGCCGAAAACTGGACTGAAATACAAAGGATGCACCTCTCAAACTCAGTTTGTGATGAGTTGAGCATTCTTTACCTGGCCCGCGGTTTACAGCA
The DNA here is from genome assembly GCA_028287865.1 of Mucilaginibacter sp. GTDB lineage: Bacteria > Bacteroidota > Bacteroidia > Sphingobacteriales > Sphingobacteriaceae > Mucilaginibacter. The sequence goes on along the minus strand of JAQBOU010000239.1, from coordinate 18,496 downwards.
ATTTGAAGCCGAACCTGAAGATACTGAACAATTAATGGTGCACAAGCTGCCGTTTGAAGACGTTTATCAAATGGTTTGCAGAGGTGAAATAACCGATGCGATGACCGTTGCAGCGGTTTTAAAGGTACGTTTGTTAATTGTTGAGGGCCAGTTATAAATTGGTTGATTGAGTTGAAGTAATTGATCGGTTAATTGCTCAATGATTCAGATTCACCATCCGTTTTTGCGAGGAGGTAAGACGAAGCAATCCCGACCATACAGAGCGGATAAAAGTATTAGAATGGGCGATCGATCTGCACTATCGGATAACCGGATTAACCCAACTAAAACTTAATATTCCCCAATTCCGAAAAAAACCTAAATTTGATACTTTTATGAGAAAGTTATTAGGTTACATTTTATCACCCTTTGCCATACTTGCTTTTTTTTTAGTACTGCTTGTCTTTCAGCCGGTACAATGGCTATGCTATAAACTAGGCGGATATTCAGCTCATAAAAAGTCCGTTGACCTATTAAACCTGTGTCTTTTAAGTACCTTTTATATTTTAGGTAACCGGGTGATTTTTATAAATAAACAAAATTTACCGGTTGGCCGCCCTATGATCTTTTTGGCAAACCATCAAAGCCTGGGAGATATCCCCCCGCTGATCTATTATTTGCGTAAGTATCATGCAAAATTCATATCAAAAATTGAGCTGACCAAAGGGATACCGTCTATATCCTTTAATCTAAAGTACGGCGGCGGCGCCAATATTGACCGCAGTGATTCACGGCAGTCTGTTAGCGAAATTGTAAAGCTGGCAAACCGGATGAAAGAAAACAAATGGTCGGCGGTGATATTTCCTGAAGGCACCCGTTCCAAAAACGGCAAGGTAAAAACTTTTCATGTGGGCGGAATTGCTACTATATTGAAAAAATGCCCCGAAGCTTTGCTGGTGCCAATCGCCATTAATAACGCCTGGAAAATGGTACAGTACGGCTTCTACCCGTTAAACACTTTTCAACGCATGACATGGGAAGTTCTTGAACCTATTGAACCAAATGGAAAACCAATGGAAGAATTGGTTTTGGAGGCGGAGAACAGGATAAAAAACGCATTAGGGCAGACTTGAGTCTGTAGTCGAAAATCTTAAGTCGATATTCTCAGATAAGAAATGGAATACTGTCAAAGCATTAAATTCGACTTCAGACTAAGGACTCAAATATTCTTCCCATCAACGATCTTAAAAAACTCTTCGCGATAAGTATCACCTACCGGGATAATTTTATCGCCAATAAAAATTCGGCTGCGCTCAATACTGTCGATCTTATTAATGGATACAATATATGATTTATGTACGCGGATAAAGTGCTTTTGAGGCAAAGCATCTTCCATTTTTTTCATATTCTGCAGGGTTATTACCCGCTCCGCCTTTGTGAAAATAGAGATATAATCTTTTAACCCTTCTATAAACAGAATATCATTTAAATATACCTTCTGGATCTTATGTTCGGTTTTAACGAAAATAAAATCGCTTAAAAGATCCTGCCGGGTTTGCTTTTCCGGTTCGGCCTGCACAGGCTTAGCCGCAGGTTGTAAAACTGCCTGCGCTTTTTGTACCGCCTTAAAAAAACGGTCGAAAGCTATCGGCTTTAGCAGGTAATCAATTACATCAAGCTCATATCCCTCCAGCGCATATTGCGGATAAGCCGTTGTTAATATAACTTTTGCTTTACCATTGGCTAGCCTCAAAAACTGGATACCAGTAAGCTCAGGCATTTGTACATCCAAAAAAACAAGGTCAACACCCCGCTCCTGCACTATGGTGAGCGCTTCAATAGGATTTGTTGTAGCCTTTATCAGCTGCAAAAATGGGATTTTTGACATATAGTCTTCCAGTATATGCAATGCTAAAGGCTCATCGTCAACTATAAGGCACCTGATCATTTTATAAAATTAATGATAATTCAACAGTGTAAGTATCCGGTTCGTCATGTATTTCTAAATTATACTTTCCGGGATAAAGCAAATCCAGCCTGCGTTTAACATTGTTTAACCCAATACCCCCGGCGGCGTCGCGGTTATTGGTGTGTTTTTTATTTTGTATATAAAAATGCAGGTGCGCTTCATCTACATCAATTAACAGGCGGATAGGCGTCAGCGCATTATTTGCAACCCCATGCTTAAATGCATTTTCAATAAATGCAATGAGCAATAAAGGCACTATCTGTTGATTTTCAATCTTACCGTCCACCTTAAAATCGATAAATGCTTTTGAGCCGAACCTGATCTTTTGAAGATCGATGTAATTGTGCAAATACTGTAATTCCTTGACGAGATCAACCTTATTATCGTTACACTCATATAGCATATAACGCATAATTTCCGAGAGTTTCAATATCGCTTCAGGAGTGGTTTCAGATCGCTGGTAGGCAAGTGAATAAATACTGTTTAATGAGTTAAATAAAAAATGAGGATTGATCTGCGATTTCAGAAAAGACAATTCGGCACTAAGGCGCTGATTTTCAAGGTCACGTTGTATGCGCTCATTTAAAAACCAATCGACTGTAAATTTCAATACTGCGCTTAAAAATAAAAAGGTGAGGCTGGTAAAGACGGTGCTCAAAAAATATGATCCAAAACCCGTAGCCTCCGCCTTGGTATGCATCAGTATATATTGCTTAAAAATAAGCGCCACTCCATATTTTCCAAAACCATATAAAACAACAGCGGCAGCAATGGAAACTGCATAAAATCCATATCGTTTTTTATCTAAAAACTGTGGAATAAAAACCAGATAATTCAGGTAAAATAAGCTAATATTGATAATGCCGTATACTACGAATATCACAAACAGGTCGTTACTACTCAGTTTTGTCTTACTATGGAAAATAAATACAAAAAATGAGATCATCACGATCCAAAAAAAGGCATGCCAGAATATTTGCCAGCGAAGTTTCATCACAACTAAATTACTATTTTAACATACTATCAGGGTATTATTTATATGTAGTAACACGCTTTATCGATGAACTGCCAATAATCTCCGACAAACAGGTTTGCTCGCAGAAACAAGGGTTGGTATATGAATCCGGTCTGTTGGTCTAATTCTTTTTAGCAGGTAAAAAAAAAGATACTTCTTTGTATCATAAAATCTCACACAATGAAAAAGCTAATCACAAACTCAAATCCCTTTATCCTTTTGCTGGTACCGGTTTTGTTCGCCCTTATAATGGGGGTTAGTTACCAGTTTCAGCAAAAAAGAGAAGCTATTGTTGGTACTACGATACATGCCACTTCGCTTTTTTATAAAAGTGTTACGCTGGTAAAAACCGTATGTGCAGTAGCTAAGGAAAAATTATGGTAATCAATACCGAAGGATTAACCTTTACTTTTGGCGCACAAAAGGTTGTAAAATCACTCTCCCTGCAGGTGCCTGAAGGGAGCATATATGGTTTCCTGGGACCAAATGGTGCCGGAAAGACCACTACCATAAAACTACTGCTTAACTTGTTGAAAACACAGGAAGGCAGCATTCATATTTTCGGACAGGAGCTGCAAAGCAACCGCATAAACATTCTTTCACAAATTGGCTCGCTAATAGAGCAGCCTGCCATTTATCTTCATCTTTCAGGAAAAGAAAACCTGCTGAACCGCGCGTTATTATTACAGATACCGGCAAAAAGGGTTGACGAAATGCTTCACCTGGTGCATTTAACAGATGCCGCCGATAAAAAGGCAGGTCAATATTCATTGGGAATGAAACAACGGCTGGGTATTGCGCTGGCTTTGTTGTCAGATCCTAAACTGCTCATTCTTGATGAACCCACCAACGGCCTTGACCCCAATGGCATTATTGAGGTGCGCGAATTGCTGGTCAGGTTGGTAAACCAACATCAAAAAACGGTATTTATATCGAGCCATTTATTGGCAGAGGTTGAACGCATGGCCACACATGTTGGTATCATCAATCACGGCGAGCTCCTATTTCAGGGAAGCATTAAGGACCTGGAAGCAATGAGCCAGCCACTAGTGCAAGTTGAAACGGAAAACACCGTAGATGCCGCCAATTTTTTAACCCGGAATAATTTTACAGTTGCTGACGTAAATGATCATCAGTTGTTTGTACCCTATATTAACAAGCAACAAATGGGCGAAATAAATGCACTGCTTAACAAAAACGGGCATACCGTATTCAGTATTAACAAGCAGCAAAAAGACCTGGAAAAATTATTTTTAGCCATTACCCAAAACGCCTGAGCCATGAAGGGATTTATACTATCATTCCGGTCTGAGTTTTACAAAACGCGCAAAACAATGGGCTTTTGGAGCGCTGTTTTGTTGCCGTTGTTACTTTGTCTGTTACTTTTCTTCGGCTTTTTTAACAAGAGCGATCAACTATTGACTTTGCCGGGCTTTATGTTATGGCTGCGGTTTGCAGGTGCAATTTTAGGGGTTATGGGTTCGTTATTGTTACCTATGCTTATTGTGTTTATTGGTTATTCCGTAAACAGTATTGAGCATAAAGCAGACACTTGGAAAACGCTGTTTAGCCTGCCAATTTCAAAACTTTCTGTTTATTCGGCTAAATACTTTTATGCTTTTTTTCTGGTTCTTTTATGCCTGGTTCTGTTTGTGTTGTTTACATTAGGTTTGGGCAATTTATTGCACGTATTAAAACCTGGTCTAAAGTTTAATGAATACAGCATTGCAAATACCTTAATACAACTTTATACAAAGCTTTTCCTGTCTTCACTAGGCATTTTATCCATTCAATTTTTACTGAGCCTTTTATTCCGCGATTTTTTAAAGCCGATGGGCATCGGGTTTATTTGTACCATAACCGGTGTTATTTTGGCCACTACCGGATGGCAATATGCTTATCTGTTTCCCTACTCACATCCTATGCTGGCAATGCATGCCCTTCAGCAAGGCCGTGGAACACCAGGGCCGGGTGCAATGCCGCAAATTACTGTTGATATGTTTACTAAAGATACCTGGGTAAGCCTTGTAGTAGCCGCAGTTGTTTTTATGCTGGGATATTTTATAGTACTGAAGAAAAGTGTGAAATAGGTTGTAGTGATTAGAGGTTAGAGACTGGAGGTTAGTGCCCTCATTCCTTCCAATTTCTAATTACTAACCTCTAATCACCAATCTCTAGTTCCTACCTAACCGGTTTTGGAAATACCGGCAGGCTTTCATGTCCATCAGCATCTACTGATTGTACAGCAAAAAAGTAATTATCTTTTGAATAGCCTAATATTGCTGTAGTGTCGGTCACATAAAATTTCTTCTCCCAATACGGACTGATACTTTCACGCATCAGCACATAATAGCCTGCTGGTTTTTTACCTGCTGCAGGTGCGTCCCATTTTAATTGTGTTTTATTGGTTAAGCCGCTGGTAATTACGCCAACGTTTACCGGCTCCGCAGGTGCAAGGGCTAAGTTTGCCAGCACGGATAGATTCATCCGTGCTACTTTTTGCACATAGTTAAAATCGACAAAATCAGGCAGGTCACCATAATCTACCCCTTTTTCATTTCTGATATCCTGGTGCTGACGATTAAAATCCTCGTTCATTTCGGTAAACCTTACAGCAGTAAATCCCTGCTGTAAAAAAGGCACATGGTCGCCGCCGCGCAGGTAACGGTCGCGGCGGTAGATCAGCTTTACATCCAGCTGATCCACATAACGCTCACCGGTTTCCTTAATATAACGGGCCAGCTCGCGCGACGGGCTGTCATTTTCTCCACCCAGAGCAATTAAACTTGCAATCTGCTTTTCGTTGCCTATTGCCGTGGACGGCACTCCTTCGCTAAACACCCTCACGCTGCGGTTATCCTTCAAATCTGTTTCCATGCCATGCGTATTGCCTACAATATCATTATTGAGCATTGCATCAATATTCCATTTTTCGGCTTTGGCGCGTTTGGCAACATTGGCCGACCCAAATAGCCCCTGCTCCTCGCCTACCACCGCCATAAATATTATGGTAGCCGGGAACGATCTTTTCGCCATTACCCTTGCCAGCTCCATAGATACCGCAGTTCCCGAAGCGTCGTCATTGGCTCCAGGTTCAAAAGCATCCGGGTTCATCACATTAGTTACCCTCGAGTCATAATGGCCAGATACGAGATAGATCCGGGTATCATTCGGATCAGTTCCTTTTAAAATAGCCAATACATTTTTCAAATGCGCCGGTTTTTCAATCCGCTCACTTTTGGGTTGGGTAAAGGTATCAAACTGAACGGTCATCCTGCCGCCTGATGCTGACGCATATTTTTCATATTCAGCCTTTATCCAGTTACGTGCAGCGCCGCTCCCTTCGGTTTTGCTGGTGGTATCGCTTAAAGTGTGGCGGCTTTTAAAAGTCACCAGCTTCCTGATAGTGGCCTCAATATTCTTTGATGAGACTTCATCAACCATTTGCTTAATGGCTGCATCCTGTTTGATGGTTGTTTGTGCGTTTGCCTGTAAAATGAAGAACGCAGGGATAATAAGTAGTAAATATTTCATATGATTTTGTTTGTAGAGGCGCAATACTTTGTGTCTCTCTGGATGATTTTATAGAGTTAAGACACGAAGTATCGTGCCTCTACGTTAATTCGTATCTTCCTCCTGCATCACATTTCCAACTTGCTTAAAATTACTTTTTACAAAATGGCACCAGTCGCATTCTTTTTTGCCGCAGCCGGTGTCAAAGTCATGAGTCATTATTTTTTGATATACCGTTTTTATCTGATCGGTAACCTCCGCACTATCATCCGGTGTGATCACGATCTTTTCTTTGTGATATTCTCCTTCACTAACGGGCTCAACAAATTCAAATATCGTACTTATTACTTCCCAATCAATAGTACGGTCATTATCAATTAAAATTTTATAAAATACAGCCTGACGCCAGTAATCGCCGCCATTAGGCTGTTCGGTTGTTGGCCTCAGTAATTTATCTTTTGCGTATTTAAGTTTACCTGTTTTATAATCAACAACTGTTACCTGTTTACCGTTAAACTCCACCTTATCCAGGTTACCTTTAATCGGCACACCTTCAACCTCTACATTTTTAATGCTGCGTTCAGTTACCGCTACCTTATTCCATACCTCAATATTTTGGTTATAATAGGCAGGTAATATTTTTTCGCCGTAATCCAGCCGCAATTTAAAATCCTCTTTAGTAAATGAGTCGCGGTTACGGTACATGTACCATCGGAACTCCTTCATAAAATCATCCGTTAACGGAAATTCATTACCATCATCTTTCAGTTTTTTAAAGGCTTTATTCAAAGCCCAGTGCACAGCCTGCCCAAACGTGGCCGACGGACTTTTACCGGATGGCACCCTAATGAGACATTGAAAATAAAACCGGAGCGGACAGTCCAGGTAATTACTCAGGTGCGTGACCGAAAGCGTATAGTTCTGCAATAACAGGTTGATATAGTTTTTGTCCAGCAATTCAACTTTTGGCTGGTCTGCTTCTGTAAACTGGATGGCCAAAAACTCCAGCATGTCCGCTTCATTTACTTTTGGATAATGAACTTGAAGATTTGTATCCGCCAGTATTTCGCCTACAAATTGCGATGCTTCCTGTTCCTTGCCATTTTTATCATTACCGGCAAAAGAAATAGATAAACATTGTTTTGCCCGGGTGATGGCTACATAAAACAGCCGTCTTGATTCTTCCTTTTGGGCGATATCATCGTCTGTGGCTTGTGTTAAGGTATCGGGATAGCTGAATCCATAATTACGCCCCTTGCCGTCCCATATCTTTTTTGTACAACCAATCACAAATACATGCTCAAACTCCAACCCCTTTGATCCGTGCGCGGTTAAAAAATTAATACCGTTCTCCGAAAATATTATCTGATTTAATGACAGCCTGATCTTATTTTCTTTCATCAGGTTGATGATGGAAATAAAATCGGAAAGCTTAATTTCCGGATTTTTGCGGCTTTCATCCTTCAAAAAATCAAAGAAATTGGCGAGCACCTGCATATACCAGCCTTTATCGGGCTGCTGCATGATATATTTCAGGATGCCCATTTTGGCAATCACCTGCTGAAAAAGCTGCTGCAAAGTATTGCTGGCCGAATATTTCAGCAGGTAATCAATATCATTTACCAGGAATTTCATTCCATGATCCGGAGTTTGATCAAACAAACCGGGCTGTGCCGGTGTTCGCATCTGGCTGATATACCGGCGCAGGGAGGTTTTGGGTTCGTTATTATTGTTAGTACTGTAATTTTCTTTTGCTACTGCGACACTTGCCTTGGCGATCTCAATTGGAGGAATTTCAAAAAAATCATAGTGCATGATCTCGAATAGTAGTTCATCTCCGCTATAGGGCGAATCCATTTCCATCGCCAGGTAACGCAGGATATTGATAATCTTTTCGCCAAAAGGCAGTGTAAAAATATCGATTTTGCGTTTGGTATTAACCGCAATATGCTGCGCATCGAGGTATTGTATCAGGTCTTCAACCTGGCTGTGATTGCGGTAGATTACTGCAATTTCGCCGGGTTCGGTACCTTTTTCCAGCAATTGTTTTATTTGCCGGGCTACGTCAACCAGTTCCTTATCCGGATTTTCATATTCACATATAACAGGTTCAACAACCCGTTCACTGAACCGCGGATGTGCGGCCTGCAGGTTTTTGTCAAGTGTTAGCTGGGTAGTTAAACGCTCCCGGTTATTGTTTATCAGCGCTTTTGAAATATCCAGTATATGCTGATTGGAGCGGTAATTGTGTTTTAACACCACCGTTTGCAACGTATTCACATAATCATTGGCGAAATCCAGGATGTTCTTCATGTTCGCCCCCTGGAATTTGAAGATCGACTGATCATCATCACCTACCACAAACACGTTGGGCGTTTCCCAGTAATTCAGGATAAACTTCAGCAGCTCATTTTGTGACCCGCTGGTATCCTGAAACTCATCCACCAAAATATACTGATAACGCTCCTGGTAACGGCGCAGCAGATCTTCATTTTCCCGAAAAGCCTTAAGCACCCAAATGATCATGTCATCATAATCATACCGGCCGCGCTCCTTCATTTTTTTATCAAAATTTTGATATTCGCCCACTGCCGCCAGCAGCTTTTTCATCAGGTCATGTACTTTATCTATGTCCTTTTGTTTTGGATCCCCGGCTTTTATACCGTTTTTAGGGTTGGGCCTTTTGTAGATAAACTCTTCCCTGTTAGGCAGATCTTCTAAGTAGTCATTCACCGCTTTTTCAATAGCCATCTCATTCCATCCCTCACTTTTCATCGTCGAAAAAAGGCCTTTTAAACGTGGGGCATCGTAATATACCTCACCGGTAAACCGCTTTAGCAAGTGATCGTTGGGAAATTCATCCACCAGTTCCCGGAAAAGCATAGCCGATTCCAAATCTGACAATGCCTCAAGACTTAGTTTGCCAAAATAATCAAGGTTCTCCTGGATAATCTCATTACAAAATGCATGGAAAGTATAAATATTGACCCGGTAAGCTTCGGGACCGATAAATTCAAACAGGCGTTTGCGCATAGCAACCGCTCCGGCGTCGGTGTAGGTGAGGCATAAAATCTCGTGTGCATTGGCATCTGTCTCCAGTAATATTTTACCAATGCGGGCGGCAAGTATCTGTGTTTTGCCTGTACCCGGTCCGGCTATTACCAAAACAGGGCCGTCCATTTTGTTAACGGCGGCTAATTGTTCGGGGTTTAGCTGGGCCAGTGCCTGCTGAAATTTTTCGTTGTATTTATTGGCGGCGGATGGAATCATTATTTAGTAAAGATAATAAACATGCCGACAGATGTAAAGGGGTAAGAGGATTGTTATCGTAAGAAAAATATTACTCTTTCACCACCGCCACCATTGGATAAAACTCATAGGTATTTATTGCAGATGCAGGATCATTTGCTATAATTGTTTTCACCTGTTCTTCATTCTCAGCATTAACAACCGCCATTCCATAGGCTGCTTTAGGATCAAAAACAGGTCCGAAAACAATAACCATTCCTCTATTAGCCAAATCTTTTAAATAAGCAGCATGCTGGTGCATAACGGCTCTTTCTTCAGGAGTCATATCCTGGGCAAATGTTGGACGGCAGGGTACAAGTTTCAGAAAGTAGTGGGTAGTTTGCATGTTTTATTGTTTTAATATTTCAATTATCGGCAGCATGGGCCAGGTTGACAATATCTTTTACCTCTAAAACTTGTGTAGGGTATCCTATAATCACCACGTTTATCATAGCCTGCCCCAACTCCGCCAGCGTACTTACAAATTTAGGGAATACAGCTCTTAAAAATGGATACATCCAGCTTAAATATTTATAATAGGGAAGCGTGTTTTTTAATCCTTTGGTTGGATGCATATAACCCGGCCTGAAGGCGAACACCTGCTTAAAAGGCAATTTCATTAAGTCGTTTTCAGTTTTTCCTTTAACCCTGGCCCACATTGACCGTCCTTTTTCGGTGCTATCGGTTGCTCCGCCAGAAACATAACAAAAGGTCATGCCGGGGTTGAGTTTGCTCAAAGCTTGTGCTACATTCATTGTTAGCGTATAGGTCAGCCTGTAGTATTCGGGCTCCTTCATTCCAATTGATGAAACGCCAAGGCAAAAATAGCAGGCGTTATACCCGGAAAGTTGGCTTTCAAGCGGGGTAATATCAAAAAAGTCTGTATGAATGATCTCTTTTAGCTTAGGATGAAGAACGCCGCAAGGTTTGCGGCTAATCACTAAAACTGCCTCCACTTTTGAATGTAAAAGACACTCATGCAATACGCCTTCTCCAACCATGCCGGTTGTCCCCGTTATGATGGCTCTTATTTTTGTATCCATTTTAATAAAGTTAAATATAAAAATGGAACCCGTAATTTATTTAAATGTTTAAAACCAATAACTATAGCCTATAGAGACAACCGCAGCCCCTGTATTATTTTTCCCGTTTGATGGGTCTTTTTGTATGTTTCGCAAACCATAATTACCGCCTATCTCAATAAAAACGAAGGTTGCGTCTATTTTATCCAGTTTAACGGCCATACCTATATTTCCCTCCACACCGTAATTTAACGTTTGCAGCTGCCCTCTTAAATCCATTGTGTGATTAAAAGACTGTGAACCAATAGCCAGCGGTTCCTTACCTGCCTGGTCTGTATAAATTTGACCTGATCCGGTTGATATTTGCTTTGCATTTATCAAATAACTTGCAAACGGCCCGCCGTCAATGTATACCCTTAATGGCAGGTATTCAAAGTTCCAATTCAATTTTATTAATACAGGAAGCATTAAATAATTTAATTCAATTTTGTTTTTAAAGTTAGCATACAGGTAGGTGGGTGCAGTACCGGATGGATAATAGGCTCCTGCCTGAGACGGAGTTGGAAAGGCCTGCATTCCATTTTTATTACCTCCTTGTGATGAATATTCAAGAGTTGGCGCTACCGACAACAACCCGGATAGTTTAATTTCGGTAAATAATGCGGCATCCGGTGCTAAAAGTGAGCTATATCCGCTATTTAACGGATTACTGCCGCTGCTGCCTGCACTTAAATTGCTCAGGCTTATTCCGCCTTTTATACCCAAACCAATGTTTCGTGCATATGGGTTATCTGCTTGTCCGAAAGTGTTAGAAACTGTAAAAATTAAATTAAAAAACAGGAGGTAAACGAATGAATGCTTCAAGGCTATCAGGTATAATAGTTTAACAATAATTTATCAACAAAAAGCCGTTAAATCTCCTCTATTATAACCCGCCCACTTAATTTAACAATAACTTAATCTTTTAAAGATAAATAATAATTCAATAATATCAAGTATTATGTTGTATTACAATTATTACAAATGGCTCCCTGTGCCTGTAGTAAATAAAGCATTAATGGTAACAGGCAGCCTTCCGGTGGGATGGATTTGCCTGGTAATAACTTTTACGGCCGAATATTGTAACTCATCTGTCATTTGATAACAAACCAACAAAGCCCGGCATTTCTCTATTCCGGGTAAACCTGCTATCGTATAAGCGTTTGCAAAAATACTTATCACCGTATTGCTGCGAGCCGCCACCTCATCGATGAATAATTTCACTTCGTTGCTATAGTCAAGCTTGCTTGCCGGGCGGGCGCGGGTATCATTTATACTTATATAAACCTGGTCATATTGTTTTAGAGTTTCTAATAATGTTTTCAGCACTGCATCCGGCGTATCCTTATCCACCTGGAATAATGTACTAATCGCATACCATTCCGATAATCCATGCTGAAAAATAGTAGGCTGCTTAACTCCTATGCTAATGATCGCAGTTTTTTGTAAGGGATTCATCTGCAGATCTGCTGCATCCCCTTTTAAAACGGTAACCGCACCATCGCTCAACTGCTGAACCAGTTCTTTTTCCGAAGATCTGTTGAGATCATCGGTTAAATGTTCAATCACTGTTTCATGATAATGATCTAAGCCGGTCCAATATTTGGCTGTAAGTATCTTTTTTACCCTGGCATTCAACTCGTCATTTACCGTTTTATTTTTACGTGCGGCTTTACGGATCATTTTTATCGCCCTGGCAGAATTTTCCGACAATTCAATGATATCATTGCCGGCAAGAAACGCTTTTAAATCAGCTTCGCCATTAGGGAAATATTTTATTACCGCCTTCATCTCCATTGCATCTGATACCACCAGCCCTTTAAATCCTAACGAATCTTTCAGATCACCGGTGACGATCGGCCTTGATAAGGTGGAAGGCAAATTCCTGGTACTGTCTAACGCCGGGATATCCATATGGGCTATCATTACCCCGCTTATACCTGCGTTTATTGCCTCCCTGAACGGGTATTCTTCCAGCGATTCCAGTCTTTGCCTGTTGAAAGGAAGTAGTGGCAGATCCAGGTGTGAATCTACGTTGGTGTCTCCGTGTCCGGGAAAGTGCTTTGCAGTGGTTAATAAACCTTCATCCTGCATGCCTTTAAAATAAGCAATGCCCTTTGCTGCGACATTGTATTTATTATCACCAAATGACCGGTAATTAATCACCGGGTTATTTGGATTATTGTTGATGTCCATATCAGGTCCAAAGTTCATTTGCATACCCAGTCGTTTAAAATCGTATGCTACCTGCTGGCCCATTTTGTATATCAGGGCGTTATCCTGTACAGCGCCAAGCGTCATTTGATAGGGAAATGAAGTGGTGGAATCCAGCCGCATGCCTACCCCCCACTCGCCATCCATTGCAATCAATAAGGGAACTCCGGCTAATTTTTGATAGCGGTTAATCAACTCAGCCTGCCTCACGGGGCCACCCTGAAAAAATACCAAACCGCCAATGTTTTCTGATTCTATTACCTTGGCAACAGAATCCTCATAAGCAAGACCCTTATCAGTATGCGCCCTCACGAAAAATAACTGCGCCACTTTTTTCTTCCGGTTCATTTTTCTGAAAACAGAATCGACCCAATGGTTTTGTTGTTTTAAAGAAGATATAAAACCTTCTTTTTGTGCAGATACGTGAATTGCTATAAGGTTAATTATAAATACTAAAGCCCATCTAACATTCTTTTTGCAGATTTCCATAATCCAAATGTAGCTTAATCTGTGTTTCGTGGCATGATTTTTAGTTAGATAAGTTGCTTTTATTGGCAATGAATTCAACCTGGTTGATTAAATTATACAGGCAGTTTACAGTAACTGATAAAAAAACCACAAGGTGAATAAACCTTTGCCATAAATTTTACTCTATGGGATATATTAAACACAAAAACGTTATGAAAAAACTTCTTTATTTAGCAATATGCCTGCTATTTGCGGGCTCAGTAAGTGCTCAAGGTTATTATTATGGACCGCGCCGCGTTGTCAGGCGTCCTCCGCCACATCGCAAGACAGATGATTTTTATAAAGTAAAATTCGGTATAGCCGGCGGTTTAACACTGGCTGATGCTGTTAACGCTTACAACCCTAACTATAGCACCGGTACTATTGCTGCCTTCCATGTTGGGTTAACAATGGAAGTTCCTTTGATTTATCCTTTATCATTTGCACCGGAAGTATTATTCTCGCAAAAAGGCTACGCTGCTCAAACTGCTGACGGTAATTTTACACAGCGGAGCAATTTTATCGATGTTCCATTACTGGCAAAGTTTCGGATTTCACCGAACTTTAATTTTGTAATTGGCCCCCAAATATCATTCCCGATATCAACAACCAATACTTATGATAACGGATTCACGCAAACTGCACAGCAAAATTACAGTACGACCTCTGACAGAACTGTTGTAGGCAGTGTAGTTGGGATTGGTTTTGATATTAATCCTAATGTGGAACTACGGTTTAGATACACCTATGACTTCCAGGAAACAAATGATAACAGTTACTATGTTCCCGGATATCACAATGAGTCTTTTCAAATAGGATTAGGATTTAAGTTTCAATAATAATTTTTTCTTATCAAATATAAAAAGCCATTTTGACTATATATCAGAATGGCTTTTTTAACTTCAGATCGCTATTAATCAACTTTCTTAAATCGTGATTTTGCCCATTTTTTGATCCTACTTTTCAGTGAATTTTGTTTTCTCCGTCTCTCAGCTATATGGAAATCACGGTTCATAATGGAGAGATCAGCTCGTTTTTCGGGCACTATGAATACCGGATGTGTTATTTCTTCAATTTCTGATAACGGGATATTGGCATATACGCTTTCTTCCTGTATGGTATGAGTAGCGTTTGAACTAAAGCCTATGTTAGAGATCAGATTTTCATTTGGGATGATCACAAGCCCATTATTGAAAAAGTTAACAAAATCCAGTGGATAGGCCCACGAATTAATCTTACCCGCCTTTACCTCTTTAAAAATATTTACCCAGCTTTCAACTACCAAAGCATCGTCGTAAATATTCTTCATTTTATTTGTTATCTCTTCCTCATTATATTTAATAAGATCCTTATCATAGTCATTCCAGGCTCTTTTCCAGCTTGCCCAACCCCAAACGTGTATTCTATTTGAGAAATAATAGCTGTATTCCCCCCACTTTTTGCCCAGTTGTAAATTACACCCTGTAATATGCCGTATGCGTGTGTCATGTCGATACTTTTCCAATAACACATCACAAAATTTAAAAAAGCTATTTGCGGGCAAGCAATCATCCTCTAATATGATCCCTTCTTCCTCCTGATCAAAAAACCAGTTGATAGCGTCGGAAACGCCGTCCCTGCAACCTGCATTTTCATCCCGGAAAAGTGTTTTCAATTCACAATTCCAATCAATGGCAGTTGCAATTTCCCTGGCTTCCCGGCATAATACGATATCGTGAAGATGATCTTTGCGTGGAGCATCAGCTGCAACATATAACCGCTTCGGCTCAGCTGCTTTAATTTGATCAAATACTCTCCTAGTGGTATCAGGCCTGTTAAATATAACAAATAATACGGCTGACGTTGTTTGATAGGGCACCTTGGACATTTTTATTGTTTTTAGAGAAATCAATATAAATCAGCGAATATGATTCTGTGCACGTTAACTTAAATAAACTTTCCGTAGTATATTTAGCTTGCTAAAAAAGCCTTTAGCAACCTTGTAACTGATATAAAAAAGCAAATCAAAATATCTTAATAAAAACAGAAAACTTTTAACGTTTTCTTTTCCCGTTGCCATATTTGAAAGCGCGCGACATGCTTTCTCCGTTAATATGGGCTCCTTGTTATACTTATAATTTTTACAATAGCTTAACCATTGTAAATTCAGTGCTTTCTTTTGAATAACGCTCCTTTTACGAACTAATAAATGTTTATCGCGCATGCTTAAAGTATCGGTAATACTTTCCCTGTGTTGTCGGTAATGCACCAATATTCTATTTATGAATTTTATTTTTCCAACATTAAAGGCGGCGTACGCTATCAACCAGTCATGAAAAAAATGTTCATTGAAAGGAAGAATATATTTTATCAATGCCCTGTCAAACAGGGCGGCATGGCCGGAGATACAATTAAATAGTATTAAAGGGAGTAGGCTTTCCCCTTCATACATATGATAAATAGTTGCAAGACTGTTATCGCCAATTCGCTCGCCTTCTTCATCGATAAAATCTGAATCATGATAGACCAATATATTGCCATTAATGGCTGTAACTAATGTGCTGATCTTATCCCTAACCCAAATGTCATCCTGGTCGCTTAAAGCAATATATTTACCGCTGCAAAGCCCTATTGCCTTCCCAAAGTTATTGGTATGTCCAAGATTTTTCTCGTTGAAATATAATTTTATCCTGTCGTCGCTTGTTTGATAGTTAACTAAAATTTTCCGAGTACTATCAGTTGAGCAATCATCAACAATAACAAGCTCAATATTGGCATAACTTTGTTCTAGTATGCTATCTATTTGCATTTTTAAATGATTTTCCCCGTTATAAGTACACAGTGCAATAGATACTAAAGGGAAATTTTTAGCTGACATTTTAAAACAACTCTAAATGTGATTTAGCAATGTATTTATTATTTAAGAAACTAAGTTTTAATTTATTTTATGAGGTTTCCTGTCCTCAGGTTTTGTATTGATCTTTTTTATTGAACGGTACGCTTTTTTTACAAATTTAGCATTAAAGAAACGGGTGTTAATTACCGATGGCGATAACCTGAAATCAGTGATTGTGGTGATAATTGTACGGCTGCGCATAAATTGAACATATTTAGCGATCAATTGCTTCAGGATATTATGATAGCTCACATCCGGATTGCCATAGCTTTTATGGGTGATTTTAAAATCAATTACATATGCCGAATAACCCAGTAATTCGGCTATAAGGCAAATATCAGTACCATATAAATGAAAACCTTTTAAATTATGTGATAAAGAAAGGTTTGCCGCCCTTTTGACTAGTATAAAATGCTCATCAATACTGCAAACTTTTTGAGGGAATTTACCCTCCTTTTGCAAGTGTCCGTCCCCATATACCAAATGAATAGCTACCCGGAGGTACAGATTATTTTCAATTCCGCCAGCGTTACTAAGTATTGCCCAATTTTCATCTTTCTTCGCAATTTCATCAATGCGCCGGTTTAATATGTCTATCGTATCAAAATTTATCAGGACATCCTGGTGTGTTATAATAATATATTCCGCCTTGGCCGTTTGTAAAAACAAATTAATGCCCTGGTAGGCGTCAAAGCTATTTCCATTACTGTTATCAATATAAATATACTCGCAAATATCCTTTGTAAAACCCGCCATTAAGAAGGACTGTACCATTTCATGGTATTCATTCATCTCCGTTACCAACGTAGCGATGGTAAATCTATATTTATGATTAAGCCCGGTAATTTTTTGGGGTGAAATTGAATTATCCATTTGATATTCTTAACAAGCTTTAATCTTATAACGTCCTCTCAACCTCGAACAAACCAGCTTACTCGCCCGGATTATGAATATACAACAAAACGCTATAATTTTTGAAATAATATGTACAACCAAATTTATCTAAGGTTCGTTACCTGGTTTCGATACAAGCAGAAGGATTAAATAATGTAACCGTAATTTTTAAATATCGGCCTCCAAAAATCGAGATGTCTGTCCCAGGCATGACAACCAAAAGGTAACTGATTATCATTGAGCTTAGTTGCACGCGCCGGCGCATTTTCAATTGAAAACTTTAAGGCTACTTTGTAAGATGGGATATTTAAAAGCTTCTTTTTGCGATTAACTTCAACACTCCAAAACGCATCCTCATTAAATTCGTGTTCGTCCCGGCTTAAATACGTTTGTATTTTTGAAGCCATGCTTGTGCTCAATGCATGAAACTTACTAACCCTGCGTAAGGAAAAGCCACCGTTACCCACTTTGTCATCGAATTGTTTTTTGCCTGGAACACCTTTTTTTGTAATATTATACCGCGTGTAAAGGCTAAACAAAATTTTATAGGAAAGTTCTTTTAATAAGTGTGGGTAGTCTTTTTTACGCAACCACGGTGCACCAATATAATCATACCCCTGTTTACACCAGTAGATGAGATCATCTGTAAATACAAATGCATCCAGCTGGTAAATTAAAATATATTCATATTCCAAAAACTTCTCATAAAATAGATCAGCCAGCATTAAGGAATTGTACCCTTTAATATTTTCGAAGTATTTGTCTTCGAAACTTATCACACCCGAAAAACTGATTATATCATCCATTTCGGGCAAATCTAAATTTTGAGGTTTAATTGCTATTTTAGGATGATTGGATAATACTTTTTCACATTGTTCTAAAGCTATTTTTTCGTATGCTGAAATCGTATTACGATAAAAGGGAATTACAACAGCAACCCGGTATTTTTCATTCATAACTTTAACGGCTAATGTAATAAATTTATTACAATCAAGAATTAACTGCCTCACGGCATTTTAAAATTTATTAATCAGCATTAAAGGTTTGCATATCTATCAATTTTCTGTACAATTTATTATGCTCAATGAGCTCATGGTGTGTTCCCTGCTCAACAACCCTGCCATTTTCCAAAACGATAATAATATCAGCATTTTGTATGGTGCTTAAACGATGGGCAATGA
>JAQBOU010000208.1 GCA_028287865.1 Mucilaginibacter sp. | reverse complement strand
GGGATTAAAATTCCAAGTCCGGATAATAAGAACAGGTATGTGCCGCTGGATATTTTTCCGGCTGATCTGGTTGAAAAAATTGAAGTTCATAAAACACTTACCCCCGATATGGAGGCTGATGCTTCTGGCGGCGTGGTTAATTTAATAATGAAATCAGCGCCGGATAGGTTAAAAGTAGAAGGAAATTTTGGCACGGGCTATAGCCAATTATTTTTTGACAGGCCGTTTAGCAGTTTTAATGCAGGCACGGTAAACAGTAAAGCCCCGGGCGAATTAAGGCCCGGACAACCGGCATCGATCAGTGATTTCCCATACCAAAATGTAGTAACCAGAAACGGCAATGCCCCGCCGGATGCAAGTGCCAGTTTAACTATAGGCAATCGCTTTTTGAACAATAAGTTAGGAGTTGTTTTTTCAGGTACTTATCAAAACTTATACCAGGGGAGCAACAGTTTTGTTGTTGTTCAGGAAAATACTGTAGGGCCATCGCCTAATATAAATACCCCAAATCAGGAATTAGCTTTTCAAAGTTCTTACAACCGCATGTATTCATCTCAGCTCAGCAGGTTAGGGACTATGGCTTCAATTGACTATAAGTTCAATGAAAACAACATTATAAATTTATTCGGTACCTTTTTACAACTTGATGAACACAGGGTTCGTCAAACTCAAACTTCTACCTATGGCGGATACTCCTACCAGGGGTATGTTGGAACTGTAGGAATGGATAATTTGACAGAAACCAGGACAGATCTGCAAAGTATTTATAATGTTACCCTTAAAGGTAAACATAAAGTAACTAAACATTTTTCTCTGGATTGGATCCTGGCAAATTCCGAAGCCAGCCATAAGCAACCGGATATTGCGGAATTTAAAACATCTTATCAAACCAATCCTGATACGGTTGCAGCGCATGGTTATAAGCAGGTATCTAATCCATACAATCCGGGTAGTTCAGTTTCAGTAACACCGGATATAATAAAAGGCCCGGTGGTAGTAGGTAGTGAATCAAGGGTATGGGCGCATAATACAGATAAAGATCTTTCGGGGTATTTGAACCTGCATTATGATGCCACAATTTTTGGCCGTAAAGCTTTATTCTCTGCAGGAGGAATGTTAAGACATAAAACCAGGGATAATTTTGTGGACAGTTATACTTTGCCGCCTAATTACAATGGTAATGATGCAGAACCGTATGTTTCGGTACAGGCATCAACCTTCACATTTGATCAGAAACCAGCTAATGCATATGGAACATCATCTTATGATCCCGGCGTTTACACTTTTGCCGAAAATATACACGCAGAATATGGGATGGTACAATATTTTGTCAATAGTCATTTAAATATATTGCTTGGTTTAAGAACGGAGCATACTTATCAAAGTTATGATTCCAATTTAAATCCAACATTTCCAGGAAAGTCGGGGAATATAACATACGATGATTACCTGCCAAGCATTAATTTAAAATATTCGTTGACGGATAACCAGGCGATAAGGGCAGCCTATTTTCAGTCAATTTTACGCCCGGCCTTTGCCGACTTTATTCCTTACCCTAACCAAACAGTTGATCAACCGTATGCAACTATCGGAAATCCATATTTACAGCATACAGTTATTGACAACTATGATTTAAGATATGAATTTTTCCCGGGGGTTTTTGATGAATTTATGGCTGGAGGGTTTTATAAGTACCTCATTAATCCCATTGAACAAGTGCTGCAGGCAGGCCAATCAGGAGCTACTTTGTTCCTTGAACCTGAAAACCTTGGGAATGCCCACAATTACGGAGTGGAGTTTGTAGCCAAAAAATTCTTTGGAAACATTGGTGTATCTGTTAACTATACCTATACGCAATCGCAAATTACGACTTTAAAAGGTATAGATGTTCTGGGTACAGTTTCCTATCGCAACCAAACCAGGCCACTACAGGGCCAGGCAGCAAATGTTGGCAATATCTCCTTATTATATAAGGATCAAAAGAACGGAATAGAAGGCCAGTTATCCTTGGCATATACAGGCGAAAGGATACAGGCGGTATCTGAATATTATGGTCTTGATACATGGGAAAAGGCTTCAACCTTCCTGGATTTCTCAGCTCAAAAAGCACTTAGCCACCGCTTTACCATTTTTGTAAAAGTTAATAATATATTAAATACCCCTTATGAATTATTAATCAAGCAGAACAATACAAGTAACTACACCGGTATTCTGAAATATCAGGATCAGAAAAGCCCCGCCTACACAACAGTGGAATATGATCAGTTCCAAGCCCGGTATAATGTAGGGGTCCGGTTCAAATTTTAATTTTCAAATTAATCCAGTAAAGCAATAAAATCAATCAAATTAATTATTATTTAATTCTCAGTTATGAAAAAACTACAAATTATTTCGTTATGTCTTTCACTTTTTATCCTTGCATCATGCAGCAAAAAAAGCGATAAAGCAGTGATATCTGCACCGTTGGTACAGGTAGGTAAGGCTATTAGTAATTCGGGCACATTGGCCGCCGGTTCATATAAAGGCACCATGCTTACCAATCAAACTTATACCGTTGGGGGTGATATTACCATTAACGCAGGCGATACACTTTTAATTCAGAAAGGTGTTACTGTTAACATGACTAATGGCGCTAATTTTATTGTGAACGGTACATTGATTAGTTTAGGTACAAGTGATGCGCCCATTACCATTACCGATCCTAGTAAAACTAAAACAACCGGTGTGTCCACAGTTGGCACTGATGTAGCTTACAAAGGCGGTTGGGGTGGTATTTATTGCAGTAACACAAGTCCGTTAGTAGTAATTAAATGGACGCATCTTGACTTTGGCGGTGCGGCATTAAAAGCTCTTCCATTCCCGGCAACTGCCGGCCTTGCAGCTGGTAACCAATACATTTTGTATTACGAAAACCCAAAAGGTGTATTTATTATGGAAGACTCATGGATGTATGGCTCTCCTGATGATGCAACCCGTTTTTATGGCGGTACTTATAACATTATGAGGAATACAATGGAAAAATGCGGTGGTCCGGGCGGTGACGGCTTTAATGCAAAGGGAAGCGCTGTTGGTAATATGGCTTATAACCTTATTATTGGTGGTGCTACCAATGGAACAAAATCTGCAAGCGACGGTACAACAGCAGGAGAATGTCAATTTACTATGTATAACAATACATATGTTAATGATGGTTTCAGAAACACAGGTGTTTTTGGTGCAAGAAGCGGTTCTGTAGAAATTGAAAACAATTCGAGGGCTTTGGTTTACAACAACCTGATAGTTGATTGTGATTTTGGTGTGCGGATTGCCGGTGGCCCGGGTGGTGCAAAAGTTTATCTTGCTGATACAACCTATAACGCCAGCGATGTGATTACCAAAACTGCATACGGTTATAACTATTATTATGTTGACAATACTACTATGGCAAATCAAATTGTACCTACAAGTATAGCACAGCCGGTAGTTACACATCCGGAAGCTACTGATATTCCTAACATGGCTGCTTTGCTTGGTTCTTCTTATACCTTTGGAGCCACCTATGATGGCAGTTCACTGGTTGGCAAAAACAACCCTCTGTTTGTAAATTATCCGCTTCCGGTTGCTGCTAATTTCTGGGTTACACAAGCTTCTGTTGATGGTTATAACTTCCGTTTACAACCCGGCTCTCCAGCTGCAGGTAAAGGAACAACCGATGCTACCAAGATTAAACCTATTACCGCAGGTATCCCTATTGACGCTACCTTTGGTTCAAGCGGCATAACCGCCCCAGGTGCAGATATGGGTTGCTACCAGTTAAATGGGAATGGCAATAAACATTAGTATTGATTCAATTAATCATAATTAAAGCTTACAAAACAGCCCTTTTACCTGAAATGGTAAAGGGCTGTTTGTTTTTAAATGCAAGATCTTCCATGAAATTAGCGCGTCTGATAATTTGAAAAAATGGGCTTAGTTATATGGGTAATGATACGATAAATGAAGTGCCGCCTCCGAAGGAAGATTTTACAGCTATGGTCCCATTCATTTCTTCCACAGTTTGTTTAGTGAAGTATAAACCCAGTCCTGTGCTTTTTTTATTAATGGTCGACTTAAAATATTTATTAAAAATATTGCTTCGAAATTCAGGTGCCATTCCTAATCCATTATCCTCAACTTCAATAACACAGCGCTCCCCGTTACGATAGGATTTTACTTTTATCCATTGTTCAGGCTTATTAAAATCCGCATATTTAATTGAATTAGAGATTAAATTATTAAATATCACCTTTAAACCGGTAATATTAGATTTCATTTCTGATATTTCAAGCTCACTTAAAAATTTCACTTTTGTTCCTTCAGGAAAAAAATTATTCTGGCTTATTACATCATTTACAATCTCTTTTATATTGCAAAGTTCAGCCTGTTCTTCATTTACTTCGCGTATGCTATTTAAAACATCCTGTATATATTTATCCTGTAATAAGAGACTCTCCTTCATCATAGCAGTATATTCCGGAATATTGTTTATGTTTTTTTCCCGTTCCATTACATTAACTACCCCGGTTAATGAAGCCAGTGGCGAACGTAAATCATGTGTTATTATATAAGCAAACTTGCTTATCCGTTCGTTTATATTTTGAAGCGCTAAATTTTGATCAATTATCACTTTTTTTGAAGTGTGCAGTTTCCAAAGCATCAAGCCGGCCAGTAAAGCAGTAGAAAGGATAATGACTATTGAGATTATAAGGTCGGCGATTAAAACGTAGTGATTCACCCTGCGGGAAGTTTCACCCAGCGTTTCCGAAAAAATTTGCTGTTTAATGGTAAGATTGTCGGATATGGTGTTGATAGATAATATCAGGCCTTCTTTATCAACAGGTTTGCCAGAGTGAATATTTCGGTAAGCAATAGCGCCAATGGTATTTAGTTTTCCTACCAATATGTCGGCTTGTTGCCAGGTTTGTATCGCTTTATCGAAAAAGTCGGTGCCCTTCAGGTGTTGAAAAAACCAGATCAGCTCGGGTAAATCCTTTGGATTGTTACCACCCACTAAAAAGCCTATTCGTGCTATCCTGATATCTTTATTTAAAACAAGCGCTTTACGGGCAATATTATCCCCCAAAGGTTTACTGATGTCATTTTTAAATAATAAATAGTCAACCTCATCATGCGAATATATATAGCTCATTAAATGCCTGGATGCATCTTTTTCACCTTTGGAATACTGGGATTCAAAATTGATATAAGCCCTGCTGGCCGACAATATTTTTATTGAATAATAATGGGTTATAATTATTGCGGTTGTAGCGAGTAATACGGTTGCTGTTAGGGCTATAATTACTTTTTTCATCGACAAAAAACTCTCCTTGACTTCTGTTATACGAGTGCGTAACGAGAAGGTTATGCCATGCTTTGTAAAATATTATTTACTGAAAAGTGGTTCAATTAAAACCGACCACAATATTTCATTATTTGTTGAAATATATAAAAATGCTATTTTTGCTCAACCCCATAAATGTTTGTATTTTCTATAAATAAGAATAAATTTAAAAAGCAACTCATTATTGCCTTTTTGCTAATTTTTACATTGATAAAAATTAGTCCTTATTATTATCGCCATCAATATATCCCTTATTTAAAAAATGAAATTCCTAGCCGAAATTTCAAGGTGAATGGGCATAGTAATCACCCCAACTTTCTTATTAGGCTTGATAAATCTTTTGTCGACAAAATTGATATTCTTGCTGCCCCGAAAATAAAATTTACCGGAATTACTTTTGGTGTATTTTTTTCAGGAATACTTTTTATAACATTAAAGGGAAACAATAATCGATTGTTTTTTAAACATCTTCAAAATGAAATATGCATCGTTCAATCCGTGTTTCGATTATGATTTCAGTTGTTAATTAGAATGAGCTAAAACCCGGAAGCAGTTTGTTCGACTTTCTTATCAGGGAGCAGTTCATTTGAAATATCAATTAACTATAAAGGCAAATTCATAGAGCATAAGTTGCTGCTTAGTTATTTATGGCCTCTATATATTTATTTAAATAAAGTTATAACCATTTAATATAAAAAAATCATGAAATTTTTGAGAATATGTTTGTATACCGCTGCTGTTGGAGCTTTAGCTTTTGTACTTCCATCATGTAAGGCAAAGAAGTTAGCAGTAAAACCAACACCGGTAACAGAAGTGCCAAGTAATCAACCCGCTACTCCCGTTACCCAAAATGCAACTCCTGCACCGGTAACTGAAATTCCTCCAGCTCCTGCGAAACCAGATTTGAATTTTAGCAATATCCAGTTTGATTATAATTCTTCGGTGTTAAAAACCGGCGCTATTCAATTATTAGACCAGGCGGCTGCGCAAATGAAGAAAAGCCCTTCAACCATATTTATTGTAAACGGATATGCTTCTTCTGAGGGAACACCAGGGCATAACATGGAATTATCAGTACAGAGGGCTAATTCTGTAAAATTGTATTTGATAAACGACGGTGTTGATGCGAATAACTTAACAGCAAAAGGTTATGGTGAAAGTAATCCAATTGCTTCCAATAGTACTTCGGACGGAAAAGAATTGAACCGCCGCGTAGAGATCAAAATTCAATAATATTACATTAAAGAATTAACAAAACACCTGGCTAATTATGTTAGCCGGTGTTTTGTTATATAGAAAACCGCTAAAACGTTCAACGTTTATCTATCTTCAATTAGTTAAGAAAACATCCCTTTTTTAGGCTCCTCATTACTGGCCTGGTAGTTGATATCATTTTCGGCGATTTGTGTAAGCAGGGCATCCGCTTCCTTTTCTTCAGAAAGTGTTTGGCTTAGAATGTCAGCAACATCGTTATAACCCAATGTTTTTGCCAGGGTGACCATACCGCCGTAAGAAGCAATTTCATAATGCTCAGCTTTCTGTCCGGCAAAAATAAGACCCACATCCCTTTGAGCGGTGCCTTCATCCGTGTCGTCAATAATGTCTTCTCCTTCATCCACTATGCCGGCCATTGCTACGCATTTGGTGGTATCCACGTCTTCGCCAATTATTCCGAAAATTTGTTCCAGCCGGTTAACATGTTCTTCGGTTTGGGTTAAATGATTGGTAAATGCGTCCTTTAGCTGTTCGGAAGTAGCGGCCTCACTCATCTTTGGCAGCGTTTTAACTAGTTTCTTTTCTGCCCACAAAAGGTCTTCTAATTGATCAACAAAGAATTCCTTTAGTTTTGAATCCGATTTCTGCATTGTTTGCGTTTCCATAATTAATAATTAATTAATGATTAAATAAATTATTGATATTTCCTTTTAAGAAACAACAGCGGGGTTTTTCTTTGGTTTTTAAAAATTGAAATGATCTATGTTAAATTTTATAGAAAATTGCCGCTTTAATTATAGCCTGATGCCAGCCTATAATTACCGTTCAATATTTTAGTTTTGTAAGCAATGGAGCCGATACAAGCAGAAATAACGCAGCAATTGTTACAGGGTTTTGAAACAGATAAGCCAGCCAAATTTAAAGACCTTAAAAAATATATAGGCACGCAATATGATTTTGTTGGGTTGTCGGTCCCTGCCCAGCGGGCCATATTCAAGGCGGGCTTTGGCTTTAACGAACGATCTCTTGAGCGGCAGTTGAACACCTGGGATCGTTTATGGAAAACCAGCAGGCAATATGAAATTATGAATTTTGCTT
>JAQBOU010000146.1 GCA_028287865.1 Mucilaginibacter sp. | reverse complement strand
AAGAATAATGCAGCTGTAAGTATAGCCAATGAAAGCCCGAATTGGGTTAAGAACAGGAAATTTTAATAACAGCTTTGCTAATACTTGAAGCAGGGTATCCCGATAACAAAAAATAAATCAATTGTCATACAGAGCGCCGCGAAGTATCTTCTTAAAGAGATAAGTCGCTCAACTGCAAGGCGAGGAAGATCCTTCACTGCGTTCCAGGATGACAAAAGAATTAATCAATTTATAGGTGCCACTAATAAATGTAGTGCCATTTCCTTTGAAAATTATTATTTTGCAATGATCTCCTCAATAAAGGCGGCCTGCGCAGGATTTATCTTAAGCTTTGCAGTTTCAGCGTCAAACCACGCTCCGCGGTCAATTTCAGCGAAAGATTGTTTCTTGCCTGATTTTGGCGGCCATTCTATTTCAAAAAAGTTACTGACGATGATTTCATGATCAATATCGCCTTCAACTGCCCAGGCATGCACCTTTTTGCCGCTTTTAAGGATCACAGGGCTTAGCGGAATAAAGTCACCGGTAATGGATTGACCTGTTTCTTCCAAAAATTCGCGTTTTGCAGCTACCAGTGCATCTTCGTTATCCAAAAACTCACCTTTTGGTATTGACCATACACCCAAATCTTTATTTTTAAAAAAGGGACCTCCGGGATGAACAAGAAATACCTGTAATTGGTTATAGGTTTTACGGAACAATAATATACCGGCGCTTTGTTTGAACATGTTTAAGATTTAAAAAGCATTAACGAATACAAAAGTATTATAGTTAATTTTGAATAGACTATAAAAACAACAAATACCACCATGACCGACAATAAATGGGCCAGCTTTAAAGTGACCGGTGATTATAATATAGATATAAGAAGCCTTTATGAAGCCTGGACAAAGCCTGAAGGCCTCGAAAAGTGGTTTTTACGCAAGGCTAATTTTTATACGGTACCACGGCGCACCAGGGAACCCGAAGAATTTATAATGAAGGAAGATACCTATGAATGGTATTGGTATGGTTATGACGACAGCGTTTTTGAAAAAGGGCAGGTATTAGAAGCAAATGGAACAGATTTTTTAAAATTCAGCTTCTCGGGCGACAGTATTGTGAGCGTAAGTATTTATAGCCGTAACGGCGTATCGATAGTTGAATTAACCCAGGATAATATTCCTGAAGAAAGTGACCCCTCAAAAAATCTTTACATACAATGCCAGGTTGGGTGGACTTTTTTTCTTGCCAATCTTAAATCTGTACTGGAAGGAGGCACTGACCTCAGGAATAAAAAATTGGAAGTGAGCAGTAATTTCAAATAAGTCCACCCGGCCTCCTGAAAGAGGAGCCATAAATCATATTAATTATCTTTGTAAATCATATTAATTAACTTTGCAAATAGTTCCCTCTTCAGGGGGACAGGGTTATGTTTACAGGAATAATAGAAACACTAGGTAAAATCACAGACCTGCAGCACGAGCAGGGCAATTTAAATATTACCGTACAATCAGCTATTGCAGCTGAATTAAAGATAGACCAATCCGTGTCACATAACGGAGTTTGTTTAACCGTTATCGCGATAGCTGATGGTAAGCATACTGTTACTGCCATTGAGGAGACATTAAGCAAAACCAGTCTCGGTGATTTAAAAATCGGCGACCTGGTTAACCTGGAGCGCTGCATGCAAATGAATGCCCGCCTGGATGGCCACATTGTACAAGGGCATGTGGATCAAACAGCTGTTTGTATTGATTTTAAGGAACTTGACGGCAGTTGGGAGTATACTTTTGAATATGATACCGCGCAGGGAAATGTTACCGTCGAAAAAGGGTCGATATGTGTTAACGGTATTAGTTTAACTGTGGTAAATTCAAAAGCAAACAGCTTTTCGGTAGCAATTATTCCTTACACTTTTGAGCATACTAATCTTCAGCAGGTAAGAAAAGGTTCTGTAGTAAACCTTGAGTTTGATATTATAGGCAAATATGTAGCCCGTTTAATGCAGCGTTAATTCTTTAGCTGCTCAACCCGGCTTTTTGCATAAATTATATAAGCATGCTGATTCTGCGGTGGTGCGCTGTTGAGGTACTTTTTGAAATAACTGCGTGCCAGTTGTTTGTTTTTCAGTTCCATATCATACATATTGGCAAGCTCGTAGTACGTTAAAGGTATAATACCATATAACAAGCTTTTTTGATAGGCCTTTACTGCATTTTTTAACTGGTGCATATGATCATAAGAATCACCTATTTCGCTGTAGTAGGAATCAACATTTGGCGACACCGCTTCCTTTATGGCTTTATCAAGGTAGCTAACAGCGGTCGCCTGCTTACCTAATGCCTTATAGCTCATTGCAGTATAATAATAGGAAGTTTCGCTGGCAGTGTTGCTTTGTTCCAGCAACTTAAAAGTGGTAATACAATCATTATAGTTTTTCAAATTAAAATAAGAAGTGCCAAGCATGTTTATGATTAAACTTGTTTGGTTGCCTGCTTGTATCAGCTTATTACATAATGTAACTGTTTCCGTGTACTTTTTTAAATGATAAACCGCTTGCGCTTTTCCATCAAGCAGTAATAGATTGGAAGTATCGGCTTGCAACGCGGTTGTTACAACGGTATCAGCTTTAGTAAATAGCTTTAGTGTGATATAAAAGTTTGTAAGGTCGTAAGCAACATCAGGCTCGGCAGCATTAATTTTATTCGCTTTTTGAAGATAGTTAATAGCTTCTAATATGTTTCCCATGTTTTGCGACAGGCTGGCCATTTGTTTATAAACATTAAAGTTAGTGCTGTCACGCAGCAGAATCTTTTTATACCAGGCTATGGCTTTCAAATTATCGCCCCTGCGTGCATTGATGCTGCCAATGCTGAACAGTATAGTTGTGTTGGTAGTATCTGCCGTATAAATGCGCTGGTAGTAAGCTTCTGCATCCGGTAGTCTGCCTGCCATTTGCGATGCATAAGCAAGGCTGGACAATGTTTTTAACTCGATGATAGGTTCAGGATACGTTTTCTTTAAATAATCGGCAGCATCGGCAAAGCGCTGGGTTTGATAATATTCAAGCAAAAGCGCATCGTCAGCCTTGGCGGGTTGCTGAGCAAACAAAGATGTAGTTAAATATGTCAGGACTAAGATTATAAGACTGGATTTCATGTAACTAAAATATTAGTTATAAATGGTATATCCAAATTTTGAAACATTTAACGTTAAATAGAGTTGTATCAATATAAACAAAACACTAACAATATGGATAAGTTAAAGAAATTCGGGTTAATGGAAAAAATTGTCCATGAATTGGAGGATTTAAAAAACAGTCAGCAGGCTATTATTCAAAAACTGGCTAAAATTGAAGTTGACAATATGGAGTTAGGGGATAAGCGGCTTGAAAAAGACCTGCCCGACATGCACCAGCGTGTAGCTGATAACCTGGACACCATCGCTAGCATCCTTGAAGATTTCGCTAATCAGACAGATTCTTTTAGTAATAACAATAACATTGCTGCTTTAAAGGAGCAGGATGCAATAGATAAGCTATAAACTATTAAGGTGAAAGCTAAATTGGCGTGATCAACCCTTTATATTGACGTTTTTACACCCTCCGGCAAATGTAATTTAACCATAGCTTTGACTAACCAATTCAAAAAGCTATGTCAGCAAAAAAACAATTACTTGCCCAGTATGATCTGCATACCCTGTTATTTAACAATGTACTTGCAGATATAAACGAAGAGGAATCTGATATAAGGTTAGTCCCGTCTATTAATAATGTAAAATGGCTTGCGGGTCATTTGGTTTGGGGACAATCTGGCCTGGCACGGATAGGAAGTGTTGCGATGGAAATTGCATGGCTGGACCTTTACAATACGCAGCTTTCCGCCCCGCCTTCAAAGGAAATTAAAGCGCCATCACTAAATGAAATAAAAGAAGCCTGGAACAAGCTTTCCGCACCAATCCGCCACGGACTGGAAAACCTTCCTGATGAAGCATTAAATAATCCGGTCGAATTTCCACTTCCCTTGTTTAATACTGTGGAAGGCTTGTGGGCATTTATTAACGATCACCAGGCATACACCATCGGCCAGGTCGGTATTTTGAGAAGAGCTTTAGGCAAGGAGGCGATGAAATACAAGTAGAGATAAAGCTTTAAGCCTTTCGCTTTCGTTTTCGCTTAATCAAGGGCTTGTTCCAAATCCTCCACCAAATCATCAATATGCTCCAGCCCGACAGAAACCCTTAGCAGGTTAGAGGGGGTTTTGGTATCCGGGCCCTCAACCGAGGCGCGATGTTCTATCAAACTTTCAACTCCGCCTAAGCTGGTAGCCTGGGTGAAGATC
This sequence comes from Mucilaginibacter sp., assembly GCA_028287865.1. Lineage (GTDB taxonomy): Bacteria > Bacteroidota > Bacteroidia > Sphingobacteriales > Sphingobacteriaceae > Mucilaginibacter. The sequence continues at coordinate 76 of JAQBOU010000146.1, read as the reverse complement.
TTTAGCGTGTTGATGACCTTTTTGGCTTCATCTGCGCCGCCTTTTACACAAAAGGATAACATGCCGCCAAAGCTTG
>JAQBOU010000098.1 GCA_028287865.1 Mucilaginibacter sp. | reverse complement strand
TAAAGGAACGATTCACAAGCACCTATAAAAATCCACACGATTTTATGTGCGTTTTTGTGGTAGTGCCTGAAGGGGCCAATTTTATTTATTTCCCTTACGTGAAGTAATTTGTTGGAATGTTGTAAAGTTGAAATATTGTAAAGTTGTTATCTTTACATTGGAACTTTACAACATGCTTTAAAACATTAAAACTTTGCGACCTTACAATATTACATCAACAGTATAACAATGACCGACAAACATCTCCTTATATTAAACCACCAGCAGATACAGCAAAAAATTGACCGTATAGCATATCAGATACTGGAAGATAATTTTGACGAAGAAGAAATACTTATTGCAGGTATATTACCCAGCGGAGACAAGATAGCAAGGCGGATAATAGGTATACTGAACGAAATTGCACCTTTTAAAAGTAAGTTTATTGGTATAGAGCTAGACAAGCAAAGTACCAGCCTTAAAGCTACAATTAATTTTGATGTACAGGATTGCAGTAATAAAGTAGTTGTTTTAGTGGATGATGTTTTAAACAGCGGCAAAACACTGGCTTATGGCTTCGGGGTGTTTCGGGATGTACCATTAAAAAAACTGCGCACAGCCGTACTGATAGACCGTAATCACAAAAAATTCCCCATGACTACTGATTACGCAGGGATTGCCCTCTCAACTGTTTTAAAAGAATTTGTAGATGTTATTTTGGATGAGGAAGGTGAAGAAGATGGAGTGTATTTGAGATAGATCGTAATAACACCTTTCTATTTATCTATTATATCGACACTTTTAATAACCGTTCTATTTTCTCCGCAGTCAGGCTCAAGCCATCTGTAACAATAGTAGCCTTACTGTAAAACTCTTCCCGCTCTGCTAATTTATCAGCTATAAAACTAACCAGCGCATCCCCATGCTGACCATTTAGTACCGGACGCTCTTCCTTTTCTTTTTCAAGCCTGTCTGCCAGCGTTTTGGGCGATAATTTGATATATACGGTTTTACCATGAGCATTCATCCATTGCATGTTATCAAAAAAGCAAGGCAAACCGCCGCCTGTTGATATTACTGCATGCTCCGGATAGCCGGTGTGTTTTAACACTTCCGATTCCAGTTTACGAAAGGCATCTTCGCCATACTTTGAAAAATATTGCACTATGGTCATACTTTCCTGCGCTTCCAGTATATGATCAAGGTCCATAAAGGGATAACCCAGGCGGTTTGCGAGCTTGCGGCCAAGTGTAGTTTTGCCGCAACCCATAAAGCCTATCAAAAATACAAGCCCAAAGCCCTCTGAATCTAAGTGTTTATTTACCGACAATGTATTCTTTTTATAATCATTAAAAACTCAACTAAATAGCCATAGGCTATCGACCAAAAAGCTATCCCAGCTTCACCCTCGGATCAACCCAAACATAAATAACATCTACCATGATATTGATCACCACAAAAATAAAGGCAATAAACAATATTGAACCCATCACCACCGGGAAATCCGACATCTCCAACGCATCAACAGTTGTTTTGCCTAAACCATTATATCCGAACACATATTCTACAAAAAACGAACCTGCCAGCAAAGATGCAAACCAGTTGGCGATGGCCGTAATTACCGGGTTCATAGCATTTTTTAAGGCATGCCGATAAATTATAGTCCGGTTGCTTAACCCCTTGGCTCTTGCGGTGCGGATATAATCCTGTCCCAACACATCCAGCATGGCGTTGCGGGTAAGCTGTACGATAACTGCCAGCGGTCGAAGGCCAAGGGTGATCATCGGTAAAATTAGGTTTTTCCACGTAATCACTTCCCCTTTAAACGGATCGTAACTGTATAAGCTGCCCGACATATTTAAACCGGTGTATTTACTCAACTCAAAGCCAAAGATCCATGCAATGATGATACCCGCAAAAAACGAAGGTGCCGACACACCTAAAGTTGAAAATCCGATAGCCAGCCTGTCTACCCAGGTATTTTGATGAACTGCACTTAACACGCCCAAAAAAACGCCGATAACAATAGCAAAGATCATAGCGGTGGTAGCCAGCACCAATGTATTTGGTATAACTTCGAGCAGTAAGGACGCCACATCTTTATGTGTTTGATAAGAACGGCGCAGGTAGGGCCATTTCAAAGCGAGCACTTTAGCTGACGAAACCGGGAACAACTTTACATAATGATAACGCTGCTGCTCTTCACTCGTATTGAGGTGAATCCCAATGGGCGAAAGATCATTTATATAGTAAACAAATTGTACCGGGACAGGTTTATCCAACCCAAACTCCTTGCGAATAGCTTGCAGGGATTGCACATCGGCCCGCTGGCCCTGCGTCATCCGCGCCGGATCAACCGGTAAAATATTGAACAGAAAAAATACAACTACCACAACCCCCAGCATTACTGCCATGCCGTAAAATAATTTGCGGATAAGGTAGCTGATCATTTTTTATTGCTGAAAATATTTTTTTGCCAATACATCATATTTGGGGATGGAGTGATAATGCCACTTATTGATCACCGTACCATTTTTCATCAGCAGTATCCCAGGATTTGCCCTTACCATTGATTTTAGCGGAACTTCGTCTGCATAAAATATCTCGCTCAGCAGGTGATGCTGTTTACTAAATGCTTCTGCATATTGATGTGAGTTGGAAGTAAGCAATACCGTACGTGTATTAAAATTTTGCGACAGGTTTATAGCCAGCGCATTTAAACGATTGATCGCTTCCCCATCAGTTTTATCCAGGTCATAAGCAACTATGATCACGTTATAAAAAGGATTTGATAACAGCTCTTTCGTATAATTATTACCCTGTGCATCCTGTATTGAAAGGTCAACTATCTTCGGGCTAAAACCCTTTTTTACCAAACGACTTTCCGGATTACCAACAACCTGCCAGTTGTTGTCTTTCCAGATACCAGTTTTCATATAGTTGGTGTTGGTCATTACCTTCGTGTCCCCGGTCTTTTTATTTTGAAGATGGTAGGTAAGTTCAAACTCATCCGGCTTGGCGCCCGGCGGCGTTTTCATTTCGTCTAACAGGTTTGCGCCTACTTTATATGGTAAAAAGTCAATCACCGGCAAAAAATTATAGGTATAAATACCGATAGCCAATGATACTGCAACGGAGATCAGCAACAGCCTATCACCCGTTTTAGCTGCAAAAAGTGGCCGGATATTTCTCCGGCTTATAAAAAGGATCACGATTAATAGCAACAAGACAAGGTCTTTGCTGAATGACTGCCACGGGGTTAACGGTATAGCATCACCAAAACAGCCGCAGGTTTGTACCACCTTAAAATAGGCTGAATAAAACGTTAAAAAGGCAAAGAAAATAATGAGCAGTAACAGGCCCCATGCCACTTTTACTGAACGGACGCCGATCAGTAACGCAAAGCCCAATATAATTTCGAGCGAACATAAGATTACAGCAATAATAACCGAAAGCCCGTTTAAAAAGGTGATATGGAAAACCTCAAAATATTCTTCCAGTTTATAGGAAAAACCAAGCGGATCATTTATTTTGATAAGTCCTGAGAAAATAAAGAGCAGTCCGACAAATATCCTGGCAACCCATACCCACCAGGGGGTAGTATTATTCAAATTCTTTTTCATTTATTTAAAAAGGGTAAAAATGTTGTAATATTATACAGGATTCACGAATTTTTTTAAACTTCGTGAAAATTCATTTAGACTTAAGAAGTTTTATAAACTTGGTAAGTCTGTGATTACAATCAATGGCTAAAGATACATTTTTTAAGAAAAAGGCGACTATAAATGCCAGCGGCAAGCTGATTGATTTAAGCAGCCCTAAGGTGATGGGCATAATTAACCTTACACCAGATTCATTTTTTTCGGGCAGCAGAACGCCGGATGTTGCGGAAGCCGTACAGCAAGCCGGGAAAATGTTGGATGAAGGCGCCGCTTTCTTAGACCTCGGTGCCTATTCATCGAGGCCCGGAGCCGAAGATATTTCAGTAGCGGAAGAAACAGACAGGTTACTGCCGGCAGTGGAGGCGATAGCTGCCGCGTTTCCGGATGCGGTTATATCGATAGATACTTTTCGTTCGAAAGTTGCGGAAGCTGCTATCAACATGGGTGCACATATTATCAATGATATTTCCGGTGGACAATTGGATGAAGACATGTTTGCGATCGTTGCCCGGCTACAGGTACCCTATATTTTAATGCACATGAAGGGCAACCCTAAAACCATGCAGCAACTGGCAAATTATGACGACGTGTTCGCTGAAGTATATGATTACTTTACAGAAAAGTATCACCAATTAAAAAACCTGGGTGTGCATGACGTAATTATTGATCCCGGCTTTGGATTTGCAAAAAAAGCCGGACACAGCTACGCCCTGATGAAACGCCTGCAGGATTTAAATCAACTGCAATTACCCATATTAGTAGGCATATCCCGAAAAAAAATGATATATGGCCTGCTTGATACTACAGCAGAAAGTGCATTGAACGGCACAACTGCTTTAAACACCATCGCATTAACAAAACACGCAAATATCTTAAGAGTGCATGAAGTAAAGGAAGCGGTTGAGGTGGTAAAGGTTTGGGAAATGTGCAGGTAACGATCAACTATTTTTTAATAGCCGGCAATGTTTCAAATATCTTTGAAGGCGATTTTGTCATTTCGCTTAGCCGCTTGAAATGTGAGTATTTCTTAACTACTGACGATCTAATTCAAAAAAATTGTCGAACAACCATGAGATTAATGTTCTTAATCCCATTGAATTTATAAATATAATTGAAAAGTTATGACAACAATAACCGATACTGAAGTTAAACAAAAGGGTTAGACGCGTTGCTTGAGGCTCTTGGAAATTGATGCAGAGCGCTTTATTACCTTGCTGAACAGAGATAGATCCTTTTGATTATACCCAATGGCAAAGAAATATATTTAAGAATATGGATGTTAACCAGTTAAGCGCTAAAGCAATGAAACTTAAAAGAAAGGGATTTAATCGCTATTATAAGTTTATCGAACTTGATATACACAAATAAACCGTTCCTGTTAATATCCCAATCCACTTAATACTGCCTACCCCACCAACTCCATCATCTTCAAGATAGCATCTGCATATTCCCGGTTATTTGCAAGCCGCGGCACTTTATGCTGACCGCCAATCTTGCCTCTTTCTTTCATCCAGTTAAAGAAGGTTCCTTCAGGGGCTTTACGTACAATTGGCCGGCGAAGGGCCATATCTTTAAATCGTTTAGCATCATAATCAGAGTTGATGCGTCTTAATGTTTCATCCAATATATCTACAAAACGCTCAAATTCCGAGGGCCTTTTTTCAAATTCAATTATCCATTCATGGGCGCCGCTCTTCTCGTCACTAAAATAAACGGGAGCTGCGGTATAATCACGGATAACGGCGCCTGTTTGCTGGCATGCTTCATCCAAAGCGCGTTCGGCATTATCGATGATCAGTTCCTCGCCAAAAGCATTTATAAAGTGTTTGGTACGGCCGGTTACCTGGATGCGAAACGGTAAAAGAGATGTAAAGCGAACGGTATCGCCAATCATATACCGCCAAAGCCCGGCATTGGTACTGATAATAAGCGCATAGTTTTTATACAGCTCTACTTCATCCAGGGTAAGCGTTTGCGGGTATTCTTTATGGATATCTTCAATGGGAAGAAACTCATAAAAGATGCCGTAATCCAGCATGAGTAACATTTCGCCGGGTTCACGTGTATCCTGGATACCAAAAAAACCCTCAGAGGCATTATAGTTTTCCAGGTAATACATGTCATCCTTTGGGATCAGCTTTTTAAACTGCTCCCGGTAGGGCGTAAAATTCACTGCCCCATGAAAATACATTTCCAGATTTGGCCATACCTCCAGCAGATTTTTTTTGCCGGTAATCTCGAGTATGCGTTTAAACAGTAAAATATTCCAGGTGGGCACTCCGCTAAGGCTGGTAACATTCACATCAATTGTGGCCCTGGCAATTTTTTCGATCTTCTCTTCAAAATCTTCCAGCAGGGCTATGTCCATATGAGGGGTACGATGAAGTTCGGCCCATAAAGGCAAATTCTTCATCAGCACAGCAGACAGGTCGCCGAAAGAAGTGTCTCCGCTCAACTGGCTTACCTGGTAACTACCGCCAAGTGTTAAAATTTTCCCGGTAAACATCCGGGCATTGGGGTTATTGTTAAAATAAATGGTAAGCAGGTCCTTACCGCCTTTAAAATGACACTCCTCCAGCGCCTCCTCACTTACCGGGATGTATTTACTGCGATCGCTGGTTGTGCCGGATGATTTGGCGAACCACCTGATCTCTGAAGGCCAAAGCACATTTTGCTCCCCTTTCAGCATTCGTTCTATGTAAGGCCTTAGCGAATCATAGTTTTGTATGGGCACCCGTTCTTTAAACTGGTCCAGGCTGGTGATGCTTTTATAACCATATTTTTTTCCCCATTCGGTATTTTCGGCACCAGATACCAATTGCTCAAACCATTCCTCCTGCACTTCATTCGGATATTTCATAAAAAGCTCTATCTGGTGGATGCGCTTTTTCATAAACCAAGTGAAAACAGAGTTAAAAATGGTCATAGGCCTATTTAAATTGATCGAACGTTTTTCTTTTCAGTACAAAGTTAGAACCCAGGTAAACCTTCCGCACCATCTCATTGGCCGCCAACACCTCCGGCACACCCGATTCCAGTATTTTCCCTTCAAACAGCAGGTAAGCCCGGTCTGTAATAGAAAGGGTTTCCTGCACATTATGGTCGGTAATAAGTATACCGATATTACGTGTTCTTAATTTGGCTACCATTGCCTGTATTTCTTCCACTGCTATCGGGTCAACGCCTGCAAATGGCTCATCCAGTAAAATAAAATTCGGCTCGGCCGCTAAAGCCCTGGCAATCTCGGTACGCCGGCGTTCACCTCCGGATAACAGGTCACCGCGATTGCGCCGTACTTTATGCAAACTGAATTCATCTATCAACTCTTCCAGCTTTTCGTGCTGTCGCTCCTTTGTCATTTTGCCCATTTCAAGCACAGCCTTTATATTATCCTCAACAGATAACTTTCTGAATACTGATGCTTCCTGCGCCAGGTAGCCAATGCCTTTTTGTGCACGGCGGTACATCGGGTCGCCGGTTATATTTTCATCATCTAAAAATATCTGGCCTTCATTTGGTTTTATCAGGCCTACTATCATATAAAAAGAGGTGGTTTTACCTGCACCATTTGGCCCAAGCAAACCTACGATCTCACCCTGCGAAACGCTGAATGACACATCATTTACAACCGTTCGCTGCTTATATCTCTTTAATAGATTATCTGCTCTTAAAATCATTCTATTTACGATTTACGATGTACGAATTACGATTTATTAGTATTACCATCAACATTGGCAAGTCAAAAATCTTAATCCGTAAATCGAATTCCTTTAATATTTAATTGTATAGTACGCCGCTCCCTCCATATGTTCTCTTCAATTGAGTAACAAATATCAAAAGGAACGTCTTTTTTTAATTTTGGAAGATATTCACCCTGGTTAAATGCAATGCTGTCAAATCCCGGTGCCCCTTGCTGTATTACCGTCATTTTTATATGATTGGCGCCCACCAAACCGGCATTCCCGCTAACATACACATTTTTAGTTAAGAATACAGGCGACATATTTTCGGGTCCAAAGGGTGCAAACTGGTTAAGCACCCTGAAAAATTTGGGTTCTATCTGGCTTAAACGTAATTCGGCGTCAATCTGTATTTGTTGTATTAATTGTTCCGGTTTAATTGTTGCACTCACTACTTCTTCAAAGCGGTTTATAAATGCCTCCACATTTTCAGGATGCATTGTAAGACCGGCGGCATATTTATGCCCGCCAAACTGTATCAGCAGGTCGCTGCAACCGCACAAGGCCTCGTAAAGATCATAACCCAAAACAGAGCGCGCAGAACCCGCCACATGCCCGTTTGACCGGGTAAGCACTATTGTTGGGCGATAGTATTTTTCAGTTAACCGCGAGGCAACGATACCAATTACCCCTTTGTGCCAGTTCTCATTAAAAACCACCGTTGATTTGCGGTTTATCAATATCTCATCATTATCAATAATGCTCAGGGCTTCGTCGGTAATGGAAAGATCGTGTCCTTTACGCTCGGTATTTTTTACATTAATGAGCAGGCTTTTTTCTTTAGCTTTATCCTCATCGCAGGCTATCAATAATTCAACAGAGTGCTTTGCGTCATCTATGCGGCCCGCTGCGTTAATACGGGGACCAAGTAGGAAAACAACATCAGAAATTGTGAAATTATTGCTTTTACCTGCTATTTCCATCAGGGTTTTAACTCCAATGCAGGGATTTGTATTTATTTTTTGAAGCCCCAGGTGGGCAAGCACCCTGTTTTCGCCTGAAATATGCACAATGTCGCAAGCAATGCTGATCGCCACAAGATCTAAGTAACAGGTGACCTGTTCCAACGGAATATCGTTTTTTTCGGCGTAACCTTGGATCAACTTAAAACCGATGCCGCAACCCGAAAGCTCTTTATAAGGATATTCACAGTCTGCGCGTTTTGGGTCGAGTGTGGCAACTGCCGCGGGCAGTTCGTTACCCGGCAAATGGTGATCGCAGATAATAAAATCAACTCCTTTTGTATTGGCGTAAGCAACTTTATCAATTGATTTGATGCCGCAATCAAGTGCAATAATCAGTTTAAAATCATGTTCTGCGGCATAATCAATACCCTGGGTCGAAATACCATAACCTTCACTATATCTGTCGGGGATATAATATTCTAACTGATCATAAATCTTACAAAAAAAGCCATAAACTACAGCTACAGCGGTTGTTCCATCTACATCGTAATCACCATATATCAAAATCTTTTCCCTTGCAGCAATGGCATCTTCTATGCGTAAAATAGCTTTTTCCATATCAGCCATCAGGAAAGGGTCATGCAGGTGACACAGGTCCGGCCGAAAAAAAAGGCGTGCATTATCGTAATCCTTGATTCCCCTGTGTATTAGCAATCTACTTAAAACAACGTCAATATTCAAGGCGGCGGCTACAGTTTTAACTTGTTCTTCATCAGCATTATCCCTTATAGCCCACCGTTTATTCATATCTTTGTTATAAAAACAGTAAATATAGATGATTTAGTGAATAGTGAGTAGCGAATTTTGAGCGGTTACATTATTCCATAAATCATTTAATTTTTCTTGAACTAAGAGCAGTATATATTAATGAAAATTTTCACGTTAGGCGAAGGGTCATACTCAGTTGATGCTACCAAAAAATTTGTTCCATTTAACCCTGCAACGGATAATTACCGGGAGAGACCGGCATCGTTATTTATCCACGTTAATCCATTCCTGATAAAAACCGATACTGACCTGATTGTTTTGGATACCGGGCTTGGTTATAAAGATACCCGTGATGAACTATTTATCCATCAGCATATCCGCAATACCGGCTTTGATCCGAGCGATGTAACCCTGGTACTAATGTCGCACCTGCATTATGATCACTCAGGGGGCCTGGTGGTTGAACGTAATGGTAAGCTCGAACCAAGCTTTCCGCAGGCAAAGCATGTTATTCAACAAAAAGAATGGGAAACAGCTATATCAGGCGTCTCAACATCCTATCACAAAGAAATTTTTGAAGCATTACAGAATAAAGCAAATATCACGTTTGTTGAGGGATCTGGTGAAATACAACCAGGCATCAGGTATGAATTATCCGGAGGGCACTCGCTTTATCATCAGGTATTTTGGATAGATATAGACGGTGAAAAGTGTTTTTTTGGAGGAGATGAATTGCCTGAACCGGAACAATTGATCAGAAAATTTGTGGCCAAATATGATTTTGACGGACGCAAAGCAATGCAGCTACGGGAAGAATATGGCCAAAAAGCAGCTGCCGAAGGCTGGACCTGTTTATTTTACCATGCGAAATCCATAACCGTAGGGAAAGTTGAATATCAGGATGATCACTTTAAAATTTTACCTGCTTAAGCCGGATCTTCGACTTTAAAAAGTTCGATGATTTTTTCAACATTAAGAGGTTTGGATACAAAATCTTTTACAAGCGGATAGGACCTGGCTTTGTTGATGTCGTTACTAAAAACTGAAGAGGATATAATATAAATTTTGCATCTGCCTGAAGGATCAATATTTAGGCGATTGTATTCGTCTAAAAACTCCCAGCCGTTCATTATAGGCATATTTATATCCAGTAAAATATAATCAGGGAATTTAGAAGGATCGTTTTTTTGTATTTCAAGTAATTGATCTATAGCAAACTTTCCATTAAGGCAGGCCATAATTTCGGTATTTAATAAAGCTTTCTTTATCAATTTTACGGAAATAAAATTGTTTATCTCGTCATCATCAACGAGTAAAACACTAACGGGTCTGCTATTAAAGTTCATATTTATATTTAATGATAATGCTTTATACGGGCATAAATTTTAAAAGGTTTTATATTCTCATAAGGAATAGGATAAATTTATCATACAAGCGCATTTAGGCATTTTTAGCGGCGATACACTATTTGCTTGTTTATTGGGTAATATTAATTAAAAGTAATATTTTAGTCTGAATAATCAAAACCCTAATGAAAAAAACCCTCCTTCTTTTATATGTCCTAATATGTTCATATACAGTTAGTAATGGCCAGAATCAAAGTGAAATTGGCTTAAAGACCCGTGGATTTACAAAACACGCCGGCTACTTTAACTTTTATTGGGACGAAAAAACAGGTCATATATTGTTGGAGATAGATAAATTTGACACTGAATTTTTATATGTAAACTCTTTACCTTCCGGTATCGGTTCAAACGACCTTGGTTTGGACCGCGGCCAGTTAGGCGATAGCCGGATAGTTAAATTTATTAAGACAGGCCCAAAAGTTTTGTTGGTTCAGCCTAATTATGCCTACCGGGCGGTAAGTGATAATGCTGATGAGCGCAGATCAGTTGAAGAAGCGTTTGCACAATCGGTAATTTGGGGGTTTAAGGTTGAAGCACAGGAAGGCGATAAAGTTTTAATAGATATTACCCCTTTTTTGCTGCGCGACAGCCATCATATTGCCGACAGGTTAAGTGCCGACAACCAGGGAAATTTTAGTTTAGACGAAACACGCTCGGCAGTTTATTTGCCAAATACAAAGGGGTTCCCGGATAATTCAGAATTTGAGGCAATTGTTACTTTAACGGGGAAAGCAAAAGGCACCGAGATCACTTCGGTTACCCCAGATCCAAATGCAGTTACTGTAAGAACGCACCATTCATTTATCAAACTGCCGGATGGCAATTACAAACCGCGCAAATTTGATCCCCGCTCAGGGTATTTTAGTATAAATTACATGGACTATGCAACTCCCATAGACCAGCCTATTGTTAAACGTTTTATTGCGCGCCACCGGCTCGAAAAGAAAGACCCATCGGCAGCATTGAGCGAGCCGGTTAAGCCCATTATTTATTACGTCGACCGCGGTGCACCCGAGCCAGTGCGAACTGCATTAATGGAAGGCGCAAGCTGGTGGAACCAGGCCTTTGAAGCTGCGGGCTATAAAAATGCCTTCCAGGTAAAACTATTGCCGGAAGATGCCGACCCTATGGATATCAGGTATAATATTATTCAGTGGATACACCGCTCCACCCGGGGCTGGTCATACGGCGCTTCTATTGTGGACCCGCGTACCGGGGAGATCATTAAAGGCCAGGTTTCATTAGGCTCGCTGCGCGACAGGCAGGATTTTTTAATTGCTGAAGGACTGGTACAGCCCTATGAAGATGGCAAACCTGTTAGTGACAAAATGATGAAGCTGGCTATTTCCCGCCTCCACCAGCTTGCCGCACATGAAGTTGGCCATACCCTGGGATTACAGCACAATTTTACGGCAAGTGTAAATAACCGTGCTTCGGTGATGGATTACCCGCCGCCTACTATCAGTTTAAATGCCGATGGCACTATCGATCTTTCAAAGGCTTATACTGCCGAAATAGGCGGATGGGACAAACGCGCCATTCTTTATGGGTACCAGGATTTTACAGCAGGCACCAATGAGGATGAAGCCCTAAAAGCAATTATTACAACCACACTAAAACAAGGTTACCTGTTTATTACCGATGAAGATGCACGTCCGGCAGGCAGCGCCCATCCCCTTGCACACTTATGGGACAGCGGCAATAATGCTGCCGACGAGTTGAACAGGCTGATGGTTATACGTAAGCATCTGCTGGATAACTTTTCGGAAAAAGCCATCAGGCAGGATGCCCCCATGGCTACGCTTGAAGAAGTTTTGGTACCTGTTTACCTGATACAGCGCTACCAGGTTGAGGCGGCATCAAAAATGCTTGGCGGCGTTTATTATACCTACGCTATTAAAAACGACGGACAGGTAACTACAAAATTTATCTCACCGGCAGAACAATGGAAAGCTTTTAGCGCATTAATGCAAACTATAAGCCCGGATGCATTGGCGCTGCCCGAAAAATTGATAGAAAAGATTCCGCCACGACCGGTTGGTTATCCGCGTACGCGTGAGCTATTTAAATCGCGCACGGGGCTCACTTTTGACCCGATGGCTGCTGCGGAATCTGCAGCAGGCACAACACTGGAATTTATGCTTCAGCCTGAACGTGCTGCCCGGCTGGTAGAATATCATTCGAGAGATAATTCACAGCCCGGATTGATTCCGGTTTTGGATAAATTAATTTCCCAAACATGGAAAGCGCCGGAACAAAATGGCTACAAAGGTGAATTACAGCGCCTGGTGAATAGTTTAACATTAAATCAATTGCTTACGCTTGCTGCAACCAGCCGCGCTCCCGAAAGTGTGCGTGGCATAGCTTTAATGGAAATTGATGGATTAAAGAAGTGGATGCAAAAAACTGTAAATCTTTCAACCGGCGATCAGAAAGCTAACCTGTTATTTGGATTATCGCAAATTAATACGTTTGAGAAAAACCCAGAGCAGTTTAAACCGGAACCACCACTAAATATGCCGGATGGAAGCCCTATCGGCGAGTAAAAAGATTTCGGAATCCAGATTTCGATTTCAGATTTGATATATTTGAATGATTAATTCATCAATCAAAAAGTCGTTTAAATGCAAAACAATAATGATGCGGAAAACAACACAGTCTCCAATAACGAAGGAGATTTAGAGGGGGCGCCGATTATAACCGGATTAATGGCCTACGGAATGTCGGGCAGGATATTTCACGCGCCGTTTTTAACAACCAACCCAGGATTTAAGTTTAAAGCTGTGGTTGAACGACATGAAAAAAAGGCTGTTGCACGTTACCCTGATTTGGTGAGCTATAGCACTATAGACGAATTATTAAATGATGATGAAATTGAACTGGTTGTTGTAAACACACCAAACAATACTCACTTTGATTTTACCATAAAAGCACTCAACGCTGGTAAACATGTATTGCTCGAAAAACCGGCTGCTGCCACCAGTGCAGAAGTGAAAATCATGTTTGACCTTGCACGCAAAGTGAACCGGCATTTACTGATTTATCAGAACCGCAGATGGGACAGCGGATTTTTGCTGGTAAAAGACATAATTGAAAGCGGTAGGTTGGGTAAATTGATAGAAGTCCATTTCAGGTTTGACAGGTATAAATCAGCACTTAGTCCTAAAGTATTTAAAGAAACAGCGGCTACGCCGGCAAATGGCCTGGTATATGATCTGGGCCCGCATCTTATCGACAACATAATTTGTTTATTTGGTAAACCGTTGAGCTTTAAAAAAACCACAGGGATTTACCGGGAAGGATCGGAAGTAGTTGATTATTTTAATTATCATCTATCCTATCCAAACCAGCTAAACGTGTATTTAACATCGTGCCTGCTTATTGCGGAGGCATTGCCCGGCTTTGTGGTTCACGGCACTTTAGGCAGTTTTATAAAAGACAGGAATGATGTACAGGAATTACAACTGGATGCAGAGATGCTGCCAACTGAACCCGGTTATGGCATTGAACCCGAAGGCACCGAGGGTAAATTGGTAATTATGGATATTAATAACCAGAAAAATATTGAATGGATAAAACCACCTAAAGGAAATTATAATGGTTTATTTAATGATATTTATCATACAATCCGCAATAATGCGTTATACCCGGTAACTGAAGAGCATGTTGCCTGGCAATTAGAATTGCTTGAAAAATAAAAATATCGTAACTATGCCCTTGTTCAATTTATACTTAAACTAATGAAGAAATTATTCTTTTTATTTGCCCTTATTATATCAGCTGGCTGCAGCAATGCGCAAGCGCCTTTTACGCCGCCTGCATCTATTCCGCCTTACCATATATTAACTACCGATAGCGTTTATGTAACCCCGGCCAATTTAAAAAAGAACAAACCTACTATGATCATCTATTTTTCACCGGACTGCAGCCATTGCCTGCATATGATGCATGAGATGAAGCCGAAGATGAAAGACTTTAAAAATATTCAGGTAGTTATGGTAACCTTTGTAAACCAAATAGAGGCCCTTCGTGTATTTTACCGCGATTTTGATTTAAAGAAATACCCTAATTTTACGGTAGGCACCGAAGGTTATACTTATGTGGTTCAAAAATATTACCAGGTTAAAACAACTCCTTATATTGCCCTTTATGATAAAACAGGTAAGCTGGTAAAAACCTATGAAAAAGCTCCCAAGATTGAGGACCTGGCTGAAGAGGTTAAAAAGATCTGAAATTATCATCACATATAGCGGTCGGATGTACTAGTTATTCAATTATTTTAAAATCCGCAAAGGTTTTGTTAGTCTCTAAATGAAAGCGCTTAACCTGTTATTTATATTGTCGTTTTTAGGATTTTACTCTGCTGCTATTCATCCCAAAAGCGGTAAAGTGATGCAGTTTGATATCATTCCTATTTTAAATGCCAGGCCGGTAACCACATTCACAAATGGTCATTTGGTTACATGGACTAAAGGAATTGATGGCGGCGGAAAGGGTGATGGCTATCTTACCATGGCAGCTGCATTATTTAACGGAGATAAAGATCCTCATGCATTGCCGGACAACGCTTTACTGCCTGCCAATAACCTTCATCCACAAATACAATTGCATTATTCAAACCAGGATAGTGTGCATAACCAAAGCTGTAATATGACTGGCATCGCGGTTATTGAATTTAAAGTACCGAAAGAGAAATATAAGGAAATCTTTCTGGCACTTACCAGTTCAGAAGGAGCGTCGTATTTAAAGATTGAACTGATTTACAAAAACGGACGTGACGTAAAAGATGTTATGCTTCCTGATTATTACAAGGACATTGCAGTAGATGAGCCCGACCTTTGTTATCTTGTACATGACCTTGCTAAATGGGACAATAAAAATCAAATGACTGAAAGGGATCATCATAATATTGATTTACTTAAACTCGCTGCTGATTCTGACAGAAACCTTACAGGGATAAAGATAAGCAAGGGCAAAGAAGGATATATGGTTTTATGGGGCGCGGCAGGGATAAGGAAATAAAATATTTTATGCTTAGGTTATAAATTACAGCCAGGAGTTACAAAATCGCAGAAGCCAATGTGGGTCTGTAAAAAAATTATTTATAACGCGTATTTCCTCAGCTTGCTTTCTAATTCATAAGCCCTGTTTAATAAAGTTTTATCTTCAATAAACTGATCAATGTTAACCACCTCGCTTATAAACTTTTCTTTAAATATTTTTTTGAATTCAAAGTATACCAGTGAAAATTTCCATTCATTTTTTAATACAGAAAATGTTTTTTTGTCATTTTTAATTAACGAATTATAATCCACCGCGATAAACTTTTCATTTGGCAGCATTTCCATGTGTTTTAATAACTCATTATTGTAGGTGATCCAAACATCCAGATAGGACGCCGCCTGCCCCCTGTACAACTTCCTTTCTTTTCCGGCACGCCTGAACCAGTTCCATATTTGCCTTGACAACCATTTTCGGTTCAAATATTTATCCTCAATATATTTAAAATCCCTTACAATTAATGAATTTACTGTTGAGTGAAAATCCCTTAACACTACCAGGTAATGCGCATCAGGTATCAACTTACGATAGTGCGTTAAAAACAAGCAGGTACGGGGTTCTTTCAATCCCCACTGTTCACTCATTTTATTTTTAAAGCTGGTAAGCGCTTTCAATTTTTCTTCCTGATAATAGGAAAGTTTTTTTACCGGCCGGGTAACATACCCTTGTGTAGACAGGTGATTTTCCTGTAACACATCCTCATGATATCTGTAAAAGTCCAGATCTTCAAAATGACCTTCTACATTCCCAATGCCAGAACCCAGCAGATTTTCACCAATATTTAACCTGCATTTTTGCAGCCACTGGCTAATTACCGATGTTCCGGACCGGTGCATGCCCACAATAAGTAAAATATTGTTGGACTCAGTCATAATTTGATGATATTAAATTCCAATTAGCTAATATAAAATCGTACAATTTGTCTGTACAGTCTTTAATAGTCATATCACCCGAATTAATATAAAGATCAGGGGCAACGGGCCTGTCAAACCCGTCATTTACACCTGTTAAATTTATAACCTTTTCAGGGTGGCCGTCTGGAAGCAACGCCCTTGCATACAGGCCTTTTGTATCCCTTTTTATGAGTTTTTCGACGGAACAGTCAATAAACACAGTCTTAACATTCTTGTAGGATGTTGCTACCTCATGCCTGATCTCTTCATAAGGATTTATAGCGCTGATGATCGCAATTATTCCATGAACAGATAGTTTGCTGGCAACAAATGTTAATCTCCTGATATTCTCATGCCGGTCTTCTTTCGAGAAGCCAAGGTTTTTGCACAAATTTTTTCTATACTCATCACCATCAATTACTTCTGTATGATAACCGCTCTTTATC
>JAQBOU010000079.1 GCA_028287865.1 Mucilaginibacter sp. | reverse complement strand
GCAGCATCCCCTTGCGCATACGCCGAGAATCCCAAAAAAGCAAAACCGGCAATCAGCAAAACCGACCTTGAGAATTGTTTAAAAATCAATGAGAAACTCCTCATACAGTGTATTTATACTAAATAATTTTATTGTTAACGATTGATATTCACGAAGAAATGTATGTTTAATCCGAAATTTTCAGTCACAAAAGTATAATTTATATCAGTATCACTGACAAATAAATGACACCAATATTTAATTTATAATTGTTCTAAATAATTAAAAAAGCAGCTTCAGACTTGGTTTTATGGCGACAATTTATAGGGAGGAATTGTTTTGAAAAATGTTAAATTAAAACCTGTATTGTATTTATTATTGACACTAGGTAACGTATTAATTAAAATTAATAAAACAGTTTACATTTTTCAGGAAACATTTATATTTTTGCTGCACTTTAAATTAAATACAAATGAACTCAACAGAGCAAGCCAATTCAGAAAGTCATTACCTTTTATTAGTAGTTGCTATAGTTATAGGTATAACAGGAGTTTACCTGCGCTTTGCTGATTTTCATTACAGCTCGTTTATAGCCAATATCATCCTGATTATTGGTGTACTTATTGCCCTTAAAGCAGTGTTTGCCATATTAAAATAAGGCGAACAGTAAACTATCACCTCAGCCAAGACTTTCGGTTACCGGCTCAAAACTTACTTAGGCCGGTATTTAGAATCATTTAATATTTTTTGGGCATCAGTATTTGCCATTAATGCAGGTAATGTTACTTCAGGGTGCTTATCCATGTATGCCCTTACAATTTGCCAGCCTGTCCAATTCGCCAGTTTTGGAGCTGACTCATTCTTCTCACCTAAACCCGGTGTAAAGGGAGCTTCGGTTAAATATTTCTGAATCTTAGGGTAATCCGTTTCATATAATAAGTTTTCATCCAAAAAATAAGCCCATATTTTTGACTCAAATTGCTGGCACCATTTTAACTGCGCATCTGTATAACCAATTTTAAGTGTGTCGTCCGCATCAGGCAAAATCTTATCCATATAATACATGATCTTGCCATTATAAACCATTTTTGACAGCAGTGATTTACTGCTATCGCTTTCGGGAAACATATCCTCTCTGGCCATGCCCTCCACAACCCGCGGCGCTATGTTTTCAGCATTAAAAGCACGGGATAAATAATGCGGCCAGCTTTTTGTTAAAGCCGGATAAAACCTGGAATTGCTACCCAAAAAAAGATCGAGCCCTATACCACAATAACCATCGCCGATAACTGTTTGAACTTCGAAGCCCGAAAAATAGGCGTACACTTTTGGCAGCCTTTTTTGCGGGAAATAATATTTAATATGCCTGAAAGCGTCTGTCAGGTCAGCCTGGGGCATGTCAACATTGGAGTAAACCGAGTCAACATCATGCTTCAGGTCTTTATAGGGCTGCCCGGCAAAAACCTGGCGTAGCAGTTTAAAGTAAGCAGTATCATTTATATTTACATTATCGTCCTGTATCAGCAGAGCAACGATATGGCGGTAAAAGGAGGCTCCATATTTTTTTTGCAGATAAGCTGCCTGCTGCGCCATGGGTTTTGTTTTCATAGCGTCAAATTCTAAATCAAACCGCTCAATTTTTACGTTAACCGGTATATTGCTTACGTCAACCTTTTTATTGCGGCCACATGCACTTAGTAACAGGCTGATAAAAAAAAATAAATAAATTTGCTTTGTTTTGCTTTTATTGGCCATTTTTTATTGTTTAGGCAAAAATAATTTTTTATTTACATTAAACACCTTAAATAGTATATTTCAAACGTTTGTTTGATACCTGCTAAAAATCAACTGTTATAATGAAGATCGCATTAGCCCAGCTTAACTATCATATAGGAAACTTTGACTCAAATACAGCCAAAATTATCGATGCTATTCAAAAAGCACGCTCAAACGGCGCCGACCTTGTGGTATTTGCTGAACTATGCGTTTGCGGCTATCCCTCCCGTGATTTTTTAGAATTTGAAGAATTTATTGGACTGTGTGAAATATCCGCCCAAAAAATAGCCGCCGAATGTACAGACATTGCCTGTATAATTGGACTGCCTACCCCAAATCACCGTGCAGAAGGCAAGGCGCTCAACAATTCGGCTTACTTTATTGAAAATGGAAAGGTTAAAGCAATTGCAAACAAGGCATTGCTTCCAAACTATGATATATTTGATGAGTATCGCTATTTTGAACCCGCTACCGAGTTTAGCTGTATCGATTTTAAAGGACACAAAATAGCGTTAACTATTTGCGAAGATCTGTGGAACACCATCGAAAATCCACTTTATATAACCAGGCCAATGGATATCCTGATCCAGCAAAAACCTGATGTAATGATCAATATTGCCGCCTCTCCTTTTGCTTATAACCATGATGAAGAGCGCATTTCCATTTTGCGTGACAATGCCAGCAGGTATAAATTGCCGTTATTATACGTAAATAATATTGGCGCACAAACGGAGCTGATTTTTGACGGAGGATCATTGGTTTTTGATAACACAGGTAAGCTGATTGACGAGATGCCTTACTTTGAGGAATGTGTTGCTTACTATGACCTGGATGACAAATCAACCGTAAGTTTTCAGCATCGTTCAACATTAAGAACTGAAAAACAGAGCGATATTGCACAGATACACCGCGCAATTATTTTAGGAATAAGGGATTATTTTTACAAATCGGGCTTTAAACAGGCAATATTAGGGTTGTCAGGGGGGATTGACTCGGCAGTGGTTTGTGCCTTAGCTGCCGAAGCATTGGGAGCGGAAAATGTGATGGCTGTATTGTTACCATCGCGTTTTTCAAGCGATCATTCTATTAAAGATGCGGAAGACCTTGTAAAAAACCTGGGGTGCATGCATGAAACCATCGCCATAAAAAATATCACTGAAGCTTTTGAAACAACATTAAAACCGCAATTTGAAAACCTGCCATTTAATATTGCCGAAGAAAACATTCAATCGCGCAGCAGGGCCGTGGTATTAATGGCTATGTGCAATAAATTTGGTTACATTTTACTCAATACGTCAAATAAAAGTGAAGCAGCCGTGGGTTACGGAACCCTGTATGGCGATATGTGCGGCGGTATTTCGGTGATAGGCGATGTATATAAAACACAGGTTTTTGAACTGGCGAATTATATAAACCGGGAAAGAGAAATTATCCCCATAAATTCAATCGTAAAACCGCCATCGGCAGAGTTGCGGCCAAATCAAAAAGATACCGATTCGTTACCGGAGTACGATATACTCGATAAAATAATAGCTGGGTATGTGGAAGGGCGCTGCTCATCAGCCGAAATCATTAAAATGGGATATGATGAAAAAATTGTCCGTAAGGTGATCAGGCTGATCAACCTGGCCGAGCATAAGCGCTATCAAACCCCCCCTATTTTGCGGGTTTCGCCGAAGGCGTTTGGCATGGGCAGGCGTATGCCAATTGTGGGGAAATATTTGTCGTAAAATATTTACTTTAGTAATTAAACCTTTTGTTTATCGTTTGTCTAAATAAATATGCTAAAATGCTAACTAAACTATGAAAAAGTCAATTTATATAGCACTAACAGTTCTGTTGGTGTCAGGTTTTTCAGCCTGTACAAGTTATAATTATTATACCGCAGCAATTAACCGCACTGATTTAAGCAGCTATCACACTTTCGCCTGGATGCCGCCGGCAAAAACGGGCAATAATAAAGTGATGACCGATGCCGCTGATGCAAAGATCAAAGATGCGGCAACGGCCGACCTTGTTGCAAAGGGTTTGCGGTTAAGCCAGGGTAACCCCGACCTGGTGGTTACCTACTCAAGAATTGTTGGCAGGGGCAGCCGCACAAATTATTACTCGCCTTACTATGGGTACGGTGGTTTTTACCCGGGCTGGGGCTTTGGTATGGGTTGGGGCTGGGGTTGGGGATACCGTCCTTATTATTATGCTTATGGCGCACCATTCGCTTATTATGGCGGACTAACCTATGCCGAAAAAGAACATTACAAAGAAGGTACTTTGATAATAGATATGATTGATACCCACACCCGTAAAATAGTATGGCGGGGGTTTGGCGTTGGCGAAGTACATAAAGACCCTCAAAAAACAATTGATGATATGCCTAAGGTAGTAACCGGTATAATAAACCAATTACACCTTACACCGGAATATGCTAAGCGGTAAATATTAATTACAGGCAGTGCTTATAAAAGCCAAAAGGTCAATTGAATTATCTTCGATTGACCTTTTTATTTATGAAGCAGCGCAGTTTATTGATTAATACGCCAACGTGACTGTTTACGGGATAAATGAAAACTTGCAAAAGCAACCGCCAAAAATGCAAGTACAATCACCCAGGTATCTAGGGGGCACGTATTATCGATGTCAGTACCGGCGCAAGGCAACCCTGCCTGTGCATACGAAATCGTGCCGTTGAATAACGTTACTAACAAGAATACGCTAAAAATTATCTTTACTTTCATACAACTCAATTACACTTACAACTTGTTTTACAAAAATACTGTTTCCTTACGAAAATTATTAATATTTCCTAATAATTAACCAGCAATAAAAATTTATGTGCTTATTCTTTCCTGTTTACAGTTTAACAAACGTGCCTTTTCCAACAATACTATTGTCGTGCGTGTTTAAAACTTCCATAATATAAGTACCCGGAATAAGATCGCTTACATCAGTTTGCCATGCCTGCTGTGTGGTTGTTGCTGTTTTAATAACTGATCCGGTAACGCTGATTATCTTAATGTCATAATACAATGTACTGCTTTTGTTTGTTGCTGCCAATGGTTGCGGGGTAACGGTAGTTTGTTGTAACCCGGGTAAGTTAGCAGACGCGCTGCTATTGGCTGAATTTATGGACAAATTTATTACACCTTTTGAAGGATTGGGATAAATACTTATGTTATTGGCAATTGACGTTCCGTTACCATACATAAGGGTAATAACATTTGAGTAAGTAACAGTACCATTTAAATCTTCGAGCTTTAACCGGTACTGATCGGCACCGTTAACCGGAGCTGCATCCAGGTAGCTGTAGGCACCCTGACTGC
>JAQBOU010000044.1 GCA_028287865.1 Mucilaginibacter sp. | reverse complement strand
AATAAAGTGTCCAGTAAGGTTGAGCTGCTTTTTTCTGTAAATAATTCTTTGCTGTTTAGTGACGAAGAAAAGGAATTGTTAAATGATAAATTACAGAACCGGTTAAACAAGGATGGCTTTGTGCAGGTGATTTGCGATGAGGAGCGCAGCCAGTATTTAAATAAGCAAAAGGCACTTGAAAGATTAATATTACTATTAACAAGGGCGCTGCATAAACCAAAAGCCCGTAAGGCTACCAGGGTGAGTAAAGCCTCCAAAGCAGCAAGGCTTGAAACGAAACGAATAACTTCCGTAAAAAAAGAAAGCCGGAAAAAGAATTTTGAGGAATAACAAAGTAATTACACCTATAGCTACTTAAAACGATACGTACCTGTCACTGTTCCCCATTGATGTGATTGTACCATTTCTTTTGCGTCTTTTGTGTGGAATATGGCAGCAATGTCAAAGGTAAACCTGTTTGTGGTAAAGGCAACACCGAGTTGATTACTAAAAATAAACGGTTCCTTATCTTTGGTTATTTCAAGCCCGCTATGGTTATCAAATAGTCCCCCCTGGATGGTGGCATCATACGCTACATAATTGAACAGCGGTTTATAGTAAAAGAAAAGTTCGTGCTTATGAAGTGGATTAAATGTTGGGTTTTGTATAGCGGTACTTTGCGTGCTAACAGAATTAAACAGCTGGTTAAATGCGCCCAACCTTAGCAAAGGGCCAACACCTGCCCCTGTAAATCCGTTACCTAAATTAGCATACGCTGATAAGGAAACGTCAATCCACGAAGCTCTGGCGAGTAACTTATTATACTCTGCAGAAAGGTTTAATTCAAACTCATTGTTTATCTGGTATTCCCAGCCGCTGGGATGGTAAAAACCAAAGTTATCATGCACAAAATCCTGTATTTGTTTGCCCAGTGCGTTAGGTCCGATAAATCCTATTTGAGCGCCGATTTTTAAATTGCTTTCATTTTTATACAAAAGGTTCAGGGTTGATCCCACATACAGATAGGCCGCAAAAGGTCGATCAATATAACCAGGCTGATCTGCACCACTTATAAATATACTTCCTGATTGGGGGTTATATATTTTTTGCCCAGCCTCAAAACCTAATATTTTATTGCTTAAAGTTGAGGTATCCTTACCCTTTATTTTTAATGCATGCCGGTAATAAAGGTAAATACCATCGGTATAATACCTGTCTGAACCTTGCATCAGGTAGGAGTCATTATCTGTTTGAACGCCAATTTCAGTACTGTGCGATTGTGCAAATGCATTGGCTGTGCCAATAATTAAGCAGATAAAAGTGAATAGTTTAAATCTCATCAGGAATGAACAATAAGCGTCTAAAATAGTAAAAGCCCTGTAAATAACAGGGCTTTTACTCATATATTGAATATTTATATTAAAAAGTATAGCCTATACTTACTCCGCCTTCAAATAAAAGCCCGTCATCATATAAAATAGGAACAAAGGCTATCCTGAAATTAATGCCTCCGTTTTCCTGCTGATAGCGGTAGCCTATAGTAGCGGTACCAATAAACCCGGTTATATTATCAAACTGAAAAGTAGTACCACCGGTAGTGCCTACTGAGCGTACAAAAGTGGTACCCGCTCCAAGCTCTAAAAAGCTGTTTCTGCCTCCATAAAGATAATTTATCTGAAAAGGAACGGTAGCTACCCAGTTTGCACCTGTATTGTAATAACCTGCTCCAACCCTATATCCCCATTTGTCCCTCGCGTTATTATCGTTATAACGCGTATCATAATTTACAGTAAGCGCAAGTCCGGGGCCGCCAATTTCCAGAAATACTGTTCGGGGCCTGTTATCCGGAACGTGCGTTGTATCTCTCTTTATCGGATTCTCTTCAAGATTTTGCGCTTTTGAGTAAAGACAAAATGTAACAAATGTAAATAAGAATATAGCTTTTAGTAAAAAGGCTTTGTTCATGCTTAAAAGGTTTGGTTGTTAACTAACACCATAAATTATATAGTTGAATACTTATTAAGGTGATTCCGTTTAAACGGTTTTATAAACAATTTATCAGTAAATCACAGGTACTTGTTAAAGTTGTTGAAAAGCTGGTAAATACTAAAGATAAAGTTTTCAACAAGTTAACCAAATTAGCTTAATTAACTCACAACCTGGGGGATTTCTTCTTTTTTTATGGTAAGATCAAGTGCATTATCTACTTTTTCATCTAAAAGAGCCAAATTAATTACATCGCGCATATCAGTAACATAATGAAATAGCAGATCTTTAATATAATCCTCTTTAATTTCCATTATGTCTTTTTTATTTGATGCACATAAAATAATCTCTTTAATATTAGCTCGTTTTGCTGCTAATATCTTTTCTTTAATACCTCCCACAGGTAAAACACGGCCGCGTAATGTAATTTCACCGGTCATTGCCAGGTGCGGTTTAATTTTGCGTTGTGTAAATGCCGATGTTAACGCAGTCAGCATGGTAACGCCCGCCGACGGGCCATCTTTTGGTGTAGCGCCTGCCGGTACGTGTACATGGATGTCCCATTGATCAAAAAGCCGGGGATCAATATTGAAATAACCGGCGTGTGCACGTAAATAGGCCAAAGCAATGGTAACAGATTCTTTCATTACATCGCCCAGGCTACCTGTTAAGGTCAGTTTACCCTTGCCGGGACTTAAACTGGCTTCGATAAATAATATGTCGCCGCCTACTGATGTCCATGCAAGACCTGTAACAACGCCAGCTACATCGTTACCCTCATAAAGATCTTTATCATAAATGGGAGCACCCAATATTTTTTCAACTTCTTTTTTGGTTACTGTAGGATTATAAGGTTCTTCCATGGCGATGTTTTTTGCCACGCCGCGAATTAATGAACCTATTTTTTTCTCTAATGCACGTACGCCCGATTCGCGTGTGTAGTCAACAATCAATTTTTCAACAACCTCCGGCTTTATCACTACATCTTTTGATTTTAAACCATGTGCATCCCGCTGTTTAGGCACTAAATGCTGTTTGGCAATTTCAATCTTTTCTTCGATGGTATAACCATTCACCTCAATTATCTCCATACGATCGAGCAAGGCAGGCTGAATACTGCTCAATGAATTTGCTGTCGCGATGAACATTACGTTTGAGAGGTCGAAATCCATCTCCACATAGTGATCATAAAAAGTACTGTTTTGTTCAGGGTCAAGTACCTCTAGTAAAGCTGAAGATGGATCTCCCCTAAAGTCGTTGCCTACTTTATCAATTTCATCTAAAATAAAAACAGGGTTAGCTGCACCGGCTTTTTTAACAGACTGAATGATACGGCCGGGCATAGCACCGATATAAGTTTTCCGGTGGCCGCGTATTTCTGCTTCGTCGCGGATACCTCCTAAAGCCATACGTACATATTTGCGGCCTAATGCTTTAGCGATAGATTTCCCCAATGATGTTTTACCAACCCCAGGAGGGCCAACAAGGCAAAGGATAGGTGCCTTCATGTCGTGCTTTAATTTAAGCACAGCCAGGTATTCTATAATACGCTGTTTTACTTTATCTAATCCAAAGTGGTCTTTATCTAAAACTTTTTGGGCGCGTTTAAGGTCAAAATTATCTTTGGTAAACTCATTCCATGGCAAATCAAGTAGTAATTCAAGATAGTTGATCTGAACTGAATAGTCGGCTGCTGCCGGGTTGGTGCGGGCGAGTTTTTCCAGCTCTTTATTAAAATGTTCTTTAACTTCTTTTCCCCACTTCTTTTTTGCCCCACGCATTTTTAAGCTGTCAATTTCCAGGTCGGGCGAATTTCCGCCAAGTTCTTCCTGAATGGTTTTTAGCTGCTGGTTTAAAAAGTAATCACGCTGCTGTTTGTCCAGGTCAACCCGTACTTTACTTTGGATCTGATTTTTTAATTCCAGCATCTGGAGATCTAAGGTAAGATGCTCCAATACCAGGTTTGCCCGTGTACGCAGGTTTGACTCTTCCAGCAAATGCTGTTTGGCAGTCATGTCAGCATTCATGTTTGATGAAATAAAATTTATCAAAAATGAAGTGCTTTCAATATTGCGTATGGCAATCCCGGCCTCGCTTGGCATATTTGGAGAAAGCTGGATAATGTTCATGGCCATATCCTTTATGGAGGAAACCATTGCTTTAAACTCCTTATCGTTTTTATGCTTAATTTCCTTAAAAGGCTCAATAGTAGCTTTTATGTAGGGCACACTTTGTACTTCGTCTTTTAAAATAAAACGTTTTTTACCCTGCAATATCACTGTTGTATTGCCGTCGGGCATTTGCAACATTTTAATAATGAGCGCAATGGTCCCAACTTTATTTAGTTGGCTAAAGTTGGGGTCTTCAATAGCCACATTCTGTTGAGAAACTACCCCAATCATGCGGTTGCCCTTATTGGCATCACGTATTAACCTAATTGATTTATCACGGCCCACCGTAATAGGAATAACTACCCCTGGAAATAATACGGTGTTGCGTAATGGAAGTATGGATAAAATTTCGGGCAAAGCCTCATTATTCATTTCCTCTTCGTCTTCGGATGACATCAGTGGAAAAAATTCAGAATCTTCGTTTATTACTGGTAAAGCACTTTTAAATTCAAATGGATCAAAACTCATTAACTACCTATTTTGTATGTAAAAAACGTCATATTGTCAGCCTGTAAACATACAGGTATGATAAATACAGGTTATATAGCGGTTGCCCCTGTGGCGATACTATGTTTCAAGAGATGTGCCAATATATAACAATAATCAGTATGAATTATTTTTGTATTGTAATAGACTGATAATATGTAAGTTATAAATTAAAAAACATTCGCCAAAATATATAGAAATTGTTGGTAAAGATGAAAAAAAGTCATATCATCGCATTCCTTATTTGATAAGTTTTAAAATAAATTGTAGAAAAATCATTTCCGGCATAATAATTTCTAGCAATATAAGTTAATGTTATACAATTTTGTTACAATAAACCCTTGATGAAGTTATCGGTTATCATATCTTTCCTGATTATATCTTCAATCGAAAATACTTATGCGCAAAATTCGTATTTTAAATTAGGTCAGCAGGCTTTAATGGACGGTGATTTTAAAGTTGCAGTAGCGCAGCTTGAAAAGGCCTGTTTAATTGATTCTACCAACTCCACAGCGTTACTGATGCTGGGTTATTCTTATTACCATAGCGAAAACTATAAAAAATCAATTGCGGCCTACACAAAAGAGTTAGCTATAAACCCTGTTGACGCAACAGCCTATTATTATAGGGCAAGAGCAAAAAGTTACCTTGGCAAGGATAGTCAACTCTCTACCGCTGAAAAGGAAAAGTATTTATTGGGCGCAATATTTGATTTAACTAAGGCAATAGCTATTGACCCGGACGATACAAAAAATAAATATTACCAGGTGCGGGGTATTGCTTATCGCGAATATGGCATATTTAAGTTGCAGGCGCCTGGTCATTTTTATGATAAGAACCGTGGCGTTAACTCCTTAAAAGCATCGATTGCTGATCTGGAGAAGGTGCTGTCTGATAATCCAGGCCGGGTTGATATCGCTTCCCTTATCGATCTTTCAAAACAAAAACTTAATGAGGCACTTGCCCTTAGGTAACTAATATTAGTGCTCAATTACTCCTTGTATTTTATAAGTATTTGTTCCGATGAGCCTAACCCTTTGAGTTTTTTCTATTAAATAAAGCGAATCCGGAAAATAACTTAGCTTTTCGGTAGTTTGATATAGCATGTTTTTAGTACTGTTAAATATCAATATCCATTTAACCTGCTCTTTATCCCTTCTGATGATCATTTCACGCATTTTGAGGCCCGGGTCTTTTGCTTTATAAATAAGGAACTCATCGTTGTCAGTTATAGTATAGCTGTTTTTCCATGCCGGACTGTTAATATCCGATCCTGTAAAAAGATTCAGCTCCTGTTCCCAGTTATCGATTTTTATTTTTTTACTTTCGGTAACACCATTAATGGTCACTGTTTTAAAAACAGATTTATTTAGCTTTTTAAGGCGTGAAATATCACCATTAAAATATCTTTTAATATCAAAATATTTTATTTGTTTAATGTCTGGCCTGCATGCCATGCCACTAAATAAAATACTGCCAATTAAAGCAATAGCCGTAAGTAGTTTTAACTTACACCAATACATTGCCACTCATTTTTTCGGGAATAGGAACGCCTAAAATTTTTAATATAGTAGGTGCAATGTCTCCAAGTTTGCCGTCCTTTACGTGTTTAACATCTTTATCAATAATAATACACGGAACCAAGTTTGTGGTATGGGCCGTAT
Source organism: Mucilaginibacter sp. (assembly GCA_028287865.1). GTDB lineage: Bacteria > Bacteroidota > Bacteroidia > Sphingobacteriales > Sphingobacteriaceae > Mucilaginibacter. The sequence goes on along the minus strand of JAQBOU010000044.1, from coordinate 21,670 downwards.
TTGGTGTACCATCATCATTAATCATATAATCAGCATTACCGTGGTCGGCAATTATAATGAACGAGTATCCATTGGCAATACCCGTTTCTACTACTGCTTTTGTACAGCTATCAGCAGTTTCGGCAGCTTTAACAACAGCGCTGAAAATACCTGTATGGCCTACCATATCGGTATTGGCAAAATTTAGTACTATAAAGTCAGCCCAGCCGCTTTGCAGTTCAGGGATGATGGCATCGCGTATTCCTTCGGCGCTCATCTCTGGCTGCAGGTCATAAGTGGCAACTTTGGGCGAGGGTACTAACAAACGTTTTTCGTTAGTGAATTCTTTCTCACGTCCGCCGGAGAAGAAAAAAGTAACATGAGGATATTTTTCAGTTTCTGCAATGCGGATCTGGTTTTTACCGGCTTCCTGCAAAGTTTCACCAAGTGTTTGCGTAAGGTCCTCTTTACTAAATAAAACTTTTACATTTTTAAACGTTTCGTCGTAAGGCACCATCGTTATGTAATGTAAATCTAACGGGTGCATATTGTATTCAGGAAATGCTCTTTGTGTTAATGCTACCGTAATTTCGCGGCCCCTGTCTGTACGGAAGTTAAAGCAAATTACTACATCCCCGTTTTGTATCATGGCCAGTGGCTTACCCTCAGCATTAACTTTTACAATCGGTTTAATAAACTCATCGGTAACATTCTTCAGATATGATTCTTTAATTGATTGCAGGATGTCGGTTGTTGCTTCACCGGTGCCGTTAACCATCAAATCATAAGCAAGTTTAACCCTTTCCCAACGATTATCTCTATCCATGGCATAATACCTGCCGATAACAGACGCGATTTTTACGTTTGAATCTTTAATATAATCTTCCAGATCTGTGATGAAATTTATTCCAGATTTAGGGTCAGTATCGCGGCCGTCTAAAAATGCATGGATGAATACATTATCCAGGTTATATACAGCCGCAGCATCACATAGTCCTTTTATATGTTTTATGTGCGAGTGAACACCACCATCTGATGCCAAACCTATAAAATGTACATTTTTGTTGTTCTGTTTAGCGTATTCAAAAGCTTCTTTCAGCACCGGAATTCCGGGCAGTTCATTATCTGCGACAGCTTTATGGATGCGGCCAAGTTCCTGATACACAACCCGGCCGGCGCCTAAATTCATGTGCCCTACTTCGGAGTTTCCCATTTGTCCTTCAGGAAGGCCCACAGCTATGCCCGATGCCTCCAATTTTGAATGAGGGTATTGTTTTAACAGTGAATCAAAGAAAGGGGTGTTTGCAGCAAGTATTGCGTTAGATTCGTCATTACGGCCGTATCCCCAGCCATCGAGAATAATTAGTGCGATTTTTTTTTTATTTTCCACAATGCAAATATAAAGGCAACGTTTTAATATGACACATTATAATTTATTTAAAGATTGAGTTGACCGGCAATTTATTTGATTAAATTAAGTTAACTTATTAGCTGCAAACAGTACCTGATCAACTTTATCTGATTTAAATTTACTCCTATGAGACAGCCTTACCTGTTACTATTAATTTTATGCGTAGCGCCTGTACGCTTTTCCCTTACAGACCCTATAGATAATATTGCCGGTTTTATTCGTCAGGGTAATATTCATGAACTTTCGGCATTGTTTGCCCCCAATGTTGAAATTGCGCTTCTTGGCGAAGAAAATGTTTATTCTAAAGTACAGGCAGAACTTATTCTGGATAAGTTTTTTACTCAGAATAAACCAAAGTCAGTTAAAATGTTACATAGAATAAATTCAAATCCTAACTACTTGTTTGGCGTATTGATCGTTGATACTGATAAAGGGATGTTCCGCATAGCCTGCACTTTAAAACAAGTAGACGGTAGTATTAAACTGATTGAAATGCGTATTGAAACGGAAATTGTGAAGTAGAGTTATGTTGATGGCAACGATCATTGCGCGTCTTTGATTATTTGTTAGGTGTATTTTTAAAAAGTATGTTGTTTAATTTAGTAAAACATGCTTCACAAACTATTGGCCATGCACACAATGAAAATTGTTCTTACTTTTGAGCTTTAAAGCTTAAAGATTTGGACAAAGCACTCATTGATCAATTTATTTTAAATTCTCTTAAAGAAGACGTAGGCGAGGGCGACCATACATCGTTAGCAACCATCACAACCGGTACAAAAGGTAAAGCAAAACTTTTAGTTAAAGATAAAGGCATATTGGCCGGTGTTGAGCTGGCCGGTGAGATTTTTCATGTTGTGGATGCAGATCTTAAAGTAACGGTTTTTTTAAATGATGGTGCAAATATAAAGCCTGGCGATGTTGCCCTTGAGGTTGAAGGTGATGCGCAAAGTATTTTAAAAGCCGAACGCCTTGTATTAAATTGCATGCAGCGCATGAGCGGAATAGCCACTAAAACGCAGGAGATAGTTGATCTTTTGAAAGATACCAAAACCAGGGTATTAGATACCCGTAAAACCACACCAGGATTGCGATATATCGAAAAATGGGCCGTAAGAATCGGTGGTGGCGTTAACCACCGTTTTGGTTTATATGATATGATACTGATAAAGGATAATCACGTTGATTATGCAGGAGGAATAAAGCAGGCAATTGAAAAAGCACAACAATATATTATCAGTAAAAACAAAAAGCTGGAAATTGAGATTGAAGTAAGAAACCTTGATGAGTTGACACAGGTTTTGCAAACCGGCGGTATAAACCGTATAATGCTTGATAACTTTAACTTTGCAGATCTGCGCCGGGCAGTAACAACAATTGATGGGAGATATGCAACAGAGGCGTCGGGAGGTATAACTACAGATAATATTTGTGAATACGCAGCGTGTGGCGTGGATTACATATCAGTAGGCGCATTAACACATTCTGTTAAAAGTTTAGACCTTAGTTTAAAAGCGGTATAATTAAAGGATCAGGATTTAGCTAATCGACAGCTCTGTTATCGGTATTAAGATTTTAAATAAATTTGATGAGGGTATTATTAAGGTTCAATTTAGTATAATTGCGTTGATATGATAACCATCTATTCAGTATCAGCACTTATTCTGGCCTATTTATGCGGCTCTATCCCCACGGCTGTTTGGATAGGACAGGCGTTTTACGGCGTTGATGTACGCGAATATGGCAGCGGCAATGCCGGTGCAACAAATACTTTCCGTGTGTTGGGAAAAAAGGCGGGTATCCCTGTGATGCTGCTGGATATTTTAAAAGGATGGACGGCCACTAATCTCGTTTATTTTATCGGCGTGTCCACAACCGGTGCTTATAATTCAATCGCATATACCAATTACGAACTTGCATTAGGTATTGCCGCAGTAATGGGGCATTTGTTTCCAATTTTTGCAGGTTTCAGGGGTGGCAAAGGAATAGCAACTCTTTTCGGAATGATCTTAGCGGTTAACTTGCCTGCTGCTTTACTTTGCGTGGGCGTTTTTATAGTGGTGCTTTTAATTACCAAGTATGTATCATTAAGCTCCATTACGGCTGGTTTTACATACCTTATCGGGGTAACGTTTGTATTCCCTGTTTATATTAAATCAGTAATTATCTACGGGATGTGTATTTGCGCATTGATATTGGTTACCCATCAAAAAAATATCGAACGTTTGCTGAAAGGGAAAGAATCGAGGGTTAACTTATTCAAAAAGAAAATCCCGGATACCGGAAAACGCGTAGGTTAGTTATATTATTTTTAATACCAACAGCCTTAATAAGCTAATTCGTCTATCTATTAGGTTGACCCAGCACTTCCAGTATTGCCTTTACTTTAAGTAAACATTCTTCATATTCCTTTTCGGCTTCTGCGTGATAGGTTATGGCGCTGCCTGCGTGAAATGAAAGATAGTTATTATCACGGTTATATAACAGCGTGCGGATCACCACATTAAAATCAAAATCATTGTCGGGGTCGAAATACCCTATTGCGCCCGAATAAACTCCACGCCTGCTATCTTCGTATTGCTCCATTAACTGCATGGCACTTATTTTAGGGGCGCCGGTCATACTGCCCATGGGGAATGTGTTTTTTATGGCTCCAACTGCTGTGATGCCCTCAATTAATTCACATACAACCGTTGAGATCATTTGATGTACCTGTTTAAAGCTATAGATACCGAATAACTCTTCAGTTTTAACAGTACCCTGTTTTGCCGAACGGGTTAAATCATTGCGCACAAGATCAACTATCATTACGTTTTCCTGGATCTCTTTGGTATGTTCGGCAAGCTGTTGTTTAATCAGGTTATCTTCTGCGATGTTTTTGCCGCGTTTTGCTGTTCCTTTAATGGGTTGAGATATTAGTTTATTATCCCGCTTTGCCAGGAAACGTTCGGGTGATGCGCAAAGAATGAAATTGTGATGCCATTTAAAAAATGCAGCAAAAGGATTAGGCGATATTTCATTTAGCTTTAAAAAAATGGCCAGTGGATCGATATCCGCATTTTCGGTATAAAATTCCTGGCAAAAATTGGTTACATAAATATCTCCACGCTTAATGTGTTCTTTTATTTTGTTAACCGTGTTTATATATACATCCTTTTTGAGCCGATTTTTAATATCAACCCTGGTTAACTTGCCGGAGGGCTTTATTTCGAGCTGTTCAATTACATCAAATATATGCTGTGGGTTATCTGCAATTATTTCGACTTGATTATCATTGATGATCATCAAAAACTGCGGAACAAAAAAATAAAGATCCGGAAAATTTAAATTATCGGGCTTGCCTGATGATAAGTTTTCAGTTTCATTTTTTAGATCGTACCCCAAAAAACCAGTCATCCAGCCGGTATGTTTTTCACGAAATTTTCCCAGGTCAACAAAAGCATTTCCGGCTTGCGCTATAATCTCATCTTTAACGCCAACCGCAATTAAGCTATCAAATTTTGAGTATTTGTCCTTAAAATTGTTGGATTCGAGATAACAAAAAACATCAAAAGATGATGCCCACTGTAATGCTTTGATTTTGAAATTTTGCAGATCGGCAATTGGTTTGATCACGCTGCAAAAGTAAAGAGCTTAGTTTATGTTTTTTGCATTATTAAGTAATTTTAAATGAAATTCAATCAGCCCGGTTATTTGAATGTCATAAAGTTCGCACAATTTATCGCAGCGTTGCAGGGTTAAGCTTGTTTTGTTTTTTTCCCAGTTAATATAAGTACTTCTGCTAACGTTCAAATAGTTAGCCACATATTGCTGCGAATAGTTTTTATAAATCCTTATTTTTTTTAGTGAAACTCCGATATCCATAGTAATACGTTTTGTATCCCAATTTATAGATAGAAAGTTTAATATAATATATATTACACCAACGGGCTTAATGTGTATATCAAACTCTTAATTTAGTATATAACCGGAAAAAAAGGTATTTGTTATAATAAATAAAAAAAAGAGAAATATAAAAAGGCTCCGTGTTTACAGAGCCCTTAAATATTATATTTGAATTATGAATTAATTCAATACCAGGGTTTGTACCCTGTCAGGTCCTACAGACAAATATTTAATAGGAACGCCCAATTCTTTTTCTAAAAAGCTTATATAAGAGCTTAACCGGGCAGGTATTTGGGATATTTCAGTAATGCCAGTCAAATCTTCATTCCAACCATCAATTTCTTTTAATACAGGTTCTGCATCAACCGAGCATATGTCATAAGGCATATAATCAATTTTTTCGCCTAAATAGCTATAATGGGTACATGCATAAATTTTATCGAACCCGCTTAATACATCTGCTTTTGTCATTACCATTTGGGTAACTCCATTTAACATTATAGCATATTTTAAAGCCGGCAGATCTATCCAGCCTGTACGGCGGGGTCTGCCACTTACCGCTCCAAATTCGTGGCCAATGCGGCGCAGTTCTTCGCCTGTTTCGTTGTTCAATTCTGTTGGGAAAGGACCGCCGCCCACGCGTGTGCAATAAGCTTTAAAAATGCCTATTACCTCACCTATTTTATTTGGTGCAATGCCCAGACCGGTACAAGCGCCCGCTGTAGTAGTATTTGATGAAGTTACAAACGGATAGGAGCCAAAGTCAATATCCAGCATGGTTCCCTGTGCGCCCTCTGCCAAAATTCTTTTCCCCTGTTTTAGGTAGTCATTAACCAGGTGTTCAGAATCAACCAGCTTAAACTTATTGATCAATTCAATAGCTTCAAAAAATGCTTTTTCACGTTCCGAGAAATCAGCAACTTCACCGTATAGGGATTGCAGCATGGATACATGCTTATCAACTAGCTTTTGATAACGTTCTCTAAAATCAGGCAAAGTAATATCGCCAATGCGTAAACCGTTACGGCCGGTTTTATCCATATAGGTTGGGCCAATACCTTTTAAGGTTGAGCCAATCTTCCCTTCGCCCATTTTTTTCTCAGATGCAGCATCCAGTAACTGGTGGGTAGGCAATATCAGATGAGCTTTTTTAGCGATCATTAAATTGCCCTTGGCTAACAGATCATGCCCTGCATCCTTTAATTTATCTAATTCTTTTTTTAAGGTAATAGGGTCAATTACAACACCATTTCCAATCAGGTTCATGGTGTTTTCAAAAAATATGCCCGAAGGTATAGTGTTCAGTACAAACTTTTTACCATCAAATTCAAGCGTATGGCCAGCATTTGGCCCGCCCTGGAAACGTGCAATTAAGTCATAGCCTGCACTTAGCACATCAACAATTTTTCCTTTACCTTCATCGCCCCACTGGAGGCCTAATACTCCGTCAACAGCCATCAATTTTTTATTTATTTTTTATTTTTAAAGTAATTATCAAATGATTTGGTAATAATCTTTTTAGCCTTAAGCCATGTCATTCCATCTAAACTTTCAGGCTCAATAGTATTTTCTGCATCTGCAAAATAAACAACAGCCCTGATTAAAGCCTGGCTATCATCATAACTATATCTGTTATAATAAAACTGAAATAGTTCATTTAATGAGTAATCCTGCAAAAGTCTGGCTAAATCCCAAAAATCTTTTTTTACCCCTCTCCCTTTTACTGCGTTAAGTTTCAAAGCTATTAAATCTTTGGTATCAGCAAATGGAATTTTATCAATCATTTGTACCGGGTTTAAAAAAGGATCTCTGACCGAAACAAAGTCAACTTTTACATTTTGAATAATACACTGGTAAATCACTTTACTCCTGTCGTTTATTGGAATCACGTTACCAAAAGCCTCTTCTAATGCAGGAATTAAAATATCCTTTTGCAGGGGTTGATCTGTAAATAAATCCAAGTCTATTGATTTACGATGGCCAAATAGCAAAGAAAGCGCTGTACCACCAACCAGCCTGAATTGTTTTAATTCAGGCACATCGACTATCTTTTTTAGAAGTCCCAGTGTAGCCGGTTCGACTGTTTCTTCTCGTAACATTTAAAATCAGTTGGTTTAACTTTAAATAAAACACAGCAAAAATTTATGCTGATATCTGACAGCCAATTCGCTTGCAATGCCAATTCTTTTACTTTTTTAAAACCGTAAAACTTCAACAGGTTATCAAAATCCACTGATTTACCCCTTTCAATTACTTTTTCAACTACATGGACGGCGTTCTTTTCATAGTCGATCTTGTCCATATCAACATCCCAAAATGCTTGTTTGCTTAAAATAGGTTTGTCCATCTTTTTTAAACTTTTCTATCGCAAAAGCCTGCCCGTAATTTTTCGCAATTACCATACAGGTTTAAAGAGTGGTGTTTTATTTCAAATTTCAACAGGCCGCCCATCATACTTTGTATCTGCTGGATGCGGGGGTCACAAAATTCAACCACTTTACCGCAATCAATACAAATTATATGATCATGCTGTTTGTATCCATACGATTTCTCGAACTGGGCCATGTTTTTACCAAACTGGTGCTTGGTAACCAAATCGCATGATACCAGTAACTCCAATGTATTGTAGACGGTTGCCCTGCTTACCCTGTATTTTTTATTTTTCATGTGGATGTATAATGATTCCACATCAAAATGATCTGTCCGTGAATAAATTTCTTCGAGTATTGCAAAACGTTCAGGTGTTTTCCTGAGGTTTTTATTTTCGAGATAAGCCTCGAAAATCTTTTTAACCATTGCGATGGCTTCCTGTTGAGGCATGATTCTTTATTAACGGGTCAAAGTTATTTAAATTAGTTTATAGTTGATTAAGTTTATTGAGTTGATAGCGTAAGAATTAACTACTCACTCAATCAACAACTCATCCAATCAACTAAAAATCAAGATGCTTTTTCAATTACCGAATCGAAACGGTTAACCCCCGTAACTCCTTTAACTGTTTTTAATTTTTTAATCAAATTGTCCAGATGTTCGGTATCATTTACATACACCATAATTGAACCTTCAAAAATACCGTTATCACTATCAACCGTAATAGAGCGCATGTTTACTTTAAAATCATTTGATATTACTGTGGTTAATTTATTTATAAGCCCTACATCATCAATGCCGGTGATTCTTAGTCCTGTTAAAAATGCAAGCTCCTGCTGATTGGTCCACCTGGCTTTAACAATGCGATAGCCATAGTTAGCCATTAGTTTAGCTGCATTAGGGCAATTGGTGCGGTGAATTTTTATTCCGTCGCTAACCGTTACAAAGCCAAAAACATCATCACCGGGGATAGGATTACAGCAATTAGCAAGTTTATAATCAATCTTTTGCATATCCTCGCCAATTAGCAGCATGTCACTGTCTTTGGCTTTTAGGCTGCGCACCAGGCTTTGTACCTGGTCCTGATCTATTTTATCCTGTGGCTTATTTTCAATTACTTTTTCAGATGCCTGGTATTCTTTCAGGTCTTTCATATCAATAATGCCCTGGGCTACATTATAAAAAAGATCCTGGGTTGACGGCAGTTTGAAATAATAACTTAGCTTATGTATATTTTCTGAGTTATAAGTGATCTTTAATGATTTCAGCTTCCGCTCCAGTATCTCTTTGCCATCTTCTGCAACTTTGCGTTTTTCCTCTTTTAAAGCCGATTTAATCTTTGCCTTCGCTTTAGCAGTTACAACAATATTTAGCCAATCCTCTTTAGGACTCTGCTTACTGGAGGTAATGATCTCTACCTGGTCTCCATTTTGAAGTTTGTGGTTTAGCGGCACCAGTTTATGGTTCACCTTGGCTCCAATACAACTTGCCCCAACATCGGTGTGAATCTCAAAAGCAAAATCAAGCGCTGTAGCACTTAGTGGTAATTGTATAAGTGCGCCTTTAGGTGTAAAAATGAATATTTCGTCTGAGAAAAGGTTCATTTTAAAATCATCCAGGAAATCGAGGGCGTTTGATTCCGGATTTTTAAGCATGTCCCTTACTTTTTGCACCCAAAGATCCAGCCCGCTATCGGTTGATGATTCTTTATACTTCCAATGAGCCGCAAACCCTTTTTCAGCAATTTCGTTCATTCGTTTAGTGCGGATCTGGACTTCTACCCATTGACCACGGGGGCCCATAACAGTGGTATGTAATGATTCGTAGCCGTTTGCTTTTGGTGACGATATCCAGTCCCTCAGCCTGTCAGGATTTGGGCGATAAAGATCTGTTACAATTGAATAAGCCTTCCAGCAATCAGCTTTTTCGGTTTCAGGTGTGCTATCCAATATCACTCTGATAGCAAAAAGGTCATAAACTTCTTCAAAGGGAATAGCCTTTTTCTTCATTTTATTCCATATGGAATGAATTGATTTCGGTCTGCCGAAAATATCAGCTTCCAATCCCTGTCCCGACAATACCTTTTTTACCGGTTCAATAAAGTCCCTTATAAACTTTTCACGCTCAGCTTTCTTCTCGTTTAATTTGTTTTTTATAAACTGGTAGGTCTCTCTTTCCATATATTTCATAGAAAGGTCTTCCAACTCAGATTTAATGGCGTATAGACCCAGCCTGTGGGCCAGAGGGGCATATAAATAAACAGTTTCTGACGAGAGTTTAAGCTGTTTATCGCGCGGCATAAACTCCATGGTGCGCATATTGTGAAGTCTATCAGCCAGCTTTATCAATATCACCCTCACATCATCAGCCAGGGTAAGCAGCATTTTACGAAAGTTTTCGGCCTGTAATGAGCTATTGGTATCAAAAACGCCGGATATTTTGGTTAAGCCGTCAATAATCATGGCTACCTTTTTACCAAATTCCCTTTCTATATCATCGAGGGTCATGTTGGTGTCTTCCACCACATCATGCAGTAAAGCACACACGATAGAGGTAGTACCTAAGCCGATTTCTTCTGCGGCTATTTGCGCAACGGCTATAGGATGGTAGATATACGGCTCGCCCGATTTGCGGCGCATATCTTTATGGCTCTCCAGGGCCATTTCAAATGCTTTGCGTATCATCCGCTTATCACCCTTTTGCAAGGTTGATTTTGATGCACGCAGTAAAGCACGGTATCTTTTTAATATCTCATTCTTCTCGGCTTCCAGGTCAATCACTAATTCTTTCATCTCTGAGCGTTATTGCTATATAAACCATAAACACGCAACAAAAATTATAATTGCGCGTTAATATCGAATTCCCAAAAAAATTGCACTAATTTTGTATTACGTAAAATTATGAAATTTATTGGTTTATTTTTGTTGTTCTGTTGCCTGATGGGTGCTGTAAGGGCTCAAACACAAAAACCTGCCCCCTTAATTCTTGGCAAAAACGATACCATTAAAACATATTTAACAATTGACAGTGGAAAGTTGATACCCTGGATAGTGCTGAACGACGTAAGGATAAATGATGTCCGCATATTTAAGAGTCAGGCAGACCTGGACAATTACCGGCGGTTACGCTACAATGTAATGAAAGTATTGCCCTATGCCCGATTTGCAGCGCAAAGATATAACCAGTTACAAAGAGACCTTGCGGTAACCGGTGACAAACACAGGCAAAAGGAGTTGATAAACGCCTGCGAAACCCAGATAAAAGATTTATTTAACAAGGAGATTAAAGACCTGACAATTAGTCAGGGAGAAGTTTTGATTAAATTGATTGACCGCGAAACCGGGAATACCAGCTATGCAATGGTGAAGGATTTGAAAGGAGGCTTTAAGGCCTTTGTACTTCAGTCTGCCGCACGCATATTTGGTCATGATTTAAAGGAGACCTACAATCCGGACGAACAAAAGGATATTGAGGCTATATTACTGCAGGCTGGTTATAGCTCCACTAAATATTGATAATGATTGATAAAAACATCTACCAGTTTAATGTTCAAAAATTAAACGGTGAGGAAGTCAGCTTGTCTGAATATAAAGATAAAGTTCTTTTAATAGTAAATACGGCATCCCAGTGTGGCTTTACTCCTCAGTTAAAAGATCTGGCTGATTTACGGGCAGATTTTGATGGAATGGATTTTGAAATACTTGCATTTCCATCAAATGATTTTGGCGGCCAGGAGCCGCTGGAAGGGGCAGCAATAGCTGCATTTTGTGAAACGCAAAGCGTGAATTATCCTGTTTTTGAAAAAATCAGGGTTCGTGGTCCCTATTCACATCCTTTATATAAATTTTTTGCTGATAAAAAAGCTAATGGTAAACTTGGTTCCGTTCCCAGGTGGAATTTTCATAAATTTTTAATTGATAAATCTGGCCTGGTAACAGATTTCTTTTATCCATTCACCAAGCCAACCTCTTCAAAAATCAGGAAGAAGATCTCCCGTTTGCTAAAGCCTGGTAAATAATTAATCTTTGTTTATGCTTAAATTAGATATTTTAGTTTTATCCGTACACCCGGACGATGCTGAGTTGGGTTGTGCAGGTACTATTTTAAAACATATTGCAGCTGGGAAAAAAGTAGGTATCGTTGATCTTACCCGGGGCGAACTCGGCACAAGAGGGACCGCTGAAATACGTGATAAGGAAGCTGCGGAAGCTGCCCGTATTTTGGGATTGGCGGTAAGAGAAAATATTGGTATCCCTGATGGTTTTTTTCAGAATACACAAGAGCAGCAGCTAAAAGTTATTGCAGCCATCCGTAAATACCAGCCCGAAATTTTAATAACCAATGCTTATCATGACAGGCATCCCGATCACGGCCGGGCGAACGAACTGGTAGAGGCGTCGGCTTTTTTATCGGGACTTAGAAGAATAGAAACCTACAATAACGGCGAACTACAGGAGGCCTGGAGGCCCGGCTTAGTATTGCATTTTATACAGGATAATTATATCAAGCCGGATATACTGGTTGATGTTACCGGATTTTGGGATAAAAAAATTGAAAGTATAAAAGCTTACGGATCGCAATTTTTTAATCCCGATTGGCAGCAAGAACCTCAAACCTATATATCGTCGCCTGATTTTATAAAAATTGTTGAAGCACGCGCAATGGAATTCGGAAAAAGTATCCGGGTAAAATACGCTGAAGGATTTACTTCCCGTAAGATTTTAGGCGTTGATAGTTTGTTTGATCTAAAGTGAACTTAAGTCAGCTAAGATTTTGAGACCCAATACACTAAGTTATTAAAACCTATTTCTAAGCTTTAATATATTCAAAACGGTTATTCTCATTACTTCTTTCTCTTCTCAACTTATTTTCGTTGGCAAGTTTTAAAAGTATACCCGAAAGTTCAGAAGTTTTAAAGTCCGAATCAAAATTTTCTTTGCAATAAGTCGCGATAGATGATATTGAACGGGTGGTATCAAAGAAGTCAGTTGATAACAGTTGATTTAAAACTTTGGTTGCACCGGGCTTTTTACCCCCGCGCGAAGACGGAGCGCCCTCCTCATTGTCAGACTTTTGCTTATAGCTTCTTTTGCTTAGATCAATGCCATCGTTCTCCCCTTTTTCCACCTCCAGCATTGCATCTAACAACCTGTCAACAACCCTTACTTGTACTGCTTCGGATCGGAACGAATTAACAACTTCGGATATTTCTATCAGTTGTTTTTTTAATTTTTCGATATGTTTGCTCATTACCCTTATTGTTACTACTCTTCCTCGTAAAATTACCCTGGCTAATAACCCAAAATATTGCTTTTTTTGGTGAACATGGCGTATTTTAATATCGCATATATTATTAGCGTTCATGAAGCATTTTACAAGTAATAATGACGGGAAAGTCTTATATATATTATATATACAAAATTATGTAGCGAAAGTTTTACAAATATTAGATATTGGCTGCTATATTTTCAAGTATTGTCAATCCCTCATCAATATGTTTTTTATCTATAATAAGTGCCGGCCTGAAACGTATACTGCGTTCCCCGCAACCCAGGAACATTACATTTTGTAGCATACCTAACTTGATAAACTTATCCCTTGTGGCTTTACTTGGGAAGTCAAAAGCGGTTAATAGCCCCCTGCCACGTATATTACTAATTATTGGATGCGTCTTAGATATAGCTGCAAGTTGATCTTGTAAATATTCGCCCATTTGAGCGGCATTATTGCACAGATCATCTTCCTGAATAATCTCCATTATTTTGGCAGACCTAACCATATCTACCAGGCTGCCCCCCCAGGTTGAATTAATACGCGAGGAGACACTGAATACGTTATTTTCTACTTCATCAAGCTTTCTGCCTGCAAGTATGCCGCATACCTGCATTTTTTTCCCAAAGGCTAATATATCGGGCCGTGCAAGTTCACCAAAATGTTGATGGCACCAGAATTTTCCGGTAAGCCCCACCCCGGTTTGTACTTCATCATAAATCAGCAAGGTTTCATTTTCATCTGCCAGTATTCTCAACTGTTCTAAAAATTCCTTCCTCACATGGTTATCGCCACCTTCGGATTGTACAGGTTCAATAATTATGGCACAAACATCATCCTTGTTTTCTTCAAAGGCTTTTTTTATCTGGGCTATTGATAATGCTTCTCTTTTTAAAAGATCTTCATGATTGCTATCAGTATAAGGGAAATTTATTTGTGGAATAGAAACCCTTGGCCAGTCGAATTTTGCATACCATTTAGTTTTAACCGGTAATGTATTGGTTAGGCTTAAAGTGTAACCGGAACGTCCATGAAATGCATGTTCAAAATGGATAATTTTAAAGCCAATTTCCTTAGTATACCCTTTCGCAAAGTTTTTTTGCACTTTCCAGTCCATTGCCGCCTTAAGCGCGTTTTCAATTGCAAGGCTACCACCTGATATGAAAAATGCGTGGGGCAGGTATTCCGGGATTCCTATCCTGTCAAAAGTATCTAAAAATTGCGCATACTGGGTAGTGTAAATATCAGAGTTAGACGGATTGGTTAAAGCTGCCAGCATCAGATTTTTTTTAAAAGCTTCGTCATTTACCATCTTAGGGTGATTGTAACCCAAGGGCACTGAAGCAAAGCAAGTAAAAAAGTCGAGCAGGGTGCGATTATGTTTAGAATCATAAATATAAACACCCTTACTTTTTTCCAGATCAAACGTAAGGTCAAAGCCATCGGCTAATACATGCTTTGTTAAAGAAGCATGTACATCTTCGGGGGATATCAGCAGGTTGTTCATATAAGTTTGGTTTTACCAAATTTACTAAAAAGCGCCCAAAAAACAAAAATTAAGCGGTTTTTGAACCGAAATGAAAAAAAGTAACTTTAAATTGTTTAAAGTTACTTTTTGTACCAAAGTTAAAACTGGTATTTTTATAATGTGACAATTTTGAGTACGTAATATTGTAGAGATAGAATTTTAAGAGGCGATATTGAGCAGATTAATCAACGTTTTGCATGCCAAATCAAAACTTATCTTTCATTCCCATTAAGCCCCAAATACCGCCGCTATGGATAGCAAGAATCCGGTCTCCGGGTTTAAAATAGTTGTTAGTCGCAAGGTCATATATAGCATAGAGCATTTTGCCGGTATAAACAGGTTCAATCAATATCCCTGTTGAGGCCACAAATTGTTTAATAAATTCAATCAGCTGGCCGGTGGTTTTACCGTAGCCTCCGAAATGATAATCAACATGGATATTAAAATTTGCCTGTGCTGTTAATAGCTCTTCAATCTCTTCTTTAATAAAACCACCATTTTTAAATACCGGTACAGCATTAAGCAGGGTAGTTAAATGGTGATTTTGGATGCCATTTAAAATGCCTGCCGCAGTTGTGCCAGTACCGCAGGCACAAAAAATATGATCGTAATTTTCCGTCAGTTCACCCAGTAACTCGCTGCATCCTTTTGCGCCATCTGCACCTGCACCGCCCTCATCAATAAAAAATGCGTCAGGATTGTTAGCAAAGTGCTTTTCAAATAATAAGGGTTTATTACGATAACTTTCACGGTCGGTAAACAACAATTCCATGCCATGCAGGCGGCAAAGAAACAAAGTGTCGTTATTAACCGGTTCACCACGCACTATGCCCGTTGATTTAAAACCGAATTTGGCAGCTGCCGCAGCTGTGGCCAGCAAGTGGTTTGAATAGGCGCCTCCGAAGGTTACCAGGTGGTTTTTGTTTTCGGATAGCGCCCGTTTCAGGATGTATTTTAATTTACGCCATTTATTCCCAGAGATAATCGGGTGTATCAGGTCATCACGTTTTATAAACAGTTTTAGCCCAAGGTCATCAAATAATTTATTTTTAATTTGTTGAACAGGACTAAAAATTTCAAGGTCGATATCCATTAAGCAAATTTAAAAACCAAAGCCAATGCCTGCATTAACCGATTTGTATTGTGCCAGGCTGCCGGATGCATAGATACGGAAAAATGCGAGATCTAACTGAAAGCCAACATCTACACGGGCTCCATTGATACCGGTTTCATGCAAATTAACCGGATTGGTATACACGCTGTAATAGGTTGTGGTTTTTACGCCACCGGTGCCTACGGTGGTTTGCGAGCTGGTTGTTGCAGGATAGTTACCTACGGCAGCCAAAGTTGTGTTGGCAGTATTGTAACCTACCGCTAAAAACGGAGTAAAAAACAGTATTTTTTTTGATATAATGGCTTCACCAAGGAAACTGTTAAAATGCCCGTCGGTATGCTGACCGCTGAAATTAGTGTTGGTATTTTGGTCATTTGGATCATGAACGGTACCGTTATCCGGCTGTACATTTAAATTTGCTCTTAAATTCATGCGGCTATAGGCAAACAAAACCGACAGATCAAATGGTACAAGTGTTTTTGCTGGCCCGAACAGGTATTTTGTGAGGTCGTGTTTTAAACCAAAACCTATCATATCTACTGATCCTACATTGTTGCCTCCGCTAACTGTAGGAATATAGCGTACGGTAAGGTCTGTTCTTTCGGGCAAACCCACAGTTAATTGAACCTGTGGAGTTGGGGTTACCGGTAAATACCCTTTGGGCATATTAAAAGTTGCCACAGCCTTTCCATTGCTGTTATTGATATTTAAAGGAACTCCGTCATTGCTTCTTTCGCCGCCAATGGTGGGTGTTATAGTTTGGCTTGTAGCAGGAGTAACCGCGCTTGAGAGCCCAATTTTGGTTACGTCAAATGATTTATCAGATGCGGGTGTAAAAGCGGCGGTAGCTGTAACACGCAAATCAAACCGCAGCACTTTTTTAACCTTTGCGGTATTTGCCCAGCCACTGTTCATACCAACGCCAATTCCTTTAAAAAGCGGCTGGCCATAGGCATCAATTAATTTTGTTGCATCGCCGGGCGATACCTTAATAATTTCAGAAAACCCACTTTGTGCGTTTGCAGTTAAGGTTGTGAACAGTACTAATCCAAAAGTTGTAAGTGCTAAGTATAATTTTTTCATGCTGAATGTTTAATATCAATAACGCAAATGTATAAAAAGTTGTTTTTTGTGTTGTTGCCATTGAAAGTTATGGGATATAATAGCTAATTTACAATATAAGAACTAACTAAGTACAAACCAAACTAATATCGTTAGGGGTTGGGGCAGACGCATTAAAATAATACAAGACTGTGCTATTTTACCTCACCCCAAAATTGTAATTTTCTTAGTTCCATAGGGACTTTTGGTAGGCAGAAACGTCCAAAAGAAGCACGAGGCGTTCCTATAGGAACGCTTGGTGAATCTTGATCAAACATTCTACCCACGAAATGTACCTGCCGGCACATCATAAAAGAAAAAACACGCTTAAAAAATTTTAATGCGTTTGCCCTGCGTTAGGGGCTTGTCCATTTGCCTTCTTTTTAAATTCAACAATCATTTATATTAAATAATAGCTTAAACGAGTACTTTTGCCCGATGACGGATGAAAACTCAATAATTGACCAGGATGAACAGGATTTGTATGAACACCTGCGGATAATTGTTGATAAGGGTCAGTCTTTACTACGGATTGATAAGTTTTTAATGTACCGTGTTGAAAACGCTTCCCGCAATCGTATCCAGAATGCAATTGAACTTGGCAACGTACTGGTAAATGATAAAACCATAAAGGCAAGTTATAGAGTTAAACCCCTTGATGTAATATCAGTAGTTTTACCGCATCCGCCACGCGATACTGAGGTATACCCCGAAAACATTCCGCTTGATATAGTTTATGAAGATGATGATGTATTGGTAGTGAACAAGCCGGCCGGTTTGGTGGTGCATCCCGGATATAATAATTATACCGGCACATTGGTAAACGGGTTAGTTTATCATTTTCAGCAATTGCCAACCCTGCCCGGAAATGACGGCAGGCCGGGACTGGTACACCGCATAGATAAAGACACATCAGGATTGTTGCTGATCAGTAAAAATGAAAGGGCTATGACCTGGCTTGCAAAGCAATTTTTTGATCATACCATAACCCGTAAATACATTGCATTGGTTTGGGGCGATTTACCGGATGCCGGCAGCGTAACCGGTTATATTGGCCGAAGTGTAAACGACAGGCGGGTAATGAGTATTTATGACGATCCTGAAAAAGGAAAATGGTCAGTAACGCATTATAAAGTTTTGGAGCGGATGGAGTATGTAACACTTATTGAATGCCAGCTTGAAACCGGCCGCACCCACCAGATACGGGCGCACATGAAACATATAGGGCATCCTTTATTTAGTGATGCCACTTATGGCGGAGATAAAATTTTAAAAGGAACCGTGTTTAGCAAGTATAAACAGTTTGTTGAAAATTGTTTTGAAATAATGCCGCGCCAGGCATTGCATGCACAAACGCTTGGGTTTTTACACCCAACAATAAAAAAGCAATTGACTTTTGAATCGCCTTTGCCAATTGATTTTGAAACAGTTTTAAATAAATGGCGCAAGTACAGTAGCATAGATATGAGGTATGAGACGTAAGATATGAGATCAGGGAGGTATAGAAATATAAAACAAAATCTGTTATCTCACGTCTCCTATTTCATAGCTAAAAATCCCATAACATAACCTGAAAACATATGGCCCCAGTTTTTATAAATTTCAATGGCGAAATACTTCCGGCAGGCAGCAAACTGCTTAGCCTGGATAACAGGGCTTTTAAGTACGGTGACGGCTTGTTTGAAAGTATGCGGCTAATGAAAGGACAACTCAGGTTTGCTGATCTGCATGCCGACCGGTTGCAACGGGGAATGAAAGCGCTAAAAATTGATGGCTATTCGCAAATGGATGCTTGGTTTCTGAAAGAAAAGGCAGAAGAGCTTTCCCGCAGAAATAAAATTAAACATGGCCGTTTACGCCTAACGGTATACCGGGATGCCGATGGCTTATATACACCCTCTCAAAATAAAATGGCTTTTTGCCTTGAAGTTCAGCCTTTAGATGAACCACGTTATTTTTTAAACAGCAAAGGATTGATCATGGATATGTTTGAGGAATTGCCCAAACCCTCAAATTACCTGTCAAATATTAAAACCTGCAATTCCCTTATCTATGTTATGGCTGGTTTGTATAAAACACAAAATAAACTGGATGATGTTTTTTTGTTGAATCAAAACGGTTTTTTGTGTGAGGCAAGCAGCTCAAACATTTTTATATTGTATCAAAATCATTTATATACACCTGCGTTAAGCGAGGGATGTGTGGAAGGCGTAATGCGGCAAGTGATTATTGGTCTGGCAAAAAAAAATAATATACCTGTTACCGAAGCTCAAATTAACCCCGAGATTTTATACGAAGCTGATGAAGTTTTTTTAACTAATGCCATCATGGGCATACAAAGTGTAATGGGCTTTGGCGTAAGGCGCTATTTTAATGAAACAAGCAAAATGTTGATGGAAGAACTAAATAAACTATAAAGTTACCGGTATACTTTAGGCTTCCTTTACCAATTTTAGCTGTATTATCTTTTCTTCGTCTGCATTAATCAGATCAACCAGGCCAACCTCCAGTATCTCAGCAATACTTATAAGCCTGATTAAAGTAATGGAGCTATAACCCAATTCAATTTTACTATAAGCATTTTGAGAAATTTTAAGTTTTGCTGCAAGGTAGTCCTGGGTGTAGCTTTTACACTCCCTGATTTTACGAATGTTAGCCACTACTTCTTTAACTTTTAAATCGCTTTTTGATATCATAGACTTATAAACGAAAGTAAGAGCAGTACGGTTTTTCTAGCCCTGTTTTTTTTTGATTTTATTTTTAGTCGCTTAAGTCATATCGCAAATAAGTTGAGACTCAAGTTTGTATCAATTATATCCTGGCGGGAGAGCTGGATAGAAGTTTGGGCAAGTAAATATGTAACAATTGAATTACAGTTTGAATCGTT
Source organism: Mucilaginibacter sp. (assembly GCA_028287865.1). Classification (GTDB taxonomy): domain Bacteria; phylum Bacteroidota; class Bacteroidia; order Sphingobacteriales; family Sphingobacteriaceae; genus Mucilaginibacter. The sequence continues at coordinate 2,124 of JAQBOU010000044.1, read as the reverse complement.
TTTCCTACAAGGTGCTCGTAAATCAATTGTTGAAAATAAACCTATAGTTAATTTAACGTAGAAAATCAATATAGCAGGTGTGTATTTGAATGTCTAAAAAATGATAGTTTATCGTTAAATAACTATCGTAACTCGCACAAGGTGTATTATTTACACTGATTTGCTACTGAAATTTAGTAATCGCTTTACAGCATTAAGAAGTCTGATTATTTTGGTGGGGTTTATTAATGTATAATTGAATCATAAAAATCCAATAGTCATATTGTCGTAACCATTTTAAAGATCAATCAAAACACTTGTTAGTTAGCTGATTTTTTTTGAGTTTTGCCAATTAGTTAATGTTTTATTTATGAGGCATTAACATACTTTAATAGCTCATGGGTGATTTTACTAAGTTTTCTGATCAGCAACTTATACTATTGCTAAAGCAAGACAAGCTTAGTGCGTTTAAGGAGATTTATGCCCGCTATTGGAAAAAGTTATATAGCGAATCCTATAAGCGACTAAAAGATAAGGAGTTAGCTGAAGAAGTTGTACAGGAAATATTCACTAACTTTTGGTTGAAGAGGCAATCCTTGCAAATTACAACAACTATAACCGGCTATTTGTACTTAGCAGTTGCCAACCAGGTTATTGATCGTTATCGTAAAGAGCTGGTAAGATCAAAATACAGGGAAACGTTTAAGGTTGTGCATTCGGAAGTAGATAACTCCACAGAGGATACGATCATGTTAAAGGAACTGACCTCAACTATTGAAACCGAAGTAAACCAATTGCCTGATAGGTGCCGCTCCGTTTATGAGTTAAGCCGTAACGAGTATAAAACCAACAAAGAGATTGCTACCTACCTGGGTATATCAGAAAAAACGGTAGAAAACCAACTAACTAAGGCGCTAAAAAAACTGCGACTTGGCCTCAGTCATTACCTGGTAGTTATCCTGATTTTTTTTGTGAAATAAAATTCTAAAAATTATTTTACTACAGCGTAGGGGATACGTTTATTTCATACGTCATATATAATAAACCAAATTACTCTTTTCATGCAAACACCTATATCAGTTGAATTACTGGAAAAGTATATTAATGGCGAATGTACCGAAACGGACGTAGCCTTAATAAAACAATGGTACCAGTCTTTCGAAGATGATCCTGATTATGTTTCTGAAATCAGTACGGGCGAAGAAGAGAAATTAGAAGAGCGTATATACAATCATATTTTAACTAACATTGGTTTTGGTGGTGAGCAAGAAACAGCAAATAACAAATCAGGCCATCGCTCTATGCGCAAATGGTATGCAATGGCAGGAGCAGCAGCGGCAGTATTTGTTGTAATTGCCTTAACGCACCATACCCAAAAGATAAAAGCAGCACTTGCTGCGGATGCAAACGCGCAACAAATTATTGTTATAACCAATAACTCCAGCCAAATATATAAGTCTACACTTCCCGATAACAGTTCTGTTTGGGTAAGCCCTCATTCCCAGCTGCGCTTTCCAAAAGTGTTCGGTCATGATGCGCGAATGGTTTCTATATCCGGAGAGTGTTTTTTTGAAGTAACAAAGAATCCAAAACGTCCCTTTATTATAAACAGCAAGTCTATTATCACCAAGGTTTGGGGTACCAGTTTTTTGGTACGCGACGATGGTCGAAGTCATTCTGCTGAAGTTTCTGTGCTTACAGGGAAGGTTTCGGTAAGCATTAAAAATGCGGCCAATACTACTAATGTTTCCTCAAAACTTGAAAGAGGCGAAGTGATGCTGTATCCGCACCAAAAGGTAATTTACTTAACAGACCAGCATATTTTAAAGCCGGAAAATGTAATTGAAGAACCATCGTTGCAAATATGGAAACGTGTAAACTTATCTTTTGATAACAAACCATTAAAAGAAATTATACCGGTACTTAATTCAACCTTTCACATACATATTAAGGTTGCCAGTGAAAAATTAAACCGATACATTTTAAATGCTGATTTAACCGGTTTCAATCTGCCGGATGTACTTGAGGCTTTAAAAAAGTCATTAAATGTGAATTACGAAATAAAAGATAATATTATAGAGATTGAATAAACCAATTTTAATTAACCCTAAATAAAAAACTAATGCGAGAGAAATCACAAACCTA
>JAQBOU010000022.1 GCA_028287865.1 Mucilaginibacter sp. | reverse complement strand
CATAAAAAGCCCAAATTAACTTTCAAAACAAAAAAGTATATGAGAAAAAATTACTCAAAAAAGTATGTACTCCTATGCGTGTTTATGATGTTTTCAGTCATAGCATTTGCACAAACAGGAAGTATTAGAGGTAAGGTAACCGACGAAACCGGTCAAGCCTTACCAGGAGCGTCTGTTAGCATTGATGGCACCACGCTTGGTTCACCAACCGATGTTAATGGTAATTATAGTATCACCGGGCTTAAACCCGGAAGTTTCACGCTTACAGCGAATTTTTTAGGCTATGTTGCTTTAAAGAAAACCGTAACAGTAGGTAACTCTTTAATTTCACTTAATTTCAATTTGCAACCACAAAGTACTGGTTTAAACGAGGTGGTAGTAATAGGATATGGCACCCAGAAGAAAAAAGACCTTACAGGATCAGTTTCAACAATAACTGCTAAAGATTTCAACCAGGGGGCTATTACAACTCCCGAAGATCTGATTACAGGTAAAGTTTCGGGGGTATCGATCACCTCAAATGGCGGCGCACCTGGTGCTGGAAGCACTATCCGTATTCGTGGTGGTGCATCTTTAAATGCGAGCAATGATCCACTTATCGTGATTGACGGTGTTCCGGTAAGTGATGCAAAGAAACCAGATGGCACATCAGCTATCTCTGGAGTTTCTGATCCGTTAAGTATGATCAACCCTAATGATATTGAGTCTTTCACCGTATTAAAGGACGCTTCTGCAACCGCTATATATGGCTCAAGGGCGTCAAATGGTGTGATTATTATTACTACCAAAAAAGGAAAAGGCGGCGATAAACTAAGCGTAAATTTTAGCTCTTTAAATTCTCTGTCAAAAATCACCAAAGAATACCCCGTATTAAGCGCGGCCCAGTTCCGCACTGTTGTTAACGCTCAGGATCCTGCACAAGCTTCATTATTAGGAAACGCAAATACCAACTGGCAAAACCAAATTTATCAACAAGCTTTTGCAACTGACAATAATTTAAATTTTACCGGCGGCGTAAAAGGTTTACCTTATCGTTTATCAATAGGATACTTAGATCAGGATGGTATTTTAAAAACTGATAATTTAAAAAGAACTACCGTGGCATTAGATGTAAACCACGACTTTTTACATAACAGCTTAAAAATTGACCTTAATTTAAAAGGAACTTACTCTGATAGCCATTTTGCTAACCAGGGCGCGATAGGTACTGCTGTTAATTTTGATCCTACTCAACCTATTTACTCAGGTAATAGTAAATATGGTGGTTATTTTGAATGGCTTGACGCAAACGGCAACCCAAGTACGTTGGCGCCACGAAATCCGGTTGGCCTACTTCAGGAAGAAAATGCCAATATTGGAACAGCTAAAAGAGCAATCGGAAGTTTAAATATAAATTATGTATTTCCCTTCCTGAAAGAACTACAGTTTAATGCTACTTTTGGTGGCGACATTTCTGACGGAACGGGCTCAAACCTGATCCCGGCTACAGCGGCTGTTGATTTTACCCAAAAAGGTTCATACACGCAATATTTCAATGAAAATTACACCTACAATACTGATTACTATTTAAAATACGCTAAGGAGTTTAAATCGATTAACAGTAATTTAGACGTACAAGCAGGTTATTCATATCAGTATTTTAACACCTATTTAAGAGGAGAACAAGGGTACGCAGCAGATAAGGTTACCCCTGTTGGCAATCCGTCATTACCAACTTATGGCCAATACTATATCGCATCACCATTTGGCAGGGTTAACTTTGATATTGCAAATAAGTATTTAATAACTGCCACTATAAGGGATGATCAATCATCACGTTTCAGCCCAAGTAACCGAAATGGCTATTTCCCTTCAGTAGCCCTTGCATGGCGCCTAAAGCAAGAAGACTTCCTTAAAGGTGTGGATGTGCTGTCTGATTTAAAGTTAAGAGGCAGCTACGGTATCACCGGTCAGCAGGATTTAGGAACTAATTATTTCCCTTACCTTGCCGTGTATGAACCAAGTAATATAGGCGCCGGTTACCAGTTTGGCAATTCTTACACCACTACATTGCGCGCCGATGCATATAACGCTAACTTAAAATGGGAACAAACCGCAACTACTGACGTTGGTTTAGATTATGGTTTTCTGAATGGGAAAATAAATGGCAGCATTGACTACTATTATAAGAACACTACAAACTTGTTAGTTTTCGTTCAGGTTCCTGACGGTACAAACTTAAGTAATTACATAAATGCCAACATTGGCAGCTTAGTTACTAAGGGTATTGATTTTAATGTTAATTATGTGGCAATCGCTAATAAAGACATCAACTGGACGGTTGGATATAATATTTCATACAATAAAAGAACGGTAACGAATATTTCCTTAACCAGCGATCAAAATCAAATTGTAGCTACCGGAGGCATCCCGGGTGGTGTAGGTAATACAATACAGCTTTATAAAGCTGGGGTTGCGCCAAACGCATTTTATGTTTATCAGCAGGTTTACGGCGCAAATGGCATGCCGTTAGAAGGAGTATATGTTGACAGAAGTGGTAACGGCTCAGTAGGAACTGAAGATAAATATGCTTACCAGCAACCAAATCCAACAGTATTTATGGGCTTTAATTCAAATTTTAGCTATAAGAAATGGAACCTGGCATTTACATTACGTTCAGAGTTAGGAAATTATGTGTATAATGCCGAGGCAGCCGCCAACGGCGCCTATGCAGGTATTAAATTTTCAAATTACCTAAATAACCTTCCTTCAAGTATTTTAAAGACAAATTTCCAACAATACCAATTGTTTTCTGACTACTATGTTGAAAATGCTTCATTCCTGAAAATGGATAACATTAACTTGGGATACAATTTTGGTAAGATAGATAAGGTTGGAACGCTGCGGGCTTCATTCAACGTACAAAATGTATTTGTTATTACCAAGTACACCGGGCTTGATCCTGAGGTGCAGGGAGGTATAGATAATCAATTATATCCTCGTCCAAGGATTTACTCAATTGGAATAAACCTGGGGTTTTAACAAAAAAAAATTAAGAATGCTGAAAAGCAACACATAAAATATTTTATTATAAAAAAATTATGAAAATAAGACATTTACAAAAACTGACAGCCATTACCTTAATTGGTCTGTTAGTAGCAGTAAGCTCCTGTAAAAAGAACCTCACTCCACAAGGACAGGTAACCACTGCAAACGTTTACACAAATTTTAGCAACTACTTGCCTATTGTAGCGAAGTTATACACCGCATTTGCTATAAGCGGTCAGGCTGGCGGAGCAGGTAACCCGGATATTGCCGGTATCGACGAAGGTTTTTCTAATTACTTGCGCGAATTGTTTAATATGGAGGAGATCACTACCGACGAAGCTTCAATTGTATGGAATGATGGAACAGTTCATACTTTACATGATATGACCTTTAACTCACAATGTGAATTCATAGGTGCAATGTATGACCGTATTTACTATGAAATATCGTTGGATAACGAATTTTTACGCAATACTACCCCTGCCCTGCTAAGTAAAAACGGCATAACCGGTGCTGATGCAACCACGGTTACACAATATCGTGCCGAAGCACGGTTTTTACGTGCCTTGGCTTATTATCACGCTATTGACCTTTTTGGAAACGTACCCCTTGTAACAGAAAGTGATCCGGTGGGTGTATTTTTCCCTCAGCAAAAAACCCGTACCGAAATTTTTAATTATGTAGAAAGCGAATTGAAGGCAATTGATGGTGACCTTGGTGTACCACGCTTTTCATACGGACACGCTGATAAAGCTGCCGCCTGGACTTTACTGGCAAAATTATATCTAAACGCAAAAGTTTTCACTGGCACCGACCGCAGTACCGATGCAATAACCTATGCAAATAAAATAATCACTTCAGGGGGGTATACGCTGGAACCACATTTCAAAAACCTGTTTTTGGCCGACAATAATAAATCAAATGAAATTATTTTTCCAATTGAGTCTGATGGTTTACATACTCAAGGATATGGAGGTATGACTTATGTAGTGCATGCACAAATTGGCGGCAGCATGAATCCTGCTGACTTTGGAGTTAACGGCGGCTGGGCAGGCTTCCATACCACACCACAGTATGTTTCACTATTTAGTGATCCAAGCGGAAATACCGATAAAAGGGCGATGTTTTATACCGCCGGGCAAACGCTAAGCATGACAGATGAATATACTTTTACCGCTGGTTATGCAGTTGCTAAATTTAAAAATGTCACTTCAACCGGAGTTGCCGGAAGCGACCCGACAGGCAATTTTGTAGATACTGATTTTCCTATGTTTCGGCTGGCTGATGTTTACCTGATTTATGCCGAAGCGGTATTACGCGGGGGAGCTGGTGGAGACCCTGCTACAGCCCTTAGTTATGTAAATATGGTACGTACCCGGGCTTATGATGGCAGCACAGCTGGCAATATTACTGCTTCTCAACTGACATTGCCATTTATGATCGCTGAAAGAGGACGAGAATTTCTTTTCGAAATGCAAAGAAGGACAGACCTGGTCCGTTTCGGTGAATTGACAGGAAATACTTACTTGTGGCAATGGAAAGGCGGTGTGCTTAATGGTACCAGTGTTTCTGACAATTTGAACCTGATGCCAATACCTGCTGCCCAGATTGTTACCAACCCAACCTTAAAACAAAATCCAGGGTATAATTAATCTAAGGCTATCGTATATATTTCACGTAAAATTGAAAATTAAATAAAAAATATTAATATGAAAAACGTTCTGACTAAATTCCTGGCACTTTGCAGCATGACGCTGTTATTGCTGCCATCATGTAAAAAGGATGGAACCCTTGTTACTTCTAACGGAGGTAAGGCTGGTGCACTCACCGCATCAGCTACTACCCTGCCATTAGATAAAACTAAATTAAACGATACCACAACGGTGATTAAATTTAACTTTACGGCTGCTAATTATGGTTACAGTGCAGCGGTAACAAACACTTTGCAAATAGATTCAGCAGGTGATAATTGGAAAAACCCAACATCGGTTATAATCTCAAACAAAGTATATTCACAGGGCTATTCAACGGCGGTATTTAACAATTTAGTATTAAAACTAAATTTACCGGCAGGCATTGCTTCTCAAATTCAGGTGCGTGTTGCCCATTCAATTTCGGCTAATGTTACACCCGTTTATTCAAATGTGGTTACCTTAACTGTTACGCCATTTAACTTAATTTCTTATGTATATGTGCCAGGTTCATACCAAAACACAAATTCAACATTACAATGGCAACCAACCACTGCGGATAGCCTGGTTTCGCCGACAGGTAATGGTGTTTACACCGGCTATGTGTATTTTCAGGCGGGTAGTATTTTCAAAATCACTCCAGCAAAAAACTGGAATAATTCTTATGGTGATGCAGGGGGAGGCAAAATAAGCCTTTCTGCAGGCGGAAACTTAACCGCTCCAAGCGCTGGATTATACTTAGTAACAGTAAATACTAATGCTGGCACAATTACTTATACAGCCTATAACCATACCTGGAGTTTAATTGGTAGCGCGGGTGTGGATTGGAATACTGACATACAGATGCCATTTAATCAAAATAACAATGCTTACCAGGCAACTTACGCTCTTAACTCAAGCGGCCAATTTAAGTTCCGTGCTGATAATGCCTGGACTTTGAGTTTAGGCGACGTTACACCTGTTACCGGACAACTAACTTCAAATAATGGCGCAAATATAAATGTACCAAGCAATGGTACATATTTAGTGTCATTAAGCTTTGGCAATCCTTTACTGGCGCCTACTTACACGCTGGTAAAACAATAAGATAAAACAGAGAGTTGATTTAATTGAAAGGCCCGCCTGGTTAATACCAGCGGGCTTTTTTTTATTTAGAATTTTTAACTTCTACAGAAAATTTGTTTTAATAATTAATGTATTTATATTTAAACATTAAACCCTAAACCTAAATCATGAAAACCTTAAGCAAACTCACATTTTTAGTATTGGCGACTGTTTTTGTTTTTAACAGTTGCAAAAAAGAGTCCATTTCACAAATCGGAAATTCAAACGATAAAGCTAGTAGAACAAGTTTAATTCCCGATTCAATGATTCTAACCCCTGCCGGTATGATGCCTAAATCCCAAGTTCATTTAATAGAAAATGGATATCGTTTGGAAATAAGAGCGAACCATGTTTTAAAAGTTAAAATTAAAACTGGGGAATTGATGGAAGATTTTGGTAAAATACAGATTCCTGTGACGATTCAAAATAAGACGTTTCAAAATTCCAATAGTTCAAAAAGCAAAAATCTTTCATTGATGTCGCCTAGTGGAAATGGATGGGTCACTTATTCTGAATGGGGTAACACCAATAGCCAACCAATTAATTATTTCAGTACAAGTTGGACAGTACCTTCTAATCCTACAACAAATGATGGTCAGCTACTTTATATATGGGATGGTTTAGAGCCATATAAGGTTCAAGACAATAACCCCAACAATTTAGTTATTCAACCGGTTTTGCAATGGGGATCGAACGGCTCAGGAAGCAACACATTCGGTGGACAATATTGGACAATATCTAATTGGTGTGTTTGGTCTGGCGGCGGCGCTTATACAACGCCGATAACAAATATTGCAGTTGGAACTAATATACAAGGAAGTTTAAGTTTTAGTGGTAATCAAGCGAATGGCTCTTATAATTACTCATCTTACTTTAATGGTTACTCAAATACAATGAATGTAACTCAGGGTACTACGTATAATAATTTGGGAGGCGGTAATGTAAATATTCCAATGATTCCTATTGAAAATTGGGCATATGAAGTACTGGAAGTTTTTAATGTTTCAAGATCCACAGATTATCCGTTACAGCATTACATTAGAATGACTAATATAACCCTTACAACAGGAGCGCCTAACTCTTCTACACCGGCTTCCTTGCAATGGGCACCTATTATAAATACTCCCATTGCAACCTTTGGAGAACATACTGATATATTCAGTTCTAATCCATCAGGAAGTGGAGAGGTTGACCTTTACTTTCACTCCGAAGTGGCTCCCAATATTACATATACAAATCGAGTTACATTTTACGCAGGTGTTTGGACTACACCATTGACACCAACTAATACAGGTGATTTACCAATGAGTTATCAAGTCAATCCTGCATTACCTGCAGGATTGAGTTTAAATACAAGTACTGGGGTTATTTCTGGAGCACCGACATCAGCTTCTGCTGCTATCAATTATGTTGTAACAGCCACCAATAGCGCCGGCAGTAGTAGCTTTACTATAAACATCACAGTTAATACTGGCTTTCCATTTCAAGTTTCTACAGGTTCGTCGCCATCAATATATTTTGATGTAGCCATAAATGGAGGTTCTTATGTCGGCACTGGCCGAATCGGTCAGGGTCAACAAAGTGTTAATATAACTGTGGGGGGCACTCGTCTTTCAAACTCAACTGTAGTTGTAAGAATACCGACCGGTGCGGTACCTACTTCGGCTGGCTTATATAACCTCGGAGCTCCTATTTATGGCACTATTAGCGGTAATCTAATAACATTTTCGAACGTAAATTTAGCTAGCTCTAATGGCCCCGGCGATATTGTGCTTAATTAAAATCCTATAAAAGAGGCTGTATCATAAAGCATGATCAGCCACTTTTTTCTTTGATTTATT
>JAQBOU010000230.1 GCA_028287865.1 Mucilaginibacter sp. | reverse complement strand
GGGCGGCATATTAGCCGTAAGAAGATTGAAGGGTAACAGGGTTATCATTCTGGAGTAATTCACTATTTTTAAAAAACAGTGTAAACGGCTAAGCACTCTAAATCATCGTTCAACAGATAAAATATTCCCTTTCCTCAATCGTCTTCATAATTAAATAACATTTCATTTTTATTTTTACGGACGTATTAAGTTTATTTAAAAAATACAGGATGGCTAAAACTGATATTAAAACAAAACAAGCAAGTATTTTTAGCTTGCTGAAACCCTATAGAGGTTTGGTAAGTATGCTGATATTGTTTGCGCTTTTCAGCAATAGCTTTACCTTATGGCTGCCTAAGATAATTAACCACGGTATAGATGCGTATATCCATAGCCTCATCACACACACGCACTTTGATGTGAACCCTACTTTAATTCAATTTTCATTAGCAGTCATATTCATTTTTATTTTTGCGTATTTACAAACTATCATCCAGACGTACACTTCTGAAAAAGTAGCACGCGACCTCCGGACAAGACTCTCGGATAAAATTTCAAGGCAAAGCAATACATTTATTGACCAGGTGACGCCATCAAAACTGCTGACCAACCTCACAGCCGATGCCGATTCCATAAAGTTGTTTGTATCGCAGGCATTGGTTTCCATCATATCATCTGTATTTATCATTATTGGGGCCAGTATTCTTTTACTTACCATCAATTGGAAATTAGGTCTTTGTATAATTGCTATCATTCCTATCATCGGCGGCGCATTTTTTTATGTGTTACGTAAAGTGAGGGCATTGTTTATTAAAAGCCGCGGGGTTATTGATTGGCTCAACAAAGTAATTAACGAAAGTATATTAGGCTCCGCACTGATCCGTGTAATCAATTCCCAGCAATTGGAGTTCGATAAGTTTTTGCGGGCAAATTCAGAGGCAAGGGACATAGGCCTTTCTATTTTACGGCTTTTCGCAGGCCTTATACCCATTATTACATTCACTGCTAATATTGCTTCTTTGAGCATTTTAGCCCTGGGTGGGCATTTTGTAATCAACGGCACAATGACGCTGGGAGATTTCGCTGCCTTTAATCTTTACCTTGCACAGCTCATCTTCCCGATACTTGTTATTGGTTTTATGAGTAACATCATCGCCCAGGCTACCGCTTCATTCCAGCGTATTAATACAGTTTTAGATGCGCCGGATACCTCAGAGACCGGCACGGTTACTGAAATTTTAAAGGGCGATATTGAACTAAAGGATGTTTCGGTAACCTACGGGCAAAAACCTGCACTGAAACAGGTATCATTCTCGGTAAAAGCAGGATCAAAAATTGCTATTATTGGCCCGACAGCAGCCGGCAAATCACAATTGCTTTATTTATTAACCGGTTTAATAAAACAAACCTCGGGCGAGGTATTGTTTGATGACAGAAGCATTGACAGTTATAACAGCGAATCATTCCACAGCCAGGTAGGTTTTGTTTTCCAGGATAGCATCATATTTAATATGAGTATCCGTGAGAATATTGCTTTTAGTGATACCGTCACTGATGAATCCTTAGAAAAAGCTATTGATACCAGCGAACTAAGGGGATTTATTGACGGGTTGCCTGAAAAATTAAGTACCATAGTATCTGAGCGTGGTTCGAGCTTGTCGGGCGGGCAAAAGCAACGGATCATGCTGGCAAGGGCTTTGGCCATAAATCCCAAAGTTTTATTGCTGGATGATTTTACCGCAAGGGTAGATGGCAACACTGAAAAGAAAATATTAGCAAACGTACAAAAGAACTATCCCGGTTTAACCCTCATATCAGTGACCCAAAAAATTGCATCAGTTGAACATTACGACCAGATTATTTTATTAATGCAGGGCGAAATCATAGCCAGCGGCAAACATGATGATCTGATGCACAGCAGCCCCGAGTACGTACAGATCTTTAATTCGCAACAAAGTACCAGCAATTATGAAATACAATCTAAATGACCTGCAGGCGAATGCGCCAAAGTCATCTACCTGGTCTTCACTCAATAAATTGCTGGGGCTCATTTCGCACGAACGAAAGAATTTGCTGATGGCATTAGCTGCTATCCTGGTCAATTCCACATTAAACTTGTTTGGGCCGCTCATTATCGGTCGTACAATTGATAAGTATATTTTTGTACCGCATAAAAATTATCATGGTGTGCTGTTAAACTGCGGCATTTTGCTTTCCATGTACCTGGTGGCGCTATTAACCAGTTATTTACAAACCATATTGATGGGTGGGGTAGGGCAGCGGATGTTGTTCACTTTGCGTAATTCTATCTTTAATAAATTGCAATTGCTCCCGGTTGGGTTCTTTAACCAGAACAAGGCCGGCGACCTGATATCCCGAATAAATAATGATACCGATAAGCTGAACCAGTTTTTTTCGCAATCTTTAATGCAGTTCATCGGCAGCATTGCCACTATGTTAGGAGCAGGGATTTTTTTGCTGTCGATTAACATTAAGCTGGGTGCAGCAACGCTTATACCGGCTGTGATTATTTTGATCTTTACCAGTCTTACATCCCCCTGGGTAAAAAGAAAAAACGCAGTAAACCTGAAAAGCGTTGGCGGTATGAGCGGAGAGATACAGGAAAGCCTGAATAACTTTAAGGTGATCATTGCGTTTAATCGCCGTGATTATTTTCGCAAACGGTTTGATGAAGCCAATAAGCAAAATTATGACACAGCAATTGGAGCAGGCATTGCTAATAATAGCTACGTGCCGGTTTACGGATTATTTTCAAGTTTTGCCCAGTTGATAGTTCTTGCCTATGGCATTTACCTGGTTTCAAAAGGAGAATTAGGTATCGGGATACTTGCCGCGAGTTATTTTTCTTATGCCAATCAATTTTATAATCCTTTAAGACAACTGGCGGCACTGTGGACAAGCTTCCAAACTGCTATGGCAGGGTGGGATAGGATATCACATATTTTAGACCTTGAGACTGACCTTGTAACAGTTGAAAATCCGACCGTTGAGCCCTCATCATCGCTTTTAGAGTTTAGAAATGTAAATTTCAGTTATGATGAAGACAGAGAGATCTTACACAACATCAGCTTTAAACTGGAACGCGGTAAAACCTACGCATTGGTTGGGCCTACCGGTGGGGGTAAAACTACTACCGCTTCATTAATAGCCCGTTTATATGATGCAAGCAAAGGAATGGTATTGCTTGATGGAAAGGATATAAGAACCTACCAACCGGTTGAACGTACAAAAAAAATCGGGTTTATTTTGCAGGAACCATTTTTATTTACCGGTACTGTGCGGGATAATATTTTGTACGGCAACGAGCTGTATGTAAATTATACAAATGAGCAACTGGAACAAGTGATAACAGATGCCAACCTGGGCAGCTTATTAGCTATTTTTGATAAGGGACTGGATACCGCGGTGCTATCAAACAGCGATGGGATCAGTTTGGGGCAAAAACAGCTGATAGCCTTTATGCGTGCAGTTTTACGCAATCCTGAATTGCTGATTTTGGATGAGGCAACGGCAAATATAGATACCATTACAGAAAAGCTGTTAAGCGATATTTTAAATAAGCTGCCTGCCACCACCACCCGTGTAATTATAGCCCATCGTTTAAACACCATTGAAAACGCCGATGAGATATTCTTTGTTAACTCAGGCGAGGTGATTCGTGCAGGTTCATTTGATCACGCAATGGATATGCTGCTGCATGGAAAAAGGGTGAGTTGATTAAGTTGATTGGTTGTTGGTAGTTAACAGATCATGGTGAAATAAATAGTTTTGTAGATTATTCACCAACTCAACTATTCACTTAATTTCAACTTAATCAACAACTCACTAATTTTCAATAATCTGCCAAAAAATTTTTACACTTGTAAATAAACTATAAGCCTGATTATGCAGAGATATATTGGTCAAAAACGAATTTTAGTTGCTACTGATTGTATTATATTCGGTTTTGATGGCTGGAATTTAAAATTGCTGCTCGTTCAGCGTAATATTGAGCCTGAAAAAAATAGATGGAGCCTGATGGGCGGTTTCATTCAGCCTTCAGAAACCCCTGGCGACGCAGCCAACCGCGTTTTGGAAATGAGAACAGGTTTGAAAAATGTTTACATGGAGCAATTCCAGGTATTTGGCAAGCCAGACCGCGATCCTGTTGAAAGAACTTTATCTATCGCCTACTTCGCCCTTATTGATATTCATCAGTATGAAAAACAGATCAGTGACGAATACCATGCAGAATGGTTTTTACTGAGCGAAATGCCCGAGCTGATATTCGACCATAACGAAATGGTTAAACTCGCCAAAAGGCAATTGCGTTATAAAGCCGCTTTACATCCCATATTATTCCAGTTACTGCCCGAAAAATTTACCATACCACAATTGCAGGCACTTTACGAAGGGGTTTATAATTCCACCTTTGACGACCGTAATTTCAGTCGTAAATTATTATCGACGGGTTTATTGGTAAAATTGCCTGAGAAAGATAAGTTATCCTCAAAAAAAGGTGCTTTTTATTATAAGCTTGATCAATCGCATTATACTGAAAATTTCGAGAAATTTTTAAACTTGGTGCCAAACCCGGATAAGTTTTTTTAGAAATATAATCGGTGATGCTCAAAATTGTCATCGCTTTGTGCCTGAAATAATAAATATAAACGGTGCTAATTGATATTTACAAATATGAAAAAGAGCAGCCTTTCAATCATATTTTTACTCTTGGGCTTGAGCTTTTTATTCGCTCAACCCACCATTAAACAAACCATTAATTCAAACTGGGAATTTTATAAGGGAGATATCCCCGGTTTTCCTGCTAAAAATGCTGATGATGTAAAATGGGAGAAAATTTCCCTACCACACAGCTGGAATACTAATGATGTAAATGATGACGAACCAGGTTATTATAGGGGTATTGGATGGTATAAAAAAACAATCTATGTCCCTGCATCATGGCAAGACAAAAGTATCCACCTGTATTTTGAAGGAGCAAACCAGGTAGCGGCAGTATATGTAAACGGTAAACTTGCCGGTACGCATATTGGAGGTTATACAGCCTTTAGTTTCGAAGTAAGCAAGTTGCTCAACTATAATAAGGATTCATTAACAGCCAACGAAATATTAATTAAACTGGATAACAGCAATAACGATAATATCCCCCCATTAACTGCCGATTTTACTTTTTTTGGCGGAATTTACAGGGATGTTTACCTGATAAGTGCAAACCGGATCCACTTTAATTTAGATAGCAATGCGGCAAACGGGGTTCGGATAAAAACCACCCAAATAAATGATACCGAAGCAAGCATTTCAGTAAGCGAAGCTATTACCAATACAACAGGCCGTAAGCTTAAAGCAAAAATTGTATCGGGTATTTTTACTGCTGAGGGGAAGCTGGTTAAAGAAGTGACGGCTAATATTCAATTGCCTGCAAATAGTACCTCTGATTTTATACAGCCGATAGATAGGATTGCAAACCCGCATTTATGGTCTCCGTATGATCCTTATTTGTATCATGTGGTCAGCAGTATTTATGATGATGCCGGTAATTTAATCGACAGATCTACTAATCCGTTGGGCTTAAGGTGGTTTAAGTTTGATGCAGCAACAGGGTTTTATTTAAACGGAAAGCCGTTAAAATTAATAGGTGCTAACAGACATCAGGATTATAAAGGAATGGCCAATGCCCTGCCGGACGCTATGCATGAACGCGATATTGCGTTATTAAAAGCTATGGGAGCAAATTTTATACGGATATCTCATTACCCGCAGGATCCAGCCGTTCTGGAAGCATGTGATCGCCTTGGTTTGCTTGCCTCAATGGAAATTCCTGTAGTTAACCGCATAACGCAATCTGAGCAGTTTACTGAAAATTGTAAGAACATGCAGCTGGAGATGATCAGGCAAAACTATAACCATCCCAGCATAATTATCTGGGCATATTTGAACGAGGTATTGCTGGTGCCGAGATTTCAGCGGAATTCGCCCGAACAGCAAAAATATTTTGGAGATGTAGCCAAACTGGCCAAAACATTGGATGATCTTACGCGAAAGGAAGATCCTTCCCGTTATACTATGATCTCTTGTCACGGTGATTTTGACCGTTACAATAACGTTGGAATAACAAAAATCCCACAAATAATTGGTTGGAATTTATATTATGGCTGGTATATAAACGGCTTTGAAGGATTTGGCCAGTTCTTGGACCGGCATCACCGCGAATTACCTGATAAACCAATGATTGTAACAGAATATGGAGCCGACGGCGATACCCGCTTACATAGCCTGACGCCGGAAAGATTTGATAAAACCATTGAATATGAAACGCTTTTTCATAAAAGATATTTAAAAGATATTATGGACCGGACGTTTGTAGCTGGCGGTGCAATGTGGTGTTTGATTGATTTTAATTCGGAAGCCCGTATCGATGCCGCACCGCATGTTAATACCAAGGGCGTTGCAACAGATACAAGGGTACCCAAGGATGTTTATTACTATTACCAGGCAAATCTTTTAAAACAACCTTTTATTAAGATAGGGTCGCGCAACTGGACGTTAAGGGGCGGAATTGCTGATGAAAAAGGGGGATGTTTACAAGCCATAGAAGTTTATAGTAATTTACCTGAAATAAGTTTATGGCTGAACGGCAAATTATTAGGGACAAAGCCGGTAATTAATAAAGTTGCGAAGTTTGATGTTCCGTTTAAAAATGGGCTGAATAATTTGAGAGCTACTTCCGTACGGAACCAAATAAACTACGATGATTTTGCAGATATCACTTTCCAAATGCAACCGGCATTACTTAAAGATACAGTTATCCCATTTAAAGAAATAAACGTTAGTTTAGGTGACACCCGTTATTATACAGATGATAAATTACAGCAGGTATGGCTGCCTGAAAAACCATACTCACCAGGCAGCTGGGGATATATTGGCGGCGAAGTTTTTAGCATGAAAGGAAGCTCCCTGCAAAAAGCAGGCACAAATAAAAATATATTGGGGACTGATTATGATCCAATTTATGCTACGCAAAGGGTTGGGCTTGATAGTTTTAAGGCGGATGTACCCGATGGTAAATACGAGGTGACGCTGTTTTTTGCCGAACTGCTTTCAAATAAGGAACGTGAAGCTTTGGTTTATAACCTTAATAATACAGTTCAAAAAGATGAAACAGCAAGTCGCAGCTTTGATGTTTTTATTAACGGTCAAAAAGTTGCTGACGACTTAAGTAATGATAATTACCTGGAGCCCGAACGTGCATTTTCAATAAGATATACTATTGATGTGAATAATGAAAAGGGGATCACTGTTAGCTTTAAAACCCATAAGGGAGCCAGTATATTAAATGGAATACAGGTTAAGCGGATTTTTTAACTGGTAAATTATAATTGATATAACACGTTTGGTGGTTGAGTACCGGGATATAGTAATAGCTCTTAAAGAGGATGTCCTAATTTGTCAAAGTACATCTTCTCCAACGCAAGCAACCAATACCTATCAACGCTAATACACGTACTGATTGCCAGGTGTTAGCCCTGGTTGCCACTCCATTTACGTTTTACTGAATCCCACAAGCTTATTACTTTAGGCAATTTTATATTGCCGGTAAAAACAAATTTACCCCGGCCTGTTTTAAAATAATTTAGTTTCTTACCATTGTATGATTGTTCAGCAACCTTACCGGTGTTAATATTAATCAACTCATTTCTAAGCACTAGCTCATTGGTAACCATGTTGCTTAGCATCGGCGTAAAATAGTAGCAATCCTTAAAAAAATAATGGGTAACCTGAGACCAGCGCGTGGATCCTTCTTTACTAACAGGAGAACCTCCATGAAGAATATTTGACGACCAGATGAGTAAATCGCCTTTCTTAGCCAAAAAAGTCTTTTTCTCAAATTTGTTTGCGGTTATTATTTTTTCAATAAAGTTCTCATATTCTTTATAATTTTCGTACGAAGGCGCATCGGCCGTATTTTTTATTTGCGCAAAGTTATATTCAGCTAACCTTTGCGAACCTGGATAATAAAAAAGTGGGCCGTTTTCTTCCGTTATATCTTCTAGTGCAACCCAAACTCCGCACATAAACTTTGATGGTAAAGAACTAAAATGTATTGTATCCGAATGTGCTTTTTGCTGCGTTCCTACCTTAAAATTTAAGGTTTGAAACGGGACCGGTTCTCTTTCGTAAAGTAATTGCAATACCTCAAGGACTTGCGGAAAGCAGGCCAGTTCTTTTACAGGGTCCGAAATCTGCCAAAGATCCTGAACCCTTGTTTCGTCACGGTAAGTTTTTATTGGAAATGCAGTATTAAACCCTTTTTTTTCTGATTCATCCCTCACTGTATCTATTAACGATTCGGGGAAAATCCCTTTTAAAACAATGTAACCATCGTTGCGATAATCGTTAACCAGCTCTTTTTTATCATCTGTTAAGTTCTTTAATTTTAGCTCTTCATCAAAAAAAGGAGACTCAACCCAGGGTAAGTTAGCATGAACCATATTTGCTTAAGGATATAATGTTAGAAGTTCTAAAGTTCGTTTTTTTTTTATTAATAGCAAGTAAAATTGCCTAAAATGGTTTAGAAGGTTAAGTTAAACCGTTTAAGATGTATAAACAACAACCTCCAGGGATTTAAGTATAAGCAAAGAAATATGACCTTGTGATATTTATGCATCGTTTAGATGATGTAAAGTCTGACTGAAAACTAATTAATGGTATCAACTTGTTAACCTTTTTTTCTTTTTCATAATGCTTTCATCCAAACCTTTATGTATTTTTATTGACTTATTTGCCTGCTTGATAATAGCAAATAATGCCAATTAATTACGGTTGAGAAGGGTGAAAATATTAATACGGATAGTAATAATTGCAATTGTTGTTTGCAACGCTCTTGCTGCACGTTCTCAAAACACTACAAACAGCGGTACCGAATTCTGGACGGCCTATATGGATCATAACCTCGGGGCAAGTACCAATGGAAAGGGTACAGATGGCGGCAGTTTAATGAGTCTTTATATTACCTCGGCTGTTAATACATCGGGCACGGTAACTATTGCCGACGGAAGTTTTAATCCCATTCCATTTAGCGTTTTAGCGAATCAGGTAACAATTGTTACAGTACCTCCTTCGGCTTTTTTGGCCTATACAGGCATTGCCAATAAGGGCATCCATATAACGTCGCTAAAACCGGTTGCCATCTATGCACATATTTATGCTTTGGCTGTTTCGGGAGCTACTTTATTGTTGCCTGTGAGTACATTAGGCAAGGACTACTATTCTATAAACTATACCCAAAATTCAAACGCTAAACCCAATGACCCTGCTTATTCAGCATTTGTTGTTGTTGCAACAGAGGATAACACAACCATTAAAATAACCCCTTCATCGTTATTGCTCGATAATCATTCGGCCGGTGCACAATTTACTATTTCTTTAAAAAAAGGTGAAGTGTACCAGGGGCTGTCCACCGCAGACCTCACGGGTTCCAAAATTACTTCGGTAAACTCGGCTACTGGCGGATGTACTAAAATAGCTGTTTTTTCGGGCAGTTCCAGGATGGATATTGGTTGTAATCCTAAATTTGTGACTTCAGATAATTTGTTTCAGCAAGTTTACCCCACCGCTTCCTGGGGTAAAAATTATATTACCGTTCCGCTTCAAAGCCGTAATTATGATGTTTTTAGAATTGTATTGAGTAACCCAACTACCACTACTGACCCCAATGTTCAGTTAAATGGTGCCCATATTTCACTGTTTAATTTCAATAATGGTTATTATGAATTCTCATCGCAAAGCCCGAATGTTATTTCTTCAGATCAGCCCATCCAGGTAGTTCAATATTCAGTATCCGAAGATAATACAATAAATTGTGGTGCTTATCCATATGATATTGGTGATCCTGAAATGATCTTTTTAAATCCCTTAGAACAAACGCTTGATCATGTTACACTATATTCAACCGGTAATTATCAAATTGAGAACAGCTTTATAAATGTAGTGATAAAAACAAGCGCTGTGCCCACCTTTGTACTTGACGGCTCGCCTTATACATATTTTCAAACTGTGCCCAATAATCCAACTTACTCCTATGCACAGATACCGGTGCAGCCGGGTCCTCAAAATGTACAGGTCTCCTCAGGCAGCCTGGGTACACATACAATAAGCGCCGGGGATGGTTTTAATGCAATTGCATATGGGTTTGGGCAGGCAGAATCTTATGGTTATGCCGCCGGTACAAACTTGCTCAACCTCAATGAAAATATCGCATTAATTAGCCCTGTTAGTGATACTATAATCCAAACAAATGGTTGCGCCGGTTCAACTTATAAATTGCAGCTTACCTTGCCTTTTCAAACTGCCAACATTGTATGGGATTTTAAAAATGGAACTACTTATACTGACAACAATCCTAAGATAACATCAACTACAGTAAACAAAGCGGGCCAAACATTATATCATTACCAATATTATAAACCGGTTACTTATACCACATCAGGCGATACCACTATTGTGGCTACTGTGTTTAATCCGGTGGCGGGCGAATGCGGAAATAATGAAAATGTGGAATTTGATTTTAATATTGCATTTCCACCCTCAGCGAGTTTTGTTGCAAACAATACCTGTTTTGGTGATACTGCACTATTTACCGACAAAACAAATGCAAAAGGCAGCTTTATAAAAACGTGGCTTTGGGATTTTGGCGACAAAACAATATCAGTATTACAAAACCCCAAACACTTGTACATTAAGCCGGGTACTTACAAGATAATATTAACAGTGTCTAATGTTAATGGCTGTACCTCGGATACATCGCAATTAATTAGTATAAGTAATAAACCCACAGCTGCTTTTACGGCTTCGGCTCCTGATTGCATAAACCAGGCGATTACTATGACAGACAAATCCACCTCAATTGACGGAAAAATTGTAAAGTGGATGTGGGATTATGGAGATGGTAAAAAAGATACGTTAACAAATAATACGCCGTTTACCCATTTGTATACAAAAACTGGCAGTGATACTGTTAAGTTAATTGTTGCCACCGGCACCGGTTGTTTAAGTGACCAGATTGCACAGGTAATAACAATTAATGCTGTGCCCGAAGTGGATTTTAATCTGCCGGATGTATGCCTGAGTGATACCTATGCAAGGTTCACGGATAAGAGTACAATTGCTGACAATACCCAATCAGAATTTACCTATCTGTGGGACTTTGGAGATACTGATGCAAATGCATCAAATCCCAATTCTTCAACGCTGCAGAATCCTTCGCATAGGTATTTAAAAGCAAGCAATTATAACGTTACCTTAACTGCTACCTCAAAGTATGGATGTACGGTTTCAAAAACTAAGTCTTTTACTGTTAATGGCGATATACCCTCTGCCGCTTTTGCTGCAGAGAACAGAACTGATCTTTGCAGCATGGATGATGTGATCTTTGATGATAATTCAACCGTGAATTTTGGCAGTATAACAAAGCTGGTTTGGTATTTTGACTATAACGGCAATCCCCATGATACGGTAGTGTTTAAAAAAGACAGTATCCCTGCTGATCGTAAGTATCATCATAATTATGGGTTGTTTAATGCCCCGTTAACCAAATCCTATACCGTTAGGCTCGATGTTTATTCCGGTATCACTTGCATAA
>JAQBOU010000224.1 GCA_028287865.1 Mucilaginibacter sp. | reverse complement strand
CCAAATTAAAAAATATTAAAAGCTACTAAAAAATGAAACAACAAAGCTCAAATAAGCCCTCAATAAGAGCAGTATCTGCTCCTGTTGCCGCTGCTTTGCTTTCAACCATTTTTGTACTTTCCCCGTCACGACGAAGGCCCTATATGCCACGGGTTTGATTTTGCTTTCCTTCCTCAATCCCAACTATGGAGATGCTATATTTGCGCCTCTATCTAAAACAAAAAGATCATCTGATTATTAACGCTTAAAAAAGCCAATAATTTAACGGTAATTTTTCTATTTCAATGACCATACAAGATTTTGATATACAGGTTGCAACCGCCCAGCATGTGGACTTTGCACCCTTAATATGTGACGAGATGGCCGAGTCGGCCAAGGCACGTGGCACCGGTATTGCCCAGCGTTCACCGGAGTATGTAGCAGATAAGATGCTGGAAGGTAAAGCGGTCATCGCTTTACACAAAGATGGTACCTGGGCAGGCTTCTGTTATATTGAAACATGGAGTCACGGTGATTTTGTGGCTAATTCAGGTTTAATTGTTAGTCCGCAATTCAGAAAAGCAGGATTGGCCAAAGCCATTAAGGAGCGTATTTTTGAACTATCGCGCACCAAATATCCCGAAGCAAAAATATTCGGCCTTACTACCGGGCTGGCCGTGATGAAGATCAATTCAGAACTTGGTTATGAGCCGGTTACCTATTCGGAACTTACGCAGGATGAAGATTTTTGGGCCGGCTGCAAAAGCTGTGTCAACTACGATATCCTGATGGGCAAAGGCAGAAAGAACTGCATGTGCACGGCCATGCTATTTGATCCGGCCGAAAAGCAAAAAGAATCCGAAGATAAAATGAAAAAGATCACGCACAAGGCCACGTTGCTGGAACGCATCGAGAATGCCCTGTTTAAAAATAGAGCTGAAAGCTAAAAGACTAAAGCAGAAAGCAAATTTAAATATAAAGGTAAATAAAAGCACAAAGTATGATAGCGAACGCTTTAGGCTTTTCGCTTTAAGTGTAAAATGAGGGATTACAAAAAATTGGAAGTATGGAGAAAATCTCATGAACTTAATATGTTTGTGTATTCAAACATATTACCAAAATTCCCTAAAAGTGAGCAATTTGATTTACACAGTCAAACAAAACGAGCTGCGTATTCAATTCCATTAAACATAGTTGAGGGAAGTGGAAGATTTACTGAAAAAGATTTTGCTCATTTTTTAGATATGGCTTTGGGCTCTACCCATGAATTAGAATATTGCTGTTTATTGTTTAAAGATTTACTTTACATTGAACAAGAATTATATATAAATACAAATCAATTAATTAACGAAGTGAAAGCCATGTTAATTGGTTTAATTAAGATATTGAGAAAGTAACTAAAGCTAAAAGCTGAATGACTAAAGCTTAAAGCAATAAGAAAGAAGAGTATTTTTAAAGCGGAAAGCTTTGGTCTTTAAGCTTTCCGCTTTTAGCAAATAAAAAAAATGAAGAAAAAAGTAGTACTTGCATACAGCGGCGGATTGGATACCTCCTTTTGTTGTATATATTTAACACAGGACCTCGGCTACGAAGTTCACTCGGTAATCGTAAACACCGGTGGTTTTAGCGACGAAGAACTGAAGGGTGTTGAAGAGCGCGCCTATAAAATGGGGGTTACCTCTCACCATGTGGTTGATGAAACCGAAAACTTTTATAATACCTGTGTCAGGTTCCTGATTTATGGCAATGTTTTAAAAAACAATACCTATCCCCTTTCCGTAAGCGCTGAGCGTGTTAGTCAGGCAACTGCGATTGCTAATTATGCTAAAGAGATCGGTGCCGAATTTGTAGCACACGGCAGTACTGGGGCGGGCAACGACCAGGTACGTTTTGATATGATCTTTAATATCCTCGTTCCCGATGTGCAGATCATTACCCCTATCCGCGATCTGAAATTAAGCCGTGAGGCTGAGATCCAATATTTAAAGGATCATGGTGTGGAAATGAACTTTGAAAAGGCGAAGTATTCTATAAACAAGGGTATCTGGGGTACATCTGTTGGGGGTAAAGAAACCTTAACCTCAAATTTGGGATTGCCAGAAGAAGCATGGCCTACACAAGTAAGCAAATCAGAAACACAACGCCTTGAGCTGGAATTTGAAAAAGGTGAGCTGATTGGAATTGACGGTAAAACATTCGATCATCCAACCAAGGCCATACAGGCATTACAAGCTATTGCACAACCTTACGGTATTGGCAGGGACATCCATGTGGGTGATACCATTATAGGTATTAAAGGACGCGTAGGCTTTGAAGCTGCTGCACCCATGATAATTATAAAAGCGCACCATACATTAGAAAAACACGTGTTAACCAAATGGCAACTGTCGTGGAAAGACCAGCTTTCCAGCTTCTATGGTAACTGGCTGCATGAAGGTCAGTTTCATGACCCGGTTATGCGCAATATCGAGGCATTCTTAACAGATACACAACAAAATGTGAGCGGCAAAGTGTTCGTTGAGCTGAATCCATACCGTTTTCAGGTGATAGGCATTGAATCGTCACATGATCTGATGTCGAACAAATTTGGCACGTATGGCGAAATGAACAATACGTGGAGCGGCGAGGATGTAAAAGGGTTCTCAAAAATATTTGGCAACCAGGTAATGATCTATCATAAAGTTAACCCCTCCTCCTGAAGGGCATTTTTGATTGTTAATTAAAAGAAAATGGATACAAACATTAATAAACAAGCTGATAACACTCACCCTTCAGGAGGCCGGGGGCGTGTTTTAGCAGGCATTATAGGCGGCGCGGGGTATACCGGGGGCGAAATGCTGCGCATCCTGATTAATCACCCTGATGTTGAGATTGCATTTGTACATAGCACCAGCAATGCAAACAGGCATGTTTACGAAGTGCATAC
>JAQBOU010000209.1 GCA_028287865.1 Mucilaginibacter sp. | reverse complement strand
TATAACCTTTGGCGAAATGAGCATGAAAGAAAAGAATCGCATCAGCCACCGGGCTAAGGCAATAGATGAATTAACTGCGTTTTTAGAGAAAGTTTCCTAAGTTAATTTCCTCAGAAAAAAAGAAGCCGGACGAATTGTGCCGGCTTCTTTAAAGGACGCTAAGAGCTATTTAATTAATCTATCTATTTAAGGTCGTTAATCTGTTTAAAGGCATCAGCAGCAGCTTGTGCCGAGGCATTGTCATTTAATTTGGTACGCTGCGCTTTTATATCAGTCAATAACCCAGCAATAAAAGGCGCCACACCAAATTGTTTATATTTTATGGCCAACTCTTTAAGCGTGGAAATTCCCTGTTGTGCGTATTCTGGTTTATCAACGCGACCGGTCATTGCTCCAAAGTTTCTGATCATGCTGAATTTACCCTGAATATTGGCATCATTAAAGGTCTTATACACATAGGGCCATTGTTCGCTGTTGCCATTTGCAGCATAAACGGCGATTATGGCCTGCGTAAGCGCGGCTTTATTGTCGCTTTCAAACCCTTTTGCCAGCGTTAATGCCTGTGCCGGCTCCAATAAACTGATTGCATTTAAGGCAGCTCCCTGTACCGCATAAGACTGGCTGCTTAATGCCTGTTTGAAGATCGTTATGTTACCAGATGCTTTTAACTTACCGATGGCAGTGATCGCAGCAGCACGCACCAACGTGTTATCGTCAGTTTGAGCCAATAAAGTTAAAACAGGTAATGCAGTGTTATGAATATCGTCATTGCTCATGTTTAAAGCCTTTATAGCTTTGATTCGCAAACCATAATACTTATCCCTTAAAGCGGCAATCATTACTTTTTGCGCTGTTTTGTCCGACTGATGTGCAGCAGCAGCATTAATAGCTTCGAACCGGTCAAGGTATAATGGCGCGTTAAAATATTGAAACGCAAATTCGTCCAGCGTTTTATCGTCTGTTTTTGCAGCTAATAGTACTTTATCACCATCAACATTTACCAAATCCGGTTTTGACGCCAGCTGGAATGACAATGTATCAGCCTTATCATTCATCCAAACTTTACGACGCTCTTTTTTCCCGTTTGCATAAATGTCAATTGCCATAGGTAACCTGAAGGTTTGGCCATCCTGGGTTTGCTGCAAGTAAACAGTTTCCGTTTTCGAGGCATCATCCCATTTATAGCTGATATTTAGTGCAGGGTTACCCGCGCCATAATACCATTGGTTAAAGTACCAGTTTAAATCAAGTCCGCTTGCTTCTTCAAGCGCAAGGCGAAGTTGTTGAGCCTCGCCATTTTTAAAGGCGTTTGTTTTCAAATAGATATTTAAACCTTTAAAAAACGCTGCATCACCTAAATAATTCCGCAGCATATTTAATATGCGGCCACCTTTTTGGTAAGTAACTACATCAAAAACATCTTCTTTGTCAACATAATGAAAGCGAACCAGGTCTTTGGTATTTGCGCCGGGCGTATTTAAATAACTTTGCAATGCCGAAAAGCTATGTGCGTCGGCCTCATCTTTTCCATATTTGTGCTCGGCCCAAAGCATTTCACTAAAATCAGCAAATGATTCATTTACCGTAAGGTTGCTCCAGCTCTCGCAGGTTACGTAATCGCCAAACCATTGGTGGAAAAGCTCATGTGCAATAGTGCTCCGGCCGGCATCGTAATTGGCATCCAGCAATTCGCGGGGCGTTTCCTGCACGTATTCACCATGTAAAGTGGCTGTTGTATTTTCCATAGCGCCGCTTACGTAATCTCTTACAACAATTTGCGAATATTTATTCCAGGGGAAATCAACGCCCAATGTTTTTGAATAAAATTCAATTAGTTCAGGGGTCATCCCGAAGATCTGTTTAGCATACGGGGCATATTTTGGCTCCAGGTAATAATTTACTTCCTTATCGCGCCATTTGTCGTGGTATATTTTAAAATCGCCCACCGCCATCATAAACAAATAAGGTGAATGAGGAAGGTCCATTTTCCACGTATCGGTACGGGTGCCATCACCGTTGTTTTTTTGCGATGCAAGGCGGCCGTTTGATAAAGTAACATATTTGGCGGGAACCGTCATGCTGATTTCGTCAGTAGTTTTTTGTTCAGACTTGTCAATGGTAGGAAACCACGCTGACGAGCTTTCGGTTTCTCCCTGTGTCCATATTTGTACCGGTTTGCCTTTTTCTGTACTGTCAGGATTGATAAAATATAACCCTTTTGCATCACTAATAGCAGCGCTGCCTTTAGATTTCAGCTGGTTTGGTTTTGATGTATAATCAATAAAAATGGTATAGCTTTCGTTATTGGTGTACACTTTATCCAGGTGAATAGCCACCGTAAGACTATCATCATACTTAAATTTTAATGGGATATACTTGCCATTTTTTACAACCGAAATATTTTTCAGATCCATCCCCTTTGCATCCAGGCGGAGGCTATCCGTAGGATAAAAATGTGGTTTTAAAGTAACCCACTCCTTACCATATAAATAGCATTTTTTGTAATCAAACCGCACATCCAGCTTGGTGTGCACCAGATCGTTGATCTTTGGCGGCGTAGCGCGGTATATTTTTAGCAGCGGATCTTCAGGCTTAACTGCTTGTGCATGCGATGCAGCTATCGTCAGGCCTGTGAAAAGGCCTGTAAAAATAAATGACGAAAGTGTTTTAATTTTTAACATAATTTTATTGATTGTAGATTTTCCCTTCCTTCATTACAAAGGACACATTTTTCATGGTCTTAATATCTTTTAGCGGATCGCCGTCAACAGCAATAATATCAGCCATTTTACCTTTGCTGATACTTCCGGTTTTGTCACTTATGCCAAGCAGATCGGCAGCGCTTGTTGTTGCAGCTTTAATTGCCTCCATTGGCGGCATACCAGCCTCTACCATATACTGAAATTCGAGATAATTTTTACCATGCGCGTATACCCCGGCATCGGTACCAAAAGCTATTTTCACACCCGCTTTATAGGCTTTTGCAAATGTTTGCTGAATTTGCGTTCCAACTTCTAAGGCCTTTCGGGCAATCACAGGCGGAAAATAACCTTGTATTTTTGCGGAGTCAGCAACTGATTTTCCGGCAATAATAGTAGGCACATAATAAGTGCCGTATTTTTTTGCCAGCTCCATGTCTTCCTCATTCATAAAAGTGCCGTGTTCTATGGAGGTAACGCCTCCTAATATCGCTCTTTTAATCCCTTCGGCGCCATGAGCATGACACGCAACTCTTAAACCGTAATCTTTGGCTGTTTCAACCACCGCCTTAATTTCATCAATGCTAAATTCTGCACCCGATCCGTTCTCGCTTAAATCCAGTACTCCACCGGTTGATGCGATCTTTATAACATCCGAGCCTCGTTTTATTTGTAGCCTTACAGCTTTGATCAGCTCGTCCCTGCCATCGGCAATTCCGTCATCCGGGCCCATTTTGTGGTTAAAAGCGTCATCTCGAAACCCGTCCGAATTATCCATGTGCCCGCCGCTCGCTGATATGGCCCGGCCTGCGGTAATAATCCGCGGTCCGTCGACCAACCCCTGTTGAACAGCTTTTCTTAAACTGATATTTACGCCTGATCCACCTAAATCACGTACGGTAGTGAACCCCGCCAGTAACGTTCTTTTAGCATACACAGCCGCATGGTAAGCAATGTCGGCATCTGTTAAGGTAAATGTTTCTAAAAGTGACGTTTTACTGCCCTGGCTTTCAAGGTGAACATGGCAGTCGATAAGACCAGGCATCACCGTTTTGTTTTTTAAAAAAACGGTGTTATCGCCGGTGCCGCCAACAAAGTAGCCTTGTTTTATATCTTCAATTGTGTTGCCATCCACAATGATGGTAACATGCTCCATTGCGGTGTTGGAA
This sequence comes from Mucilaginibacter sp., assembly GCA_028287865.1. Lineage (GTDB taxonomy): Bacteria > Bacteroidota > Bacteroidia > Sphingobacteriales > Sphingobacteriaceae > Mucilaginibacter. The sequence continues at coordinate 20,439 of JAQBOU010000209.1, read as the reverse complement.
ATGCCGTCAATAAACCTGCCGCATTGGATATAGGTTTTTTGGGCGAAAGTTAATTGTGATAAAAAAAGAAGGAATAAAAAGTAAAGTTTTTTCATTAATGGATGAATAAGTTATTAAGCTAAATTATAAAGTTTTTTACTTATAAAGCTATGACTTTAAACAGACCCGGATTGTTACACTAGCTCCGATATGTGCTACAATCTCAGGGTAGCTTTTCAATACTGAATAAGGTCAATTCTTTTCCATCCCTTACAAAATTATCGAGCCTGTTCATACCGGCTTTTTCAAGAACCCTTTGCGACGCCATATTTTCGAGGGTTGTTACAGCAATTATCTCTTGTGCCCCGGTGTGTGTAAATCCGTAATTGATCATTATAAGGGCCAATTCGGAAGCTATTCCTTTACCCCAGTATTTTCTGCCCAACACATATCCAAGCTCAATTTTTCCTGTTTCACCATCAAAGTCTCTTAACAGGCATAATCCGATAAATTCATGATCGTTGTTATTAAATAGCCCCCATCTACCTAAAGTTTTACCTGCGGCATAATCGTTTAATGCGCTCCGGAAAATGGCGCTGTTTTCCTTCCGGGTTCTTTTGGGAATATGAATTAATACCAATGCATCATCAAAAAGCGATAAGTAAACCTCCTCTTCATCTGGCTTAAAATTACGGATTTCAAAGCGGGGCGTTTGGGCAATGATATGCATAGCATCAAAAATAAATTAATTGTTCGAACCATGATATTTTCATAGAGAATTTTTTAATAGGTACAGTGGGGTTCGCTGTCACCGGATTAGATACTCTTATTTATTTTCAGGCTAACCAGGAAAATCCTTTAGGCATGGTTCAAACAATTATACTTTGTACATTTGCCGCATGGCATCCATCAAACCATCCGTACCAAAAGGCACCAGAGATTTTTCACCTACAGAAATGGTGAGACGTAATTTTATTTTCGATACCATTAAGAGCGTTTTCCGCAAATATGGCTATCAGCAGATAGAAACGCCATCAATGGAAAATCTTTCGACCTTAACCGGGAAGTATGGGGACGAAGGGGATAAATTGATTTTTAAAATACTGAACAGCGGTGATTTTTGGAATGAAGCAGAAAGCCGGAAGCAAAAATCAGAAAGCTTTGAATTTAACTCAAAAACGCTTACCCCAATTATTTCGGAAAAAGCCCTCCGTTATGATCTTACGGTGCCTTTTGCCCGGTATGTGGTGATGCACCAGAACGAGATCACTTTTCCGTTTAAGCGCTTCCAGGTGCAGCCGGTTTGGCGGGCAGACAGGCCGCAAAAAGGCCGTTACCGCGAGTTTTACCAATGTGACGCCGATGTGGTTGGCTCAGATTCTTTACTTAACGAAGCTGAATTTATATTGATTTACGACGAAGCGCTAAGTAAACTCGGGTTAAAGGATTTTACCATAAAGATCAATAACAGAAAGGTGCTTTCGGGTATCGCAGAAGTTATTGATAAGGCAGATAATATCATCGATCTTACGGTTGCTATTGATAAACTGGATAAAATCGGTTTGGATGGCGTGATAAAAGAACTGCTGGAAAAAGGCTTTAGTGTGGGGGATATTGAGAAAATAAAACCTGTTATACTGTTAGAAGGATCAAATGCTATAAAGCTGGAGAATTTGCGTAATGCGCTGGCCGGTTCAGAAATTGGATTAGAGGGATGTAGTGAAATTGAAATTGTTTTTGATTACCTCAATAACTTTAAACTGCAAACAGCAATTGTAGAACTGGATATCACCCTTGCCCGCGGGTTAAATTATTACACCGGAGCCATATTTGAGGTGAAAACAAACGAAGTGGCCATGGGCAGCATTGGCGGCGGCGGCAGGTATGATGACCTTACCGGGATGTTCGGATTAAAAGGGCTTACCGGAGTTGGTATTTCTTTTGGAGCCGACCGTATTTATGATGTGATGGATGAGCTTAACCTGTTCCCGGCAGCAAGCAACGAGTCGACTCAGTTACTGATCTGCTGCTTTGATAAGGACGGAGAAAGATTTGCATTGCCCATTTTACAGGAGTTGCGTAATCAGGAGGTTAATATTGAGCTTTACCCTGCCGGCGCGAAAATTAAAAAGCAGCTGGACTATGCCAACGGAAAAAACATTCCCTACGTCATCATCATCGGCAGCGAAGAAATGGAAAGCGGATTGTTAACCATAAAAAACATGAAAACAGGGGATCAGTATAAGAAAACAGTTAAGGAAATCATAGGGACAATAGGCGAACGTATCTGATTATTTAATTCCCATTTCCTTTTTCAAAAACTGACCGGTAAAACTTTCCTTTACCTTACACAAGGCTTCGGGGATACCAGAAAATAAAATTTTACCGCCGCCGGAACCGCCTTCGGGGCCGAGGTCAATTACATGGTCAACCACTTTAATCACATCCAGGTTGTGTTCAATTACTAATACGGTGTTTCCTTTGTCTACCAATTGATTTAATACCCCCAGCAGCACATTGATATCTTCAAAATGAAGGCCGGTAGTGGGTTCATCCAGGATGTAGAACGTATTGCCTGTGTCTTTTTTAGACAGCTCTGTTGCCAACTTAACCCGCTGTGCCTCGCCACCGGATAGTGTGGTTGATGACTGACCGAGCGTAATATACCCCAGGCCTACGTCAAATAAGGTTTTAACTTTGCGATAAATGGCCGGTATGTGTTCAAAGAATGGCGTTGCATCTTCAATGCTCATATCCAGCACATCGCTGATGGATTTTCCGCGGTAGCGCACCTCAAGTGTTTCGCGGTTATAGCGTCTGCCGCCGCATTCTTCGCAGGGCACCTGTACATCAGGCAAAAAATTCATTTCAATTACCTTTAGTCCGGCCCCCTGGCAAGTTTCACAGCGCCCGCCCTTTACGTTAAATGAAAAGCGCCCCGGCTTATACCCCCTGATCCTTGACTCAGGCAGTTGTACGTACAAGTTACGGATATCCGAAAACACACCCGTATAAGTAGCAGGATTTGAACGCGGTGTGCGCCCTATCGGTGTTTGATCTATCTCGATAACTTTATCAATATGTTCCAACCCTTCAATTTTTTCGTAAGGCAGCGGATGCTTCTTTGCCCTGAAAAAATGATGGTTTAAAATAGGGTACAAGGTTTCGGTAATTAAACTTGATTTGCCGCTGCCTGATACGCCGGTGATCCCAATCAGCTTACCCAAAGGAAAATCAACCGAAACTTTCCTCAAATTATGTCCGGTAGCTTTTTTAAGGCTTAATGTTTTACCATTGCCTTCGCGGCGTTTTTCTGGTATAGCAATTTCACGCTCGCCGTTGATATAGCTGGTTGTAAGCGTATGGCATTTCATTAATTCCTGTGGTGTCCCTTGCGCTACGATCTCTCCTCCATGCACCCCGGCAGCCGGACCCATATCTATTACATGGTCGGCATGCAGAATCATATCTTTATCGTGCTCAACAACCAGTACGGTATTGCCAAGATCGCGCAGGTTCTTCAACGCATTTATCAGGCGTTCGTTGTCACGCTGGTGCAGGCCGATGCTGGGTTCATCCAAAATGTACATTACATTCATCAGCTGCGAACCGATCTGCGTTGCCAGCCGGATACGCTGGGCTTCACCGCCCGATAATGTTTTGGCAGTGCGGTCGAGCGTTAAATAGCTTAACCCTACATCCAGCAAAAAAACAATCCGGGCGCGTATTTCTTTTAGTATCTCTTTGGCTATTACATTCTGTCTTTCGGATAAGCGGTCTTCCAGGTTGGTAAACCAATCCTGCAGGGTACGGATGTCCATGCAGGCCAGCTCAAAAATATTTTTGTTATCAACCTTAAAATGTAACGACTCTTTTTTTAACCGGGCCCCATCACAAACCGGGCATGTTTTTAAAACACGGTAATTTTCCATGTCATCCATGCCTTCATCGCCGCGGCGCTCCTGTTGCTCTTCCAGCATACGGATAACACCGTCAAATGCCACCTGGTAGCTTTGTACATTCCATTTGTTATACTCAACAGCAACAGTGATCATTTCAGGCGATCCGTTCAGGATAATATCTAAGTGCTCCCTTGATAATTTTTCTATCGGAGTTGACAATAAAAATTCGTGCTTTTTAGCAAGCGCCTTTAGCACCTGGAAGATCCATGTTTCGCGGTATTCGCCTATCGGTGCAAGGCCCCCGTTAAGGATACTTAGTTTTGGATTTGGGATAACTGATGCCTCGTCTATCTCAAAAATATAACCCAGTCCGCTACATTTTTCACAGGCGCCATATGGCGAATTAAAGGAAAATGTATTTGGCTGCGGCTCATCGTAAGATATTCCCGAAACCGGGTCCATCAGATATTTACTGTAATAAGCTACGTTATTATCCTTATCCGCTATGCGGATGATCCCTTTGGCAATTTTTAATGCCGTTTGAATGGAGGTATATAAACGCTTGCTGTCATTTTCGCTAATCACCAAACGGTCAACTACAATATCAATATCGTGGATTTTGTAACGATCAACCTGCATTTTAGGTTCCACATCGGCGATAGCGCCATCTACCCAAACCTTTAAATATCCTTGCTTACGGATCTGTTCAAACAGCTCGCGGTAATGACCCTTTCTTGCTTTTACCACTGGTGCAAGAATGTTTACCGGCTGCCCGTAAAATTTTTCAGATATAGTTCGCAGGATCTGTTCTTCCGACATGCGCTCCATCCGCTCGCCGCTTACGTAAGAGTACGCCTCGCCGGTACGGGCAAAAAGCAAACGCATAAAATCGTATATCTCGGTTATGGTACCAACGGTAGAGCGCGGATTTTTACTGGTGGTTTTCTGCTCTATGGCGATTACCGGGCTCAGGCCCGAAACCTTGTCAACATCCGGTCTTTCCATGCCCCCCATAAACTGTCGTGAATACGCAGAAAAGGTTTCCATATAACGGCGCTGACCTTCGGCGTAAATGGTATCAAAGGCCAGGGAAGACTTTCCGCTGCCGCTTAAACCGGTTATTACTACCAACTGGTTTCGCGGAAAGGAAACATCAATATTTTTTAAATTATGTACCCGGGCTCCATAAACTTCAACTTCATTTTGCTCGCCCAGATCTAATGGTTTTTCAATCATATTTACTGCAAAAAACAGGTAACACACGGCATGGTTTTAAGCGGCCGCATTTATACTAAAAAAGTTCGCAAATATACGCAAAAGCAGCGGTGTTTTATAAGGTTAGCACCGCGGGAATTGTACCGGCTAATGTAAAATTTAAGATCAGGCTATCAGTAAAAAGGCCCGCCATCCAGCTGGGATGACGGGCCTGATGTGCTCCGTAATATAATTTTTACTTTATGATGGATTATATCCTATCATTAATTAATCGCCAGCAGTTCTGATGAGCCGGGATTAAAATATTTTAATTTATAATTCTTTTTAAAGCCATATCTCACCGGATGGGTGATGATCGCTTTCATGGCAATAAGGTTATACACGTATGCTGCAGTTTCGCGGTTCAAATGCATACGGAAATAATTATCCTCATTTTGGCGGTTAATAGCCTGTTCCATTTTAATTGATCCATTGTTGTAAGCAGCAGCGGCTAATGTCCAGCTGTTGAACTCCACATACAGCTCTTTAATATAACGGCAGGCAGCGATAGTTGATTTGCGGATGTTGGTACGCTCATCAAATCCATGGCCCACTTTAAGCCCGTAAGTGCGTGCAGTGCCCGGCATAAATTGCCAAAGTCCCTTGGCTCCTCTTGATGATGTGCCTTCGCTAAAGCCGGCTTCCACCAGCGGCAGGTACTTAAAATCATCAGGAATGCCATAAGCGCTTAATATCGGCTCAATTATCGGGAAGATCCGTTCTGCTTTATTTTGCAGGATATTGGATTGAACATTCCGAAAATTATGCTTCCGCAATGAAAGCTGTAATCTGCGTTTAACCCCGGCGTCTCTAAGGGGTAAAGCTTCATTTGCGAAGCTATAGTCATTTTCATCGTCGGTATTTGTGAAAATAAATTTTGATCCGTTAAACGGCAGGCGAGCGCTTAATTTTGCTGATTTTTTGATCATTGGTACAGCGTTTGCACCGCAAATATTAATGGCTGAAAAGATAACCAGCAGCACAATTACGGAGCACGTAATTAGGTGTCGTTTAGTCATTTCTTTTTTATTCATAAGTACTACATTTGGTAGAATGTGCTGCAAAGGTAAATTATATGAATCACATTATCAAATACTTAGCTTTTTACAGCTTCTGACAAAGTGGCGTTTCGGTTCAAAAACTGTGTTTAACCGCTTTTAAACACAGTTTTTGAACCGGGTAAAAAAATTATAAATATCACCCAAAAAACACTAACTTTGACCCTCACGCTGCGAAAGCGCTAAATAAAAAATTATGGTATTCAAGAGACCACGGAACAGTCGGGACGACAAATCCGGCAGATCATCAAACAGAGCTTCTAAAGCTGATGACAGGCCAAAAAGATCACCCTCTTCAAGAGGAAATTCCAAACCAGGTTCTGATCAAACCAACAGCAGCAGACCTTCAAAAAAATATAGCAGTGAGCGCTCCGGTGAAAAAAAGTCTTTTTCATCATCCGGCAGCAAACCATATCAAAGCAGGCAGGATAGCGGCGACAAGCCGGCGAGCAGCTTTAGTGGCGGCCCAGGGGAGAAAAAAGCATTTTCTCCCGGAAAACGACCTTATACAGGCAGGGCGGCAGATAGTTCTTCCTCGGGTGAGAAGAAAGCCTTTGCACCTAAAGGCAGACCTTATACCGGAAGGATAGCTGATAATGATGCAAGACCTCCAAAATCTTTTGGTGGCGAATCAACAGGCGGAAAGAAACCATTTAGTTCCCGAAGTAAATCCCCGGGTTCATTCGGAGCCGATGACAGGCCCAAAAGAAGTTTTGGAGGCGAATCATCGGGCGAAAAGAAGTCGTATGGTACGCGCAGCAGATCTCAGGGTTCATCCGCATCGGAGGATAGGCCTAAAAGAAGTTTCAGCAGCGACAGGCCCGGCGATAAAAAATTTACCGGCAGATCATCCGCTGCTTCGGGCGGATTTAAAAAAGAAGGTGAAGATAGGCCTTATAATGCCGACAGGCCGCAACGTTCAAAAACATCTTATCCCAAGATAACACCTGATACCAGTGCCTCGGCCAAAACATTGCGTGGCCGTAAAAAAGCAACTGAAAGTAAAGATACTGGCTTAATAAGGCTTAACCGTTATATTTCAAATGCAGGCATTTGCTCACGTCGTAAGGCCGACGAGTTGATTGTGGCTGGAGTAGTATCGGTAAACGGCGTAGTTGTTTCTGAGCTCGGACATAAAGTTGATCCACAGAAAGACGATATACGCTATAACGGCGAATTGCTTAAGCGTGAGAAAATGGTTTATGTATTATTAAACAAGCCAAAAGATTATATAACCACTACCGAAGACCCGCAGGAACGCCGTACAGTAATGCACCTGGTTGAAAAAGCCAGTAAAGAACGCATTTATCCTATTGGCCGTTTGGACAGGAATACCACCGGTTTACTTTTAATGACCAATGATGGCGATCTGGCAGATAAACTATCGCATCCGCGTAACAGTGTTGTTAAATTGTACCAGGTTGAACTCAATAAAAGCGTAACACAGGGCGACCTTAATAAAATTGGTTTTGGCCTGGAATTGGAAGACGGGTTAATAAAGCCTGATTCAGTATCCTATGTATCAGGCGGAACAAAAAGAGAGATCGGCATACAGATACACAGCGGAAAAAATCGCATTGTACGCCGCATATTTGAACACTTGGGCTACGAAATAGTGAAGCTTGACAGGGTGGTATATGCCAATCTTACCAAAAAAGACCTGCCCCGCGGCCGCTGGCGCTTCCTTGAAGAAAGCGAAGTTATTCAGCTGAAGCACCTTTTATAGAGATTAGAGGCCGGAGGTTAGAGATTAGGTTTTTATGGGAAGCTGTTTTTCTTCACCCTTCAACTAATCTCTAACCGCTAATCTCCAATCACTAATTTCAGCTTTCCGCCGAAATTCATATCTTGCAGCCGGTAACCAATTCATCCAATCATGAAAAAATTCCTGCTAATCATTTCGCTGTTGTTCCCTACATTGATCTATGCCCAGCATAAAAAAACAGCTCCTTCAACTTACGACCTGCTGATAGGTACTTATACCAAGGGGAAAAGTAAAGGTATTTATGTTTACCGCTTTTATGCCGAAACAGGTCGTTTAGCATACCTAAATGAGATTGACGGTGTCGATAATCCATCATATCTCTGTGTTGCAAACAATAACAAGTTTGTTTATGCGGTAAACGAAACAGGGAAAAATGGCGAGGTAAGCGCTTTCAACTTTGACCCTAAGCAAGGCAAACTTGTATTTATAAATAAAGAACCATCTTCCGGGGCTGACCCATGCTATATTTCGGTTGATAAAGAACAAAAAAATGTATTTGTGGCTAATTACAGCAGTGGCAGCCTGGCAGTTTTACCGGTTAATAAGGATGGATCTCTTGGCGCAGTTTCCCAGCTTGTAAAGGATGAGGGACATGGTGTTAACAAAGAAAGGCAGGAAGGCCCGCATGTACATATCGCCATGTTATCCCCCGATGAAAAATACCTGTTGTATAGCAACCTTGGGACTGATAAGTTAAACATAATGAGGTACCACGCCTCAAATCCACAGCCATTAAGCCCGGCATCTCCCGCTTTCATAAGCGTAAAAGACGGTGAAGGACCACGGCATATCACGTTTTCAAATGATAAAAAGCATGTTTACCTGGTTACAGAAATGGGATCGGCGGTACATGTATTTGATTACGATAATGGAAAGCTAAAAGAAAAGCAATCAGTCACTTTATTGGGCGCCGGATTTAGGGGACAAACCGCCGGAGCCGCCATAAAGATATCTCCTGATGGGAAATTTTTATATGCCTCAAACCGGCTGGAAACTAATGAGATCAGCATTTTTGCTATTAATGAAAAAACAGGGGAACTTGTTTTTATGCAGCGTATATCTACTTATGGGAAAAATCCCCGTGACTTTGCTATCGACCCTAACGGGAATTTTCTATTAGTCGCTAATCAGGATAGTGACAGCATAATTGTGTACCGGATTGACAGGAATACCGGCAAATTAAGTCGTTCTGCAACAGAGATTGAAGTAGGCAACCCGGTTTGCTTAAAATTTGCACCGGCGGAATAGAGCGAAAAGCCTAAAGCCACGTAAAAGCTATTGAAGCAAAAAGCCGAAAGTAAAATAGCTTTCGGCTTTTTGCTTTCAGTGTTAAACCTTCTCTTTTGTTTTTTCAATTACCTCTACGTAGTAATCCTCATAAATGGGAAGGATATTGGCGAGGTCAAATTCTTTGGCACGGGCAAGGGCGTTGTCTTTAAATATTTGGAGCCTTTCATCATCTTCCAGTATGTATACTGCTTTTTCTGCCATCCCGTCAACATCACCCACATCCTTCAAAAAGCCGGTTACACCTTCCACATTTAATTCAGGCAGGCCGCCCGCATTTGAACTTATAACAGGAACTTTGCAAGCCATTGCTTCCAGCGCTGCCAAACCAAAACTTTCCGATTCTGACGGCATTAAAAACAAGTCGGAAACTGAGAGGATCTCTTCTATTGCGTCCTGCTTGCCTAAAAACCGCACATGGTCTGAAATTCCAAGGTCCCGGCTTAACTGTTCGCAATAAGAGCGCTCGCCGCCATCGCCTACCATCAATAGTTTCGCAGGGATCTTTTCAACAAGCTTTGCAAATATCTTTATAACATCATGTGTGCGTTTTACCTTGCGGAAATTTGAGGTATGCACCACAATTTTCTCACCCGCTGGCGCAATAGCCTTTTTAAAATGATCTTTCGCTTTAAGATTAAAACGGGTAAGATCTATAAAGTTAGGTATTACCCGGATGTCATTTTCTATTTCAAAAAACTCATACGTATCGCTCCTTAAATGTTGGGATACGGCGGTTACACCATCAGACTTATTGATGGAAAATGTGACTACCGGTTTAAACGTACGGTCGCGGCCTACCAGTGTAATATCGGTACCATGCAGCGTAGTAACTACCGGAATATATATTCCATAAGTTAATAATATTTGTTTTGCCATGAAGGCTGCTGAAGCATGCGGAATTGCATAGTGTACATGCAGGATGTCCAATTTTTCAAAACGTACCACATCAACCAAACGGCTGGCCAGTGCAAGCTCATATGGCGGAAAATCAAACAGGGGATAATTAGAAACCGAAACTTCGTGATAAAAAAGATTTTCGGAAAAAAGGTCCAACCGGGCCGGCTGATTATAGGTTACAAAATGAACCTGGTGCCCTCTGTCTGCCAGGCCTTTGCCCAGTTCAGTGGCAACAACCCCGCTTCCTCCAAAGGTTGGGTAACAAACAATTCCGATCTTCATTTTAATTTTGTGATTTCGTTGATAATGAACCTGCTTATGATTTAAAGGTTCAATGGTGCAAGTTTAACAGCAATTTATGGGAATAGTGTTAAGCAGATGTAAAATATGCTTATGATCTTTCTTTTGTTACATATTATAGCGTCCGGGTCTTCAAATATTTAAATTTATTATATTGCAATGAAATATTTAGTTTTGAAGCCGTCCGATGGATAAAAAAAAGGTATTAATAACCGGTGCCAGTAAAGGTTTAGGCTTAGCTATTTCAAAAAAGCTATCTGCTGCGTATGAATTAATATTGCACGCCTCGAAAGAAGAGAGCTTTACTTCAATTGAGCCAGGCAGTCATATTTTATGTGCCGATTTTTCGGATAACGATCAGCTTTCGACTTTTTGCAAACAATTAAAAAAACTTCATGGCGAGACCTTATATGCAGTAATTAATAATGCCGGGGTAACTTTTGATAAACCTTTAAATTTTCAGCCCGACAGGGAGATCGACGCCATGCTTAATGTAAATTTAAGGGCGCCGATTATGATCTGTAAAACCGCCATGAAAATTTTCGGTCTTAACAATACCGGCGTAATTATTAATATCAGCTCTGTAGTTGGCGAAAGCGGCAACGCATTTCAATCCGTATACGCAGCAACCAAAGCCGGGCTGACGGCCCTTTCCCGCTCGTTGGCGCAGGAAGCGGGAGCATTAAATCAAAGCCACAGCATCCGCGTGTTAAGCGTATCGCCGGGATTTGTTGAAACCGATATGACAAATGGGATACCTGAAGCAATTAAAGAGAAGTACCTTAATATGATCCCGGCCAAACGGTTTGGAAAAGTGGAGGATATAGCTGATACCATTGAGTTCCTGCTATCGGACAAGGCATCTTACATAAACGGAACAAACATCCACATCAATGGCGGTTTAATATGATCAGCGACAAAGAATCCAAAATAGATATCTTAAAACAGGGCAGCCTTGTTGGGGTTAGTCCATCTAATTTATTATTACATGGTCCGTCAAAGCGTTTAGTAAATCACTATCATTGGCATTTACCCGATAAGGGGATTGTGGCAAGCTATTCGCCAACAGAAAAGGATGTTGCAGACCATTTTGGAATATTCAGAGGTGTTGACCAGGTAGAAGCATTTGCGCAGGCAAGCGTGGTTTCGTGCGCTACTTTTTTAGAGTGCCGTAAATTGAACTGCTCGCTCGACGAACTAAAAGAAAAATTCATCCCCGCTTTTATAAGCATCGGCAGCGTTAATTTCCATAGTTACCTGGAGACTGGCGACACATTTATTAGTATCGGGTATATCACTTTTTATAAATGGCGGCAAATGGTATGCAACGGCCGGATCTTTAAAGTACCTGAAGGACTTGATCTGGATGATTATTTTAAGGGCTTTACCGAAGAAAGATTATTAAAATATGATATTAGCAAAGATTTTAAGCTCGTAGCCGAATTATTTGACATTACAGGCAGAGCATTAAAAATTGAACTTTTTAAAAAACAGGAATAAAAATGGAAAGACAGGAAATAATTGATGGTTTAATAGAAATATTAAAAACAGTAAGGACAATTGATCCTGAAAAATTGGTTGGAGTAACAGAAGAAACAGACTTTTTGACCGATTTGAGCACACCATCAACAGAACTGATCAATATCGCTGCAAAAGTTGAACATAAATTCGGCATTGAATTCGACGATGATGACATCGATCACATGGGTTCAAAAGTAAAAGACATTGTCGATCTGATTATAATGGTTAAAGCAAGGGAAGAAAAATAATTATTATGCAGGTAGCAGGAAGAAAAGTGGCAGTTGTGGGAATGGGCGGGGCTTTTCCTGCATGCGCCAACCTGGATGATTTTAACAAAAAGCTTTTCTCAGATCAAAGCCTGATCAGGGAATGGGATTTGGCCCTTCAGTATAGCAAACAGATCCGTTCTACAGTGTCTGGCTATATATCTGAAGAAGAGATGGGCCTGGAGCCGGTTTTAACGGAACTTGCCGAAAGGTATCCTGAAACCTATATTGACAAGCTCGGCAGAATCCCTGACATACACCTGGCAACGGCTGATATGGGCAGCATCTGGGCAATGCTCGGCGCACAGGATGCTACAAAGATGGCTGGTTGGAGCACCCGGGAAATTGAATCAGAGCAAACCGGAGTTGTTGTGGGTTCGGGAGGCGCTGGCAACCAGATATTAAGGGTAGCATGGCACTATTTTTTCCAACTAGGGAAAAAAGCCCGTATAGCAGGTGCGCATACTGTTGACCGCAGCATGTCATACCGCGAGGCGGCAAATATATCATGCCTGCTAAAAACCAAAGGAGTTTGCGAATCCATCACCTCCGCCTGTGCTACCGGACTTGGTAACATCGGACACGCTTACCGCTTGATAAAATTCGGATTGCAAGACCGCGCTATTGCCGGTGGAGTGGAAGGGACAGCATTGGAAACCTTTATTGGTTTCGACGGGATGATGATATTGAGTAAAGGTTTTACTCCGGAAAAAAGCTCACGGCCTTTTGATACACAGCGAAATGGATTTGTATGTTCGTTTGGTGCGGGGATTGTGGCACTTGAAGAATATGAGATGGCTAAAGCCCGGGGGGCAAATATATTAGGAGTTATTGATGATTATTTTAATAATTCTGATGGCGATGGGGATATGTTCTATCCGTCATTTGCAGGCCAGCAAAGATTATGGAAAGGGTTGATGCCCGATAAAGGCTTAAGGCCCGATGTTGTTAAAATGCATGGCACATCTACACCGGTAGGCGACTCGGTTGAATTGCTGAGTGTGGTTGATGCGCTGGGGGAAGAAGGCTACCACATGTCGGCGCCAAAATCGCAGTTTGGGCACATGCTTGGTGGGGCGGGTTCGGTTGAATTAATCACCGCGTTGTTAATGCTTCAAAACCAAAAGGTATTGCCATGCCTGAATTCCGACACCCTAAACCCCGAGCTGGAAGGTTTTCAAAAAACAGATCATTGGCAGGGGCCGGACAAACCATTGGCTGCATACCGGCATTTGGTACCGCAAAAAACATTTGCCAAGGAGATTAACCGCATTGCTTGTTTAAACTACGGGTTTGGCGGCACAAACAGCGCGATGTTGGTTTCGAGAGATATATAATGATAAACAATAAAGATAAAGTTGCTGTAATTTTCGGGGTAAGGAACGAGAGTTCCATTGCTTATGATATTGCCGTAAAGCTGCACCAGTCGGGCTGTAAGGTAGCGCTGAGCTATGTTGCCGAAACAAAGAACGAGGTGTTGTTTTTGATGCAGCAAAACGGTATGGACAGCCGCCTATCTGCCGAAGTTGATGTGCGGAATGAAGACGAAATAACTACGTTTGTACAGATGGTGCACAGAGAGGCTGGTCCTATTGATTATGTGCTGCATGGGGTTGCTTTTGGGAGTCAGAAGGTAATGTGTTACAGTTTGCCTGGCAGTAATGAGCCGGCCCCGGAATACATTGACATCCCCTTTGATGAGCTGATGGATTCGTTTAATATCAGCGCTTACTCCTTACTTCGGATCTGCCGGGTTGCCAAGCCATTTTTCGCTCAAAATGCGTCCGTTTTAACACTTACTTATAATGCTTCGCAAAGGGTTTTTCCGGGCTATTCAGGAATGGCGATCAGCAAGGCAGCATTAGAGAATATAGTGATGTACCTGGCAAGTTATTTCAGGGAAGCGGGCGTCAGGGTAAACGCTATTTCGGCGGGGCTGGTAATGACCACTTCTTCCGGGGGCATACTAGGTGTCAGAAAGTTGCGTAAAATGGGTAAATTCACGGCGCCGCTTGGCAATATTGATAAAAGCGATGTTGGGGATACTGCTCTTTATTATTTTTCAGATCTTTCAAAACGGGTAACCGGTAATATTCATTTTGTTGACGGAGGCTTTAACATTATGGGGCTTGCAGTAGATGGAGAATGAAATTTTAAAATCGCTGGATGAGATCGGTAACGACCAAAAATATGCGATCGGCAACGACCTGGTTTATATCCCGGATTTTAAAGCGTCATTAAATGAACTGTTTAAAAAAAAGGTTTATACGGATAATGAAATAGCGTATTGCGAACAATTTGATGATTCCGCATTGCGTTATGCCTCCACATGGGCTGCAAAGGAGGCGGTATATAAAGCGATAAAACAGCTCGATCCATCAACATTGGGTTGGAAAAAAATAGAGATCATCCGAAAAAAAACTGCGGGGCAGCCACAGGCCATCATTCATAATAATACCGTTATATTTAAAACAAGCTTAACTATTTCACATGACGGCGATTATGTATGGGCGATAGCTTTGGTGGAGGCCGGTTTATAATTGAAAATAGATAAAAAGGGGTGTCACCCTGAGTAACAGTATGACATAGAAAAGAAATATACTTAATGACAGACCATTACTTTGAAAACGACCTTGTTAACCTGCACTATTATAAGTTTGGAAACGGACCGCTTGATATGCTTTGCTTTCATGGGTATGGGATGCATGGAAAGCAGTTTAAAATTTTAGAAAGCGCTCTTGCTGAAAAGTATACCTTTTACGGGTTCGACCTGTTTTTCCATAAAGAAACCAAATTAAAAGACCAGAGCCTGGCAACAGTAAAAAGGGGCATAAGCAAACCGGAGTTGGCGGCACTGATTACAGCGTTTTGCCAGGATAAAAAAATCGAACGCTTTTCTGTAATAGGGTATTCAATGGGAACCCATTTTGCAACTGCAATTGTTGAGGAACTCGCGCCAATGGTTGATACATATATTGTGGCGGCTCCTTCCTCTTTAAAACCCGGCGCATTGATCACATTTTTCAGCAAATACAGGACCGGGAATAAAATTTTAGAGAAGCTCATCCTCGACGAAAAAAAACTAACCGGTTTGCTCCGCTCTCTCAAGCGTTTTAAAATCATAGATGAGGAAGCCTATAAAATTTTATACAGCGAAGTAAGCACACCCGAGCTGAGGTTTAACTTTTATGCCTGCTTTATTTACCTGCGTTTTTTAGAGACGGACCAGCCCCGTTTACTGGAGGCAATTACTCATCATAATATAAAAAGCATATTTATATTTGGCCGAAAGGATAAATCTTTTCCGCCAGGCAGCGGTAAAGCTTTTATCAAAAAAATAAAAGACGCCAAAGTTGTTATATTAGATGAGGGTCACGAAATGATCAAAAGAAGTTTTGTATCCGCATTAACCGGGTTGTTGTAATGATTATTAAACCAAAGCCACTTCCAATTTTTTTCACAAGGTGCGCAGCCTTGTTTATAGGATGGCTGTTAAGACGACGTTTTAATAAGCTGCTGATTCGTGATGTGGATATAAAACCCGGTTATTCCTATTTATTAATGGCCAACCACTTTAGTTTTTGGGATGGCTTTTTTGGAATATATCTTTCCTTTAAGCTCATCGACAAAAAGCAAAAAATAAAGGGCCTGTACACGATGTCGTTAAAAAAGCAGATGGAAAAAAAACCGTGGTTAAAGTATTTCGGTTCATTTTCGGTTGAGCCGGGCAAGCGGTCTATCGATGATAGTTTGGATTATGCCGCCTCTATATTAAATACCCCGGGAAATGTGCTGATCTATTATCCGCAGGGAAATTTAGAAACCAGTCATATAAGGCACATAGAATTTAAGGATGGGATTTATGAAATTGTAACCCGCACCAAAGGCAATTGCCAGTTGTTGTGGAGCAGTAATATCACAGATTATTTCGAAAGCCTTAAACCCTCAATATACTTCAATCTGCTGGATTGCGGCACCAGCCATGATTTTGATTTTGAAGTATTAAAACAAAAAGTGGATGATTTTCATCTACAGGCAATAAAGAAGAACGTGCGGTTTACCGTTGAACCGGGAGATTAAGCCGTTAGTTCTAAGCTAGTTCACTGCCCTATCCTTTTCAATCCGGCTTTTGAATCGTTGTCAATATCGTCCTGGTATTCGTGGTTTTTCATGGCGAGAGCCTCATTGTAATAATTGGCGGCCCGTTTATAGTCCTTTCGCTGCTCACACATCAGGCCCATATTTAAAGCGGCGTTAGCAGCATAGTAATAGCTGGTTGTTTTGCCCAGGTTGACAGCCCGCTGATAGTTCAGCAAGGCATCATTCACTTTATCAGTTTTTTCGTAAATTCTGCCAAGTCTATAATAATACTCTGTTTTATCGCGCAATAATTTAAGGCTGTTTACATCTTTATTTGTTAGCAGGGTCAATGCTTTGCTATAATACCCGCCATCGAAATAAAATCTTGCTTTTAGCAAATCAATATCCGGTTTTACGTCATTGGCCTCCCGCAAGGCCTGTTTATCTTTTTGATCGACGGTATATCCCCTGCTCTTAGCGAGCTTTAAATAATAATTATACTTTTCTCCTTCATTTTGCAATAGGTAGTAATAGGCCATCTTTAAATAGGCGTCTTTTATATAGTTTACCCCTTTGTACTCTTTTACATAATCCAATAAAAACGCGGGAGCATCGCTATCCATCCGGTTTAGCTTGGCGCTTCCTAAAATATAATTTATTAGGGGAAGGGACACATATTGATTTGATTTCGGCCTTGCTTCCAGGTAGGCAATGGCCTCATCATTATGGGCTGTTTTAGCTGCAATGCGGCCCTCTAAAAACACTTTGAGCAGGCTGCTATTTTCTAACCCCGACAAGTAAGTGATCAGTTTAGGATATGCATTGTAATTGTGCAGCACATCAATATTAATATTGCATAAAAAGAAGACGACTTCATCATTATAGAAATCATATTTTGTTTTGGTAAGTTCTGTTCTAAGCTCTTCCAGCTGTTTAAGCCCGGCCTGGGCGTTGCCCGTCATGCCTAAAAATCGCGTTACGCTTTTGAAGCTTGCGGGAATAGACCCAAAAACCACATTAACAAGCGCCAAACTTTTTTGATTGGGCAAAAATCCGGGGTATTTTTGAGCATTTTCCTTTAACAGGCTGTTTGCTTTTTTTGCATCAAAGCCTGAGGATACATAATCACCAAATTTGGCCTTTAAAAGCGACCATTGTAAATAAATCTCTGCCTGGGAAAAAAGATAATAGGGAGAATTGCTGTCATTATCCTCCAATGCCGAGAGCCTGCTTGACTTATTATCTTTCAGCCTTTCATATTCGCCCTTATTTTCAGACGCAAGCAGACTAAAGTAATCTATATAATTATCCAATAGAACCGGGATGCCGTTTTTGGGGTTTTGTTGTTTTTCCTTTTGAATCAGTAGCCTGGCCTCATTTAACCGCAAGCTTAATATAGCTTTATAGGCTTCAATACAATTGTTATTAAAATTAAAATCTGCTTTCGCTTTTAATTGGGTGAGCAGAAAAAAACACACGAGCAGCAGATACTTTTTAGTCATTTAATCAAAGATATATTGGAATCTCATTATAATCAGCTTTATTCCTGCGCTCATCGGCGATGCGTTTTTTATGCGCTATACAATCGCTTACCCAAATTAAGCACTCGTTATAAACGAGTGCAAGTATATAAATCTGAAATCGTAATTCTAAAATCAGGCTACATACCTTTCTGAACAGCTTCATAAACTACATCCATAATCCTTGGCCTTATATTTAAGCTGGATAACTTGCTGCCAACATTCGGATTTACCCTGTTTGATAAAAATATATAAACCAAATTGTATTTCGGATCAACCCATACGCAGGTTCCGGTAAAACCGGTATGCCCGTAAGTTTGGGGCGATGCCAGTTGCGAAGGATAATGATGATCAGCAAGCGGGTCCCAACGGTCAAAACCTAAGCCCCGGCGGCTTACATCTGATTGTTTTGCTGTAAACAGGTCTACCGTTTCGGGTTTAATATATTGCACACCGCCATAAGTCCCCCGGTTCAGCATCATCTGGTATAATATCGCCACGTCATTCGCGCTGGCAAACAAGCCGGCATGCCCGGCAACTCCACCCATCAAAGCAGCAGTAGGATCGTGCACATAGCCGTCAAGCAATGCATGACGGTAAACCTGGTCATCCTCGGTGGGGACTATTTGATTGGGTTTAAAACGGTAAAGTGGTAAATAACCGGCAGTTTGCATACCCAGCGGCGTATAGAACTGATGCTGTACATACACATTTTCGGGCGTGGCGGTAATCGTTTCAATTATTTGCTGCATAAAACACATGCTCAGATCGCTGTAAACATATTGCCCCCGGGTTTTTAGCGGCGAGTTCAGCATCTCGGGCCACATTACCTCTTTAAAATAATCTTTTCTCAAGTAATAACCGTCGTTTACTTTGGTAGGATAAGCAGCTGATGAATCTGTACTATGGTCTGCTGGTTTTATTGCGTCAAGGGTTGGAATGTCGGGGATCAAACCCGCCTGGTGCGTTAATATTTCGCGAACATGGATTTCATTTTTGTTTGTTTTACGGGCAACCGGAAGGTAATCACCAAGCGTTGCATCAATGTTTAGTTTGCCCTGGTCAACCAACTGCATCGTCTCCATTGTAGTGGCTGATGTTTTAGTCATTGAGGCAACATCGAAAATATCGGTAAGCTTATCGGGCAATGTTTTATCATAGGTGTGGTAGCCATAAGCTTTATTAAATATCACCTTACCGTCTTTGGCTACCAAAACAACACAGCCGGGAGCTGCATGGTTCAAAATGGCTTCGGCTGCTATATTATCGATTCCCGTCAGGTTGCCCGAATTTACACCTGCATCCTCAGGAACTGTGTATTGTAAACGGTTTTTTATAGTGGTAAAACCCATGTTTTTTTTATACACCGGGGATAAGTCCCTGTTTAATTTTTGAGTAATAGCTACGCCTCCAAAGATGGCCTGGGCACTGTAAAATGCCGAAACCGGGGATACACGCTCTGCCCATATAACCGGCACATTAATATTGCCAAGTTTAACCAATGCATTGCTGTTGCCAAATAAAGCGATGATTATGTTTTTAATTTTTTGGTTGGTGGTGATAAAATTTTGAATTAGCGGATTAGCCAGGTCCGCCTCATTTAACTGCACGATAACGGTGTTGTACCATTTCAGATCAGAAGATAAGTCCTCAAGGCTTTTTATACCGGTATATTCATTTCCATCAAACAGGGTTACTTTTTCATATTTATTCAGCAAACTATCGAACCCGGCAGCATAAGCATTTGAAAAATGAATGCTGGCAATTTTTAACTGATCAAGGTTTTGGAGCGGTATTAAGAAGTTTGCATTGTTCAATAAAACCGTTGATTGTTCAACCAGCTTTTCTTCGTTAACATAAGCGAGCCCGGTAAACGGCGGATTTTGTGCACATGCTGAATTAAATAAAATAAACCCCAATAAAATTGATGTACACCACTGCCACTTACTTTTTCTCATAAACCTTTTCTCCATTTATATATGTTTTTAAAACTTTAACATTTGGCAATTCGGCGCCGTTTATTTTCATAATGTCTTTGTCAAGTATCACAAAATCGGCATACTTACCCGGCTCGATACTTCCCTTTTCTTTTTCTTCAAAATTTGCTTTAGCCGCCCATATGGTTATTCCTCTTAAAGCCTGTGTCCTGCTGATGGCATTTTCGGGTTGAAAACCACCGTCAGGATACCCTTTGAAATCTTTACGCTCTACAGCGGCATAAAACGTGTACATGGGGTTAATGTTTTCTACCGGGAAATCAGTGCCCAACGGCAGCCAACCATTTTGTTCCAGCAGTTGTTTATAGGCATATGCAGTTTTTAGCCGCTTTTTACCCAGACGTGCTGCAGCCCAATACATATCAGATGTAGCGTGTGTTGGCTGCACAGAAGGGATTATATTATACGCTCCAAAAAACTTAATATCTTCTGGCGCTAACACCTGTGCATGTTCAATGCGCCAGCGGCGGTCGTTTTTGCCTTTTAAAACGCTTGCATATATTTTTAAGATCACCCGGTTTGCCGAATCTCCTATCGCATGAGTTCACAACTGAAAGCCCTTTGCCGCTAATTTTTGAGCGACATCCTGATAGTGTTGCTGGCTGCTCAA
>JAQBOU010000202.1 GCA_028287865.1 Mucilaginibacter sp. | reverse complement strand
AAAACCTTTAACCGGTTGCGGATAATGCCGGCATCGTTCATTAACCGCTCTACATCATCAGCATCAAAAGTTGCTACTTTTTTTACATCAAAGTCAGCAAAAGCTTTGCGGTAGCCCCCACGACGACGTAAAATAGTTATCCAGCTAAGCCCCGCCTGAGCCGACTCCAATATCAAAAACTCAAACAGCTTTTTATCGTCGTGAACTTCCTTGCCCCATTCTTCGTCGTGATACTTAATATAAAGCGGATCGGTCCCGCACCATGTGCATCTTTTTAAGTCCTGAGTCTTGAGTCTTAAGTCTTGAGTTTGCATATATCAGTTCGTATTCAGCTAAGTTAGATATTAACTGCAAACTGCTTACTGCTCGCTGCCAACTAAATTCAATTCATCCCAATATTCGACCGCTCTCCGGTAATGAGGTATCACAATTGATCCACCTACCAAATTGGCAATCATAAATACTTCATTCATTTCATCATTATTTACACGGGCTTCGTAGCATTTGCCTAAGTGGTATTTAATGCAATCGTCACAACGCAAAACCATCGACGCCACCAGGCCCAGCATCTCTTTTGTTTTTACATCCAATGCACCATCGGCATAAGTAGTAGTATCCAAAGCAAAAAAGCGTTTTATATTGGTATTGGCCGTTTCCATTATCCTGTCGTTCATTTTGGTACGATAGGCCTCAAAATCTTCTATTAATGACATATAATTAGTAATTTGGTGAATTAGTAAACCAGGGATTCGAAATTAAATAAATCCGGAATGGAACACCCGGTATCCGAAATAAAAAAAATAAATTTACCTGATAATTGAAAACCTATGGAAAGCCTGTCGCCCAATATTTTTGTTAACAGTATGGATGAAACCATTGCCTTTTACAAGTCAATAGGGTTTCAAGTAGTTATGACAGTGCCCGAAGCCGGCAACGATTTTGTTTGGGCGATGATGGCGAACGGTAATGTTACCTTTATGTTTCAAACCTTTGCAAGCCTGGGGGACGAGTTGCCTGAAATAAGCCGACAAAATGGCGCCTCGCAACTGCTATATATCAAACTAAAAAAGATCAGGGATTTTTTTGAGCTAATAAAAGACAAGGTGAAAATACTAAAGCCGCTCGACAAGACTTTTTATGGCGCTACAGAATTTTCCATATTGGATAATAATAACTATGTGCTCACTTTTGCTGAAGATGAATAATAATTGAATTTATCCAGGCAGACCGTATTCATATTTTAAGCACATCGCTCAATACCAAGTTCAACAACTAAAATTACTTAACAGCAAACCGAAAATATAAAGAGAGCTGACCAATTCATCATTCACCTTTTGGTCAGTTCCAGTTATGATAGCTTAATTAATATCGCCTATATACTACTTATTTTCTTTCCCAGTCAATTTTAACCGTTTGGTTACCCTGCAGGCAGTATTCCATATACCCGTCTTTAGTTTGCTTACCTTTTAATTCATCTTTTTGGCCCTTAATTGTCACCGTAAATGCGGGCAGCTTGCCTTTTCCATTTTTAACGATCATCATCCGGCAACTTAGCCTGCCATCACCGGCAAGTTGAAAAGTAATGGGTTTACCTTTTTTGGCAGCAAATCCATAAGTTGGATAATCAACATATACTTTAAAATCTTCGGCGGGCACCTGCATATAATGACGTGGCAATATCCCAAAAGCATTACCTGCGCCGTACACCTCCTGGCCTACCTGTCCGCACTGTTCCCAGCCGTCGTGCATATCTTCCAGGGCAATCCAAAGGTTAGGATCCAGTTCCCCAATTTTTACCTCGGTCGACAACATTTCTTTGGGCAGCATGGTTGGGTAATAATAGACCGCTCTTTCTACCAGATAACGGATATATTCGGCTACCAGCAACCGGGCTGAAGGCAATAGCTCCTCACCTTCTGCATGGCGCAGGTAATCATGAAATGCACAGAATACTTCCTGCTCTTCATAAACTGCGGTATAAGGGGCATCGCTTAAAGGGAACAGCGCGAAAAACGAAGGAAAGTTTTTGCCGTAGCCATAGTTGCAATCCCACAGCCGCACATTTTTAAATATATTGGCAAGGCATAAATAACTCAGTTCCTTATAAGTTTCATTTTTGGTAGCCTTCCATAACCGCAGCATTGCACCCGCTGAAAAAGCGGTATTGTTTGCCTGGTAAAATAATTCAAAACCCAAACCCTGTAGTTTTTTAGCGGCTGTTTCTGCTTCTTTTAAATATTTTTTTTGGCCTGTCAGTTCCCAGGCCTGTAGCATAACATGCGCATACAAACCGGGGACATCTTTTTCGCCTCCTTTGCCCGGCTGAGTTTCCGCTTTGACCACTTCAAGCGTTTCAATGTTATAAAATACCGGCCACTGGTAATTAAAATGATGAGCCACTTTAATAACAAATTCCAATGAATCAACGAAAAGCTTCTCTGCTACCTTATCGCCTTTTAGCGCCATCCTGGATAGGTTCAGCATGGGATGATGCAGGTACCATGAGTCCATAACCATTGGTTTCTTTTGTTCTTCTTCGCCTTCCAGCTTACCAGCCGCCGCCGGATGCCACCGCATAATAGTACCGATTTTCTCGTCATAAAAAGCAGACAATCCATCCTTTATCCGCTTCATTACTTCCAGGTCCGTATCACTCCACTCTACATAATCCAGTAAAGGCAGTAATACGGCAAGCTGCACCATAATTTCGGGAGGGGTGGCATAATCACATACATAAGCGTTAAAATAGTGGTTGCCCGCCACCTGCGACCAACAGCCGGGACTATCGATCAGATCTTTAAGGCCGCTATCTAAAATTTGCGGCCAATGCTGGTAATGTGTTTCCGGTTTGGGTAACTGCAGGTAAATTTCAGCCAGCAGGTCCATATATTGTTTAACAATAGCCGGTTCATCTTTTGGCGCCTCCATATCAAAAGTTACAAGCGCATCGCTGATAACTACTTCTTTCGCTGCTGCAAGAGGTTTCCCCTTTAAGGTAGGCGGCAGGGCAAAGCCAATTTCGGGCCATTCTCCTCCCACTACTTCTGCTGCTGAAGTCTCCGTTTGCTGGCAATAGTCAGCTAAGGCGGTTAAATTTTGCAGGTATAATACAGCGCCTGCTTTAGGCCGGGTAATACCAAAATAAAGCTGCCCTGAACGCGAACCAACCTGCTGAACATAAATTTTCCCCTCTGTATGCTGTGGGTTTCCGTCTTTGGCGGGAATGACAATATCCCTTGGCCAGAAGGGAATTAGCAGATCTGCATTTGGTGTTAAAGTGGTTTTATAACGGAGTATGGGGTGTTCGCCCGCTATAAAATCTACGTTTACTTTCATTTTTCCGATAACGGAAATCAATAAAAATGTTACTCCGTCGGCTCTTTCTTTGGTACGCTCCACATTTAAATTCCCACCAGGCGCATATGCGGCACGGAATATCAGGTTTCCGCCCCCGGACCATTGTACGTTGATCAATAAAGAATCGGCCGCAACATGTACCTTAAAGGTAAAACCATCAAGTTGCCTGGTATATAAAACCGGCAAATCTGCGTCTGCTAAGGTAAAACTGGCGGTTGCAGCCCATGGTGAAATTGCGTTCATAGCTGTAATTAATATTTATTAATGCCCTTTAAATATTAATCCTACAACATATCAGAATGCTCAGAGGTTTTATTTATGATTATTTATAACAACATCGTGTTAACAATATATTATAATAGCTACTATAAATACAATGAAATAACAAATTGCCCATAAAATTACGTGAAGAATTTTATGGGCTATATCTCCAGAATATTAAACAGATCATTCCATTTGAGGATCGCTGTAACCTGGCCTTCCGGTTTCTACACGGCCGGCATAGCGTTTTTCAAAAGATTGAACACCGCTTACTTTCACGCTGAAATCATACCAGTTGTGGCTATTAACCAAATTAAGTACCAAGGCGGTTTTACTGCCTGCCTCCAGTACTTTTTTATGATTATTTACTTTGTAAGCATGGTCGGTTACTTCAATTATTTGCTGGCCTGCGCTTAAATTATGAAGCTTTAATTCAATGTTGCCGCTTAGGTTTTTGCTATTAGTCAGGCTGCGCTGGTATTCGCACATAATATCAATTTCCGGATCAGCGGCATCCCCTGTAAATTCCCGGAAAAACCCATTTGGCCCGTATACACGCAAATGATAGTTGCTATTCTCAAACTCATGCAGGGGCCATTCATCGGTCAAGGTATCACCGGCAACTGCTGTATAGGCCCAGGTACGCACATTATCCATCACCTGCTGCTGATTCTTTTCCTGCAGATATTTACCGGGCGCGTATACATTAAATGGCGCACCGGATGCCAACTGGCCAAATATTTCGTTACCAGCAGTGAATTTAATAGTGACCGATTTCTTATCAGCGCTTAACCGGCCATCAGCATACAATTGATAAGGCAACGGGCACGACGGTTTAATGCCTTTTTCTTGTTTAGGCATATAAGGCGAAGCATACGGCGCTTTATTTATAAGCGTTATCTCTTCGGCTGTCAGCAGCTTATAATCGTCAGGCAATTTTTTAAACTGCGCCTTATGGATGCTTTCAACAAACGCATCCTTCGGCACAAATTGAGGCGTTGGTATCGTCTCTCCGTTATAAGGCCGGAATACCGAGGTAAGATCACCGCAAACAGCTCTCCGCCAGTCGCTGATGTTGGCCTCCTTTATTTCTTTGCCTGTTTTTTTACTTAAAAAGTTCTCTAAAAACCGGAGGGTTGATGTGTGGTCAAACACTTCGGAGTTTACCCATCCTCCCTTGCTCCATGGCGAAACAATTATAAGCGGAACACGGTAGCCCAGCCCGAGCGAACTTTCACGGTCATATTTTTCAGGAAAATCTTTTCTCGCCAGCTCTTGTTCAACCGTCACAAACTCTACCCGGGTATCAATACCATCGGATACTTTGCCGGTACCTGCTTTATGTGAGTGAGGTGCTACAAACGGCGGAATATGATCAAAATAACCATCGTTTTCATCATATCCCAATATAAAGATCGTTTTTTTCCATACTTCCGGGTTTTGGGTAAGGATATCCAAAACTTCCGACACATACCAGGCACCATACCAGGCGGCACTCGGATGATCAGAGAAGTTCTCGGGGGCCGTTATCCATGATACCGTTGGTAGGTTGCCATTTTTTACATCTGCCCTAAACTGGTGCAGTACATCGCCTTTCGGCACCTTTAATTCGCGCTCCGTACCATCGTCGTTATACCTTAACGTGGCAAGCTCATGAAAATCGGGGTCGTTTTTATTGGTATCGAAGGCTTTTTTATGAATACTTTTTTCCCTGTCGGATAATTGATCAAACATGCCCAACTTCCATATTTCGCGTTCTTTTTTCACCGCGTCCAGGTATGATTTCATTTCCCTTAATTGCCTTTTCAGCTGGCTGAGCTGTTTATCACCCACAGGCAATGCATCAATTCTTTTTTGCAATTCATCAATTTTTTCCGGTAGCTCTTCCGCCCTCTTTTGCATTGCGATGAGGTGCGGTTCGTGCAGATGAATATTATATTGCGCAAAAAATTCCAACGCATTATCCTGAAAATTAGAGAGCCATGGATCTTCTTCACCTTCAAAGCCAGTATCAATAGCTACTTCATTTTGGTAACATTTCCAGGATATGCCATTATCTTCCAAACGTTCTGGAAATGTTACCCATTTTAAGGTACCATAATCCATGTCTTCGTTCCATACATTGGCCTTTGAGTTTTCATTTTGTTCCTCGCGGACAGTGCCTGTCCAAAAGTAAAGCCGGTTTGGATTGGTACCGGTGAGCGCCGAACAAAAATTCTGATCGCAAATGGTAAAGGCATCGGCTAATGCATAATAAAAAGGTATATCCTCCCGGGTGTGGTAGCCCAATGTTAAGGGCATATTAGCATAAGCGGGGACGCTGTTGCGCTTGTTATCAAGCCATTTATCAAACTTGCCATCATTACGTGCATTTACCTGATTGCGCCAGGTATGCGGCAACGAATTCATCCAGGTAGCTTTTGTGTTTTTAATATCCAAACGGAACGGCGCATACGTTTCGCCTTTTGAATTGGATTGCAGCCACACCTTGTTTTTGTTAGGCAGATCGATAGCGCGGGGGTCATTATATCCCCTTACACCTTTAAGGGTACCGAAACAATGATCAAATGAGCGGTTCTCCTGCATAAGTATAACCACATGCTCAGCGTCCAGATAAGTACTACCCGGAGCGGCATTAATAGCCATTGCCTTTTGGATCGATTCAGGAAGCATATTTGATAATCCTGCCGCGCCGGTTAGTAAAGCGGCTTTTTTTATAAAATCTCTCCTGTTATCCATATTGGCTTTCAATGATGATGCGGGTGTTCAAACATATAAACGATTCGGCTGGCAAATTATTTACCAGAAAACGATAGAGGCTTGTTTTTCTTTATTTAGCTTGTACGGCGTAAATTTTTAATCCGAGTATTCCTATCATGATCAGCAGCATAAAAAGCACTTCGGGCCATAAGACGCGCTCATGAAAAAACACAACTTCAGCCACCTTTATGAAGATTAATGTGGTCGCAGTCCAAACGGCAAATGCAGTGGCAGTAGGCAGCTGTTTCATAGCAAGTGAGAACAGGTAAATGTTTGCCAATCCAAACGCGATGTAACCAATAAAAGGAAGTAATACAGGCAACCCTCCCTGCCATCTGTAAAAACTTCCCAACCTTAACGTTTTAAGGTCGCTGAACTTCATAAATTTTAAACAGAATGTCCATGCTGTTTCGCATGAAGCTGCTAATATCAAATATATCCAGGCCAATACGTGTAAAGATTAGTTATTGATTGCATATTAATTTTTCATCGGCATTTTTCTCAATTCTTTCAGGTGATAAATTAACATGCTGATGTATCTCAATTATAGCTGCATTATTCCGGATACCAAAAAGTTTTTTTAAACTTTTGAGTACGTTTGGCCGCAATTCATAATAGTACTTAAACCCCTTATGTTTTAACAATTGCTTTTCATCAAAGCGCTTTACAGAGAAAGCATGCTGTAAAAAATAGTCTTTAGGGAAATCATAATACAGGCCCCAGTTCTCTGGCTCGTTGCCAGGTTTATTACCCGGATCGTAAATTGTTCCAAACAGGTAATCCCATATCGAAAATTTGGTGGAAAAATTAGCATGAAAAACCTCGTAGTAATTAGCGTGATGCCATAAGTGCAGCTCGGGCGAATTAAAAAAGTATTTAAGCTTACCCAGTTTCACGTTAATGTTAGCGTGGATAAACATCCCGAATATAGCATCGAGCATAGCCTTAATAGGTATAACTTCGGGATGTGCACCCAAAATAACTATTGGGGCAAACTCAATGGTTTGGTTGATGATTATTTCCACAGCATGAGAACGTGATCCCGCCAGGAAATCAACTTGTTTACCCGAATGATGAGCCTCGTGTGTGCGCCACAATAATTTGCTTCTATGTTGCAGGCGATGAAAAAGGTAGATATAAAGATCGTGGCTAACCAGGAAAAACAATACTTGCTCTGTTATACTCCAGCTTTTAAAAAAAGCAACGCCCTGCCATGCAATATGATGCTGAAGGGGGCTTATGATATAATCAAAGATCACTATTTTAAGAATATAACTCTGGATGATGGTATACCAAACCAGATCGATCCAAAAACCCTCCCTGAAAAACGGCAGGCCTTTACGGTATGGCGATATCCGTTCCCAGACAATGATGAATATCACCCAGCATATTAAAATTGTAGTTGTTATCTGTACTACGGTCATTATAAATCAAAAGTAAATCTAAATTTATCAATAGTAATGAGTTTGAAACTGAGGGTGCTTAAAATTACAATAAGCTTAGTTTCAAACTCATCACTATAATTTATACTAACGACTTATCTTTATAGTCATCACTAATATTTACCCTTAACCTTTTCATTGCGCCAAGTTCTGATTCATAAACTTTTTTGATCCCATCGCCGGTAGCTGTCTCTACATCGCGGATGTCACGAACCAGGCGCTGAAAGCCTTGTGGCTCAACAGATGCAGCGTGGTCAGATCCCCACATGGCACGGTCGAGCGTAAAATGGCGTTCAACAAAAATGGCACCCAAAGATACGGCGGCTACCGTGGTGGCTAAACCTGTTTCATGACCAGAATAACCGATAGGAATGCCTGGAAACTTACTACCCAACGTTTGGATCATCTTCAGATTCAGTTCCTCAGGCTTACATGGATAAGCCGAGGTGGAATGCGCAATAAGCAAAGGATAGTTTTCATCAAATGCCTTTACAAGGTTAACCGCATCGTCAATCTCCTTATTGGTTGACATACCGGTTGAAAGCATCAGCGGTTTGCCGGTTAAAAGTATGCGGTTAATAAGCGGAAAATCGGTAAGCGAAGCCGATGCCAGTTTATATAAGGGCGTATCAAACTGCTCCATAAAATCTACCGCCTCTACATCCCAGGTTGATACAAACCAATCTATCCCCTGTTTTTTGCAATACTGATCAATGGTTGCATACTCGGCAATACCAAATTCTGTTTTACGTTTATAGTCAATGTAGCTTATACGGCCCCATGGTGTATCGCGCATAATATTCCATTGGTCTTTCGGCACACAGATCTCGGGGGTTCTTTTTTGAAATTTAACAGCAGTAGCTTTAGCAGCAACGGCTTCATCAATGAGTTTTTTTGCAATTTCCAATGATCCGTTATGGTTAATGCCTATCTCAGCGATGATATAACAAGGCTCGCCGGGGCCAATTTTATTACCCGTGTTTAATGTTATAGTCTCATACAAAAGCCCTACAGGCTTTTCGGCCTGGCGGGATGCTATGATTAGCTCGGCAACTTCCCTGAAGCAACCGTGACCGCCATTGTTTTCACAGACAACTGCTGCCACCTCTTTTACAAAAGAAATAGCATTGGCAGGGCAGGCCGTTACTCCTGCAAGCTTCATTATCTCCAGGTCATTGGTATCATCACCAATATAGGCAACCTCCTCAGGTTGTAAATTCAGGCGACTCAATATTTCCTTAAATACAGCCGGTTTATCTTTAGCGCCTAAGTGTAATTCGGTGATCTTTAACTTTTCAGCGCGTTTAATTAATGATGGCGAAAGTTCGCCTGTAATAATTCCGGTAGCTACACCTGCAAAATTGCGTAAGCGTTCAACTCCCATGCCGTCCCGGATATCAAACCTTTTCAATGCTTCTCCCGTTTCACCATAATAAACACCCCCATCAGTTAATACGCCGTCACAATCCGTAAGGAGTAATTTGATACGTGAAAGCTTGTCTTTTAACATCTTTTCCATTATATTTAGTTTAGATTTAAATTGCCGTCCATCCTCCGTCAACTACAAGGTTTGCCCCGGTCATATAGGCCGATGCCTCGCTGGCTAAAAAAACCAATGCCCCCTGATAATCTGCCGGTCTGGCCATGCGTCCTAATAAAGTCTTAGCTGAATAATTCTGAATAAAAAATTCGTTTTGCTCATTTTCAACACCGCCGGGCGAAAGCGTATTTACCCTTATCCCTTTATGTCCCCAGTAAGCGGCTAAGAATCGGGTAAAGTTTACAACCGCTCCTTTGGTAACTGGATATACCGGTGATTTATAAAATGTTTGTTCGCCATGTGCGTCACGATAAATGGATTGGTCGGGACCAACAATCCCATAGGTCGAGGCAATATTGATAATACTTCCATTACCCTGGTTCGCCATTACCGTACCAAAAACCTGCGATGCAAGAAATACTCCGATAATGTTAACGTCTAATGATTTTTTAAAGGCATCCAGCGGATAATTCTCAAATGCCGATAGCTCCTTTGCAAGGACCGGATTTTCGAACATATCGTTGATGGCGGCATTGTTCACTAATATGTCTATAGTGCCGTAACGGGCCGATATTTTATCACGTGCTATTTTCAAATAACGTTCGCTTGTTACATCAACCTTTAGCCCACAATGCTGCTCACCAAGGCTTTTTGCAAACTCCTCAGCACCGCCCTCATCCAGGTCAGCTACTATAACATTTGCACCTGCGTCTGCAAGCGCCTCACAATGCTTTTTACCCAGCAAGCCTAATGCACCGGTAACAATAGCAGTTTTATTTTTTAACGAAAACAGTTCCATAGATTTTTTCTATACTGCTTTAGGTTTGATATTGTAATTATTTACTTTTCTGAAAACCGCCTCCAGTACTTCGCCTTTTAAATATTGTTTAATATTGCCACTTAGTATCGCTTCTTTCATAATACGCATCACATCCCGGTAAGCCGAAAGCGTATAGGCAATATCTTCATCACTATGGCTGTAACACATATTATGAAAGCCCGCCCATAATACGCCGCGTTTAATCATTTCCTGCTGCATCAATGTTTTAACCTCGAGCCCGTTACCCGCTTCAGCGGTAAATGTCACCATGGAGCGGCAGTTGTAACCTATGCAACGTGTATAAAGATCCATTCCGGTTTCAATTGCGATTGCGTTATAGCCATCTTTTAGTAACCCTCCTTTTTCATCAAGGTATTTTGGTACATTTTTATCACGCAACTCATTGATAGTAGCAATACATGCCGCCAGCGATAATGCTTCACCGCCGAAAGTAGTATAACTAAAAACCGATGAATTAAATAGTTCCATAACATCCGCACGACCGGTAAGCAGGGCTATAGGCATGCCATTTGCACACGCTTTTGAATAAACTGCCAAATCGGGCTTTACATTAAAATATTCCTGCGCACCGCCCAGGGCTATGCGGAAGCCTGTCCACATTTCATCAAAAATCAACAAGGTACCGTTGGCTTTGCATACCTCAGCAAGCTCTTTCAGGAAACCCGGTTTGGGTGCTTCAAAAATAAAGGGCTCCAAGATTAGGGCTGCAACAGTTTCATCAAGGGCCGCTTTTATTGCTTCGATGTCATTATACTCAAAAGTGTAGGTCATGTTCTGGATAGCCTCCGGGATGCCTGCATTGCGACTGGTAATGCCGATATACCAATCGTGCCAGCCATGGTATCCACAGCAAAATATCTTTTCACGACCGGTAAAAGCACGTGCAACACGTATGGCTGCGGAGCAAACATCCGCTCCGGTTTTTGCTATTTTTACTGCTTCGGCATTTGGTATTACCTGTTGTACTAATTCAGACAGTTCCACTTCCAGCGGGTGCATCAGTGAAAATGTGATGCCGTCCTCCAGTTGTTTTTTTATAGCTTCATCAACAGCTGGATAAGCATAACCTAAAGAGATTGGGCCTATAGCAGAATTAAAATCAATGTATTCGTTACCGTCAACATCCCAAACATGAGCACCTTTTGCCTTTTGCAAATATTTGGGGGCGACGCCGTTGGTAAATTGTCCTGGCCCTTTTGCAAGTGTTTGCGTAACAGGTTTCTGCACTTTTAAAGCGCGTTGATACAGTTCGTTTGATTTCGTTATTTCAGGATAACCCTCATTAAATTGTATAGAATTTGGCATAATATGTCAGTATTTATCATTCAGAAAATTGCGGGATCGAAATCTCCGGTTGTTTGTAAAAAGTTTTGTAGCCTAATATTTTTTCGGCTATCTGTTTTCCTGTAAATCCTTCGTACTCCAAAACATTGGGCAATAAGGATGGCTTAAACCATTTTTCGTTCAATGCAATCGGTAAAATATTAGCAGTAAGGCCGTGTTTTAATAATAGTTCTGCAACAATGCTGTATAAACCTCCGGTAAGGAAATGGTCTTCGAGCGTTACAGTAAGACTGCTATCGCGGGTAGCTTCTAATATTGCCCGTTCATCAATTGGCTTAAGGCTGCGGATATTGATCAATCCTACAGATAAGCCTTCTTTTTTAAGTATATCGGTTGCTATCAATGCTTGTTCAAATAACAAACCATAGGTTAGTATGGTAACGTCATCGCCTTTAGCAATTATTTCGGCTTTGCCCCATTCAAAGGGCGTATGCTGATAATCTGTTTTACGCGTGTTGATACGCACGTATGAAGGATTTGGATGATTCCAAATTTGCGGCAGCATTTTCACAAGGTCATCTTCATCAGCAGGAGCAAATACTGTTATGTTTGGAATGCCCCGCATCAGCGAGATATCTTCAAGCGCCTGGTGAGTAGGACCATTTCCATCTGACAAAAAACCCGGAATAAAACTGCTAAGTTTAACCGGTAGATTTGGTATTCCCGCATCTGTGCGAACAAATTCAAATGCGCGCATAGATAAAAACGATGCCAGGGCATGTATTACCGGTATACGCCCGCGCAAAGCCAAACCTGCAGCAGCGCCGACCATGGTTTGTTCGGTGATTCCTGTATCAATAAAACGGTTACCTAATTTGGCAGGTATGTTCCGCACCAGCGCACGATTTTCCGCTGTCATCACAATAAAACGGTCATCTGATAAAGCGGTCTCTGTAAGTAATTCTTCGTATGACATGTTATCTGACTACTAGAGTTTCTGATGTTAATTGAGTTAAGTGTTCACCGTGCAACTCTTTAAGTAAATCTTCTACTTCAGATGAAGTAAAGTTGCAGAACCACCTGTCGGCGCGGCTTTCTATGCTAGGCAATCCCCTGCCTCTTACGGTATCAGCAATTACTACATTCAGCTTACTGGTTTGAAAGGGATAAGCCGAAAATGCTTCGTGTAAAGCTTCAAAACTGTGCCCGTTTATTCTTTTAACCGCTGCACCAAATGCAG
Source organism: Mucilaginibacter sp. (assembly GCA_028287865.1). Classification (GTDB taxonomy): domain Bacteria; phylum Bacteroidota; class Bacteroidia; order Sphingobacteriales; family Sphingobacteriaceae; genus Mucilaginibacter. The sequence continues at coordinate 20,098 of JAQBOU010000202.1, read as the reverse complement.
TGAACTTATCATACAATGGTTCCAGGGGAACCAGGTCTTCAGTAGCCATATTCGCCTGAAACTGATTGCGGTCTATCACAAATATCAAATTGTCTAATTTATAAGCATTGGCCACAAGTACCGCCTCCCAGCAGGTTCCCTCATTTAACTCGCCATCGCCCATTATACAAACCACTTTGTTTGTGCCGCCTTTTATTTTAATATCCATGGCAACGCCAATTGCTACCGACGGCAAATGACCTAAAGAGCCTGAATGAAATTCTATACCGGGTATTTTTGTATTTGGATGCCAGTAAATATGGTCATTTACAGACAGATGGTTTTTTAACCTTTCTTTTTCCAATAATCCCAGTTCTGCAAATGTGCCATATAGTGCAGGCACATCATGCCCCTTAGAAAGGAACAGGTAATCACGGTTTGGATCATCCAGGTTGTTTTTGTTGATATTCAGAAAATCCGAATACAGGTAAACAATCAGATCGGCGGCAGATAACGATGCGCCAACAAAGCAGCCGCCATCGGTCGACATTTTAATAATGTGCTCACGTACATTTAAAGCAGTGGCCTCAAGTTGGTTAATATGTGTGGTAGTAAACTGCATTAATATATTAGTATTTCAGATTTTATCAGACAGTTATTTTTGTTTGGCTGGATGATATAGTTTTCAGCTCCTCAAGGTGATTACGGTACCAGTTTACACCGGCATATTTAGCATTTATATCATATATCTCCGGCTTCTCATCAAGCAAGGTTAAAATATCATCACATGAAAATCGGTGATTTTTATCGTATAATTCTTCAAATACACGCTTTATAAATTGATAATCTGCTTCATAGTCGATTGTAAAACGGTGCGACATGGAGTAATCTTTACCGGTTTGCCAAAGCACATTCCCTATCCGGAATTTTTTTGGGTTTTCCCAGATATAAGGAGTTGTATGCTCCCGTTCTAAAATTCTATTAGCTTCTTTCCATGTTTTTTCAAGACAAGCCATGGTCATTATCTCTACATCATTACCATCAGGATAGGTGGCAGGATGCAAATTGCTCACATAATCATATGCTCCCGGATTTGTAAAGTAAAAATCAAGCACCAGGTCAATAATACGCGGATCAATGAGCGGACAATCAGATGGTATCTTTAGTACAACATCTGCATCATATAATTTGGCAGCCTGGTAATGCCGATCGAGTAAACTATTTAAATCACCACGATAACAGGGAACACCGATTTTGGCAGATTCCCGCGTTACAATATCATCTGCTTTATCCGTTGACGTAGCAATAACTATCATGGCTTTGTGGCTCACCATCTGTAGCCGTTCTATCATCCGGCACAAAAGGCTTTTGCCTAAAAGGGGTAACATAATCTTTCCCGGCAAGCGGCTGGATGACATTCTGGCTTGTACAACTATTACTGTATTTGCTGCCATTTTCTTTTTACACTTTTGCCTTAATCAGGCATATTGTATTTCATAATAATTTAAAACCTCCGGCTGCAAAGTAAACCCAGCCAGAAAATCTTCTTTTTTACCCTTAAACTCTATAAAGCTGCGGCATACCTGCGCAATATTTTTTGCCGAAGTTCCTCCGTTCTGAATGGGGGCCAGGCGTTTTAACTCTTCCACATCGAAATAAGAATATACCTTTTTGCCGAGGGCAATACCAGTGTAAACCACCGTTGAATATTGAGTGATGAGTTCGCTGCAATTAGCAATCATATGGTTAGTGCTACCTATATGGTATACTAACGTCCCTGCCGGTGCATATTTACGGATTTCCGCTTCTGCGCGCTCAACCTTTTCATTGGGGTGGAGCTTAAAAAGCAATTGTCTTCCGGCAGCTATTTTTACCGCATGTTTTATAAATGCTATCCTGTTCTCAAACTTATAAGTTTCGCGCATATCTGATGTAGCCACCATTATGTAATTATGATAGGGGAAATCATTGTTTACAAACTCGAGCTGATTGTCATAGTTTGGTATGCCGGTAACAATCAATCTTTTAGGATCAGTACCGTGTTTTGCGAAATAATCTTTATAACCTTCGGATGCTGTACAATAGATATCACAAATATTTGTTGAACCGTTTAATGAAGTATCACCTGTAAAATATGGAGGTAAGCCGGCCGCTTTAACAAATCCGGTAAAAATGGTGCGCCTGTCAATCATTCCTTCCTGTACCCAAATGGTTTTGGTTTGACGGAATTTAGGTGCCACAATCATATCAGTACAGTTTACTACCAGGTCGTATCTGTTCATATTCCCTTCATAATCAATACGAAGCCCATGCTGATGCAAGTAATTTTCTGACTGTTCTTTAAACTGGCCGGTTAATACCGTGCCATTAGCAAATGGTGTATATTTTACAATTGCTTTAAGAAATGCAGTGTCAGGAAATAACTGGCTAAACCAGCAATCATATTCCTTTTTAAGGTAATTTGATATCTGGTGCATTTGCTGCGTTTGGTTAATTGAACCGGTAATAAATAATATTTTCCTCTTCATATTAACTTGTCCTGTTTTATTAATTTATCAAACTTATGAAATAGGGCTATTGTTTTACGCGCTTGAAGGAAACTTAACAGAGACTTGACAGTAGCTTAATTTGACTATAAATTATCGCCTTGTTAATTCATTTTTAATAAAACTTATACTAATCTAGTATCTGGAAAATTCTAATATAAGTAACACACGCTTGGTTCAGCAGAAGGGATTTACTATAAATTATTATTTTTAGGATAGGGCTATTGATCCGATATTTTATTGAATCTTAAAAGTTTGCTAATAACAAGTGTGCGTTTAATTATATGATCCTTAAACGTTTCTATCACTTACCGTTAAAATTATACATAAAGATAACTCCTTTCTATTAAAGTTAAACCGAATTATAATAATTAAATTTAAATAATTTATTTTAATTATTATAATATTATTGATCGTTTGGAAGGAAGGTTAATGTTCATATAGAAGGAGTCAATTTGATACCGGTATTAAAGCGCCTACCGCAATACTTTGTCAGTATTACAATCGCTTCCGGCTAAATATTACAAGAGCAAATAATAATCACCCGCATTAAAAAAGAAACTTTTTTATTAAAGAAATAGGCAACCAGCTAACCGGTTGCCTATCAACTAAACCAATTGTACAGACATAAATCAAAAAATTTAAGTATCTGATGTTTCAATAAATATAACAACTTGTAAAACATGATGAACATCACCTCAAATATCACTACCGCTTATATAATAAAAATTTAAGTAAAATCGGCTTATATTTTTTACAATACCCTGATTATTAACATATTGAAATAGAGTAGAAGCTGAATAATATACATTTATTTTAATACTTCTATTATCATTATTTCTTCATAACCAGTTTTATAACCACAGAATCGCCAACTATTTTACCAAAACGATTTGATACCACACAGGAGTTATGGAAATGTATGCCGCCATAAAACCTTGCCCATACATTTTCATTGGCTGCAGCTCGGAAAGATTTGTAGGAGCGGTTTTTTATACCAAACTCAAGCTCGGAAGTATCGGTGTAAGCCACGTTGTCGCCCAAAACGCTGGTAAGTGCTTCGGCAGCCGCAGCAGATATGGTACAATGCCCGCAAGTATACTCAGGAAAAGGGGGTGTTTGTAAATGCGGATGCCAGTTTGGATCAAAATATTTATTTATAATAGTTTCCGGCCGGGCGGTTTTGTGAATATACTTAGCTGTCCACGATTCAATAAAAGCGTCAAATAACGCTATTGAAGTTTTTGCATAAGCACAAACAGTGGTGTTAAAGTCAGCTTTTGTTTTATGCGCACCGATGCCAACTATGCTTAGCCAATGACCCGGAGGTGAAAACTTTTTAGTAATAAACATAACGTGTCCGCTAACATTCAATTTACCTGGATTATCATCCCAAAAATCAGCCATATGTGCCTGGTCTGCAGTTAGACTGTCCACCGCATTTTTACTATAGATAACATCTTTATAATACAGGCTGTTTTTATCCTTAATATCAAACTTGGGCGGCGGCGGCACTGTGTATTCCTTAGCGTTATTCATAACCATCGTCCTTATTTCGCTCCAGTGTGGTTCAACAGCCTCCGTATAGGCAGGTGGCGTGGGTACCCATCTGCCTGCCGAATCATTGATGGCAAATTTAGGCATACTCCTGGTTTTTAAGTAATTATCCTTTTTGCTCCAGGCCATAATTGACAAAGCAACTGTTTTAGCAAACTTCTCTGAATTAGCCATTATATCCGTCGGCATACCATGATTTATAGCAAGTTGATGCAGGCTGTCGGTATAATATTTAAGGCTTCCTTCCGGAAATGTTACTGCTTCGCCAACTTTGCAAAAAGCCAGCGTTGCCGCGTAAGGATAATCAATAGTGGCTCCTTTATCGGGTTTTGCAACGCTTTTTAACCCGTTCAACTGCCCTGCAAGTGATCTGTAATGCACCGGGTCACCTGCTGCAATAACTTCATAACCGGCAATATTTGCATAAGCGTAATTCCGGGAGGCCACCACCGGGGTAAAATTATTTCCCATCACCACACCGTTTAGCTCGTGTACCGTGCGGCTGTATAGGTCAGGATCGTGAAATACCTTTACATAATCCGGTTTTTTACAGGATGTAAAAAGTAAAAAGGCAACAGCAAATAACAATAGTAACCGTTTCATACGTTTAATCGGATCATATTTATTTAACAACATAGGTTTTTTTATCAGGTCCAACCCCTGTAATGGTTAGTGAATGCCAGTTAGAAGGCAGTTTACTTTTAATCTGTACAATACCCTTGTCCGTAATATCCAGGCCTCCAAAACCCATTAATAAGCTTTGAATAATCCCGCCGGCTCCAGTGGCAAAATAGGGGTTAGTCCCTCCCTTTGTTTCAGCAATCACACGGAAAGGCGGATTTAAATTCGGTTCGTAAGCTTCTTTAAACCAATGATATGCCTTATCACCATTTCCTAATCTTGAATACAACAAGGCAAATATACCCTGGGTCATGGCAGGGGTACCTTCGTTTGGTATCCGGCTATCATAATATTCCAGATCCTTTTTTACCTGGGCAACATCGGTTATCGTTTTTAAAGGATAAGCCAACAGATTTACATCTGCCTGTTTAATTCCTTCGCCTTTATAAGTGGCAAATTCCTTTGTTACACCATCTGGAAATTTTAAAATAGGAATATTTTGAGCTACCAATTGCCAATCAGGATCTGCTTGCATTCCCAATATTTTGGCCGCAGCCGTTGCAAACTGCAAATTTGCGATGGCGGCAGCATTGGTAAATGCATTGTTATCTACATTCTCCGCCCATTCATCGGCAGCAACAACATCTTTTATATCATATTGACCGGGACCGTTCCTTTCCACACGGCTTGCCCAAAAATCAGCTGTGGCTGCAAGTATGGGCCATCCCTTTTCACGTAACCATTGTTTATCCTGCGTTACGCAATAATAATTCCATGCTGCCAGCGCAACATCCGCAGTAATATGGTGTTCAAACGGACCACTTAATGCCCAAACAGGTGTTTCTTCTACACCGCTATCGGCACTTTCCCATGGGAACATTGCACCCTTATAACCATGTGCAAAGGCGTTTTGCCTTGCGGCCACCAGCCTTTGATACCTGTATTCAACCAATGATTTGGCTATCTCAGGATGTAATACCAATAAAGCCGGGTACATCCATAAGTCGGCATCCCAAAAAACATGTCCGTTATAACCTAAGCCGGATAACCCCATAGGTGATGGAGCGTACGCAGTTCCGGCACGTGAAAAGGAATATAAATGATAAAGCATACTGTGAACATCCTGTTGCACCTGCGGATCACCATCAATTTTAATATCGCTCTTCCAAAGCTCGGCCCAGGCGTTGGTATGGTACCGGATCAAACGGTCACGTCCTTCAAGCTTAGCAAACATTGTTAAACGTTCCGCTTGGTTTAACGGGTCGGCATCATGTGCGGAGGTAATGGATGAACCGGCAACAGCATACTGATAAGTTTCGCCAGCACCTATAGCCTTACTAAATTTCATCAGGTGCATATTACTATCCCACATTTCATGGATCACTCTTGGCTCCTGTCCATGTGGTTCGCTAAATAAAAAGGTATTAGACGCGCATAACTGCAATTTACCCGTAGGACTTTTTGCAGTTGAGGTAAGCAGGCTGATGGTTACATGGGGCCGGTCTATTTCATTGTAATAATTTTGTACTTCCCTTAAGGCATCCGGTGCTTCCATAACGCTGGCGGCAGTAATATTTATCGGCTTTTTTGCAGTAATGGAAATATCCATCAAAACTGTAAAAGGCAGCTGTCGCAATGAATAATAGGTGTATTTTACAGATGCGTCATCACCATAGTCAAAAGTAGTGGTAAACGCAGCATGCTGCATGTCAAGCTCCTGCTTAAAATTACTGATGTTTTTGGCATCGATGCGCCGGCCATTTATCTCCAGGTACATATTAAGCAAGTTAAAGCTATTCAGGAAATTACTTACCCTTCCTCTTCCGTACAAATCATAAGCCCCGGCAAGTACAACATTTTTTACCTTAAAAGGCTCGGGTGATGATACTATCCCGATCATCCCGTTAGCTACGGTAATGCCATAATAATTAGCCGGGTCAATTTTGTCAGCTTTTATTATCCATTCATCCTGGGCATGTAACGCGGTGTTGAAAAACAAGCTAAGGCAAAATAATAGTATATATACTTTTCTCATATCTAGTTACTTAATTTAAAAAATCTGATCTTGTTATTATTAAAGGCAACAGCATAAATTATACCTCCGGCTGTTTTTATTATCTTAATATCCCTCACCTCGCCACGCAATAAAAACCCGGAGGATACAGAGGATAACCATTTAAAATCCCTTCTTTTATCCAATAGCATTACATCGCCATAATCTGCATCGTAGCGCCCCTCATAAGGCATTACCCCAGAAAAATTGCCGCCTGCAAGTATTCCCTTAGCAGGTAATGACAATGTAGCAAAGCCAAAAAGCGGTGACATTTGCGCGGATGATGGAAATGCCTTAAACTCAAAATTGCCTTGGCCTTTATTATAAAATACACCTGAAGTAAATGAAGTGGCCGTTAAAGGCTTCCCTTTTAATGAATCGCCAAACAACTCATTAACCGTTTTTCCTGCAAACTCATGGTAATACAAAAATTTCTTTTTAATTAGCGGCACCTGTTTCTCTATCTCACCCTTGCCTAAAAAAGTATAGTCCTTTTTATCAATACTGTAAGTGAGCAAGGGATCGATCGTCCCGTTTTTATCAAGGTCAGCTAAAAATAACTTCACAGGGTCCTGGATGGTAGGCTTAAGTTTGGAATTTAAACCATAATTACCGGCAATAATGTCAATTTTGCCATCACCGTCCACATCTGCCAGCACTATTTTTTGCCACCATCCGGATAATTTATCAATGTCTCCCTGGTGCTGTTGAACAAATTTGCCCTTTTTATTCATGAAAACCTTTACCGGCATCCACTCCCCGGCGACAACCAGATCTGGCCAGCCATCATTATCCAAATCTGCAAAAGCTACCGAACGCAGCATCCCGGCATATTTTAGCTCATCAGGGATCAGCGCCTTTTTATAATTCCCATGCCCGTCGTTCATCAGCAAATATGATTCGGGGATTTGCCCGTATCCTAAATTACCAGGTGCACCGCCTACAAAAATATCAGGGTACCCATCATGGTTTACATCTGCAACTGCTACTGCTGATTTATTGAGTTTGATTGATGGAATATTATTTGAGCGTTTAAAATGTCCCTTGCCATCATTTATATACAACCGGTCTGCTAATTCAGGCGATCCATCACGCAGTTCATTACCCCCGCTAACTACGTATAAATCAGGGTTCCCGTCCTTATTTGCATCCAAAAAAACGGCATCCACATCTTCACTGCCTTTATCCGTAATAAAGTCCGGCTGCACAGAAAGTTTGAAACTGCCGCCTGGCGTTTGAATAAACAAGGCCCCCGGCTGACCTTTTGCACCGCAAATATAAAAGTCGTCATACCCATCGTGGTTTACATCCGCAACTGCAATACGCGGACCTTCCGTTGAAAGCATGTGTGGGATGAGCGGTTGCAGGTTAAAATCTACAAAATTATTTTCCTGGTGCTTCCAGTTTATTTTCAACTCATCTGTGATGTCTTTTAAGATCGGGAGCGGAGCAGGGAAAAATCTGTTGTGGTCAAAATGACCTTTAGCATTTTTTTGATCCATCACCAATAATTGGTCCCCCTTTATATTCCTGATAACCTGGTAAGTTTGGTCAGGCCAAACAACTAACAAGCTATCAATTTTTTTATGGTCATTTAATCCGAAATGCAGTTTAGGCTCAACTGATGACTGGAAACCGCGTGTGAGCATTAATTGCTCGTATTGCATCTGCTTACCGCTAAAAACATAGGCTTTTGCACCAATGCCAAAGCGGTTATCCCGTCTTCCGGTAAATCTCAGGCTGAGGTAGTGGCTACCCTTATTTACGTTTTTATAGATACAAGCCGGATGGTTTAAATTATTTATTACCAGGTCGAGATTGCCGTCGTTGTTCAGATCAGCATACGCAGCTCCATTTGATAACATTGCTTCCTTAAACCCCCACAAGGCACTTTTATCAATAAATTTTTCGCTTTTTGTTCCTTTAAAAATATAGCTATGAGTATCGCCCGGCGGCATCTTATCAACTGCAACATTATCCATTCCGTGGCCTGTTTGGAGCAATCCCTGTACGGAGATGTTGGATATAAAGCTGATATAATCCATATCTGTCGGCCGGCGCTTTATTCCGTTTGCTATAAAAAGATCCTTTATTCCGTCATTATCAAAATCGGCAAGCAATGGACTCCAGCTCCAGTCAGTCGCTGCTACGCCATCCATTAATCCTATTTCGCTGAATGCTTCTCCATTTCCAAGATTTTTTTGCAGGCAATTGCGTGAATACTGGTATTGAAAACCGCCATCAAGTATTTTATACTTATACTGATCATATGATTCATCACCACCATAGGTCTTTAAAATGTTTTCTTCAGCAGGAAGCATATCAGCGGTTATGATGTCAAGCTGACCGTCGTTGTTAAAATCGGCCATATCATTGCCCATACTAAAGCGACTGTAATGATTGAAATGCTTAGCGCCCGATTCGGTGAAAGTACCGTTATGGTTATTGATGTAGTAATAATCGTTTTCATGAAAATCATTCCCTACATAAATGTCGTCCCAGCCATCATTGTTCAGGTCGCCAATGGCCAGCCCAAGGCCATAACCCAGTGCACTGCTGTAAATTCCCGCTTTTTGAGTAACATCAGTGAAGTGACCGTTATTATTTAAGTACAATCTGCTGCCGGCGAGCTTATTATTTTTACGGCGTAAACTGGTATCTCCATAGGTATCAACCGAGTGGTTTGACTGGTTCAGTAAAAAGCAATCCAGCTTCCCGTCATGGTTGTAGTCAAAAAATGCAGCCTGAGTGGAAAATCCTGAAAAGTCAAGCCCATACGCTGCAGACTCTTCGGTAAAAGTGCCGTCGTGATTGTTAATATAAAGCATATTATGACCCTTAAAGTCTAGCTTCCCTGCAACTGCACACACATAAATATCAAGGTAACCATCATTGTTAACATCCGCCATGGTTACACCGGTGCTCCAATCGGCCGTACCTGCAACACCTGCCTTATTGGTAATATCTTCAAATTGGTAATTGCCTTTGTTTAAGTACAGTTTGTTACCCCCCTTTTTGTTGGATGTAAAAAATATATCCGGTAGTCCGTCATTATTAATATCACCAATGGCAACACCTCCACCATTATAAAAATACAGGTAATTTAAAATGCCAGGATAATCGTTATCACTTAAAGTATTGGTAAAATTGATACCTGTTTGTGTTGAATCGAGCAATTGAAACAAGGCAGGTTCAATCTTTTTTTGTTTACACGATGACAAGCTAATTACAGCAGTAATTAATACTAAAATAAGTTTGTTGATATTTCGCCATTTCTGGCTAAAATTAGCAGTAGCTTTAATCATTAATCAATTCATTCAGGAAATTAACAGGATAAAAAAAGCATCTTTTCATAATTTTTGATCGCTTTTTTTAATCTTTTTCCGGTTAATTATTGGTCTATAAATGTATTAAATAATTAATGAAGTACACGAGATTTTTGGTGTAAAGCAGAGATAATTTTTATCAAAAGACAAGTATAAATACAGCCAAAACCTGCCCGATTCGAGGTTTTTTATGTATTTTAGTCCCCCATCCACCAATAAACTTAAATGAAGCAAAAAGTTATTTTATCATTGTTAGCCCTAGCCATTTTATCGGCTTTTTTTATACCGGTACAACAACAAGAAACCATTTCGGTTAAATCATCATTTCTAAATATTTACACCCTGTTAGCAAAACCTGATAAATGGCAAAAATGGCGCAGTGATTTGTTAAAGGTACCATCAGCCGATTCTGACAAAATTTCCATTAAAAAAGATACAGGATCATTTATAATAAAATATGCACCGCTTGAATTAAACGTAGCATACCAGGGAAATTCCTTTGGAATTACTGAAAACAATAATGATAAAACAATCAACTATAGTTACGTAATTATACCGGATACAGGGTTAACCAGAACCTTAATTACGGTTTATAAAAAAATAAACTTAGCGAGGTATTTGTTTGGAATGTTTAAGCCGGTTTCCTTTTCAGATACCCATGTCACCGATCTTAAAAATTTTATGGAAACCGACAGTTTACGTTATGGTTACCGTATTTTTAAAACCAGGGTGCCCGAAGCAAATTTAATAGTGATCAGGCGGCCTGTTTTGGCAAAAGACAGATTCACTGAGGCTGCCAAAATGTTATCCGCTTTACAGAATTATACACAAACGCATAATGTAAAGCAAACACAGCCATTGATTGCGCAATTTTTGCCAAAAGGCAAAGATTCTTCACAGGTTAACATAGGTTTTTTTATTGACAGAGAAACTACCTCTTATAATGACATAACTTTTATGAGGATGCCTAAAGGAGGGCCGCTGTATTCAGCCAGGTTTAGTGGACAGTTTAATAAGCGACAATCAGTTTATGACGGTATCGGTCAATATTTTATCGACCATAAGTATCAATCAACTATTTTGCCATTTGAAACCTATCTGGATAATAAACTACCGGCTACAGATACCGACAAGGTAAATATCCAGGTTAATTTTACTACTTATTTTTAATGGGCAAAACCGCTTTTAGTCAACGTCTTCTTCTCAATTTTGCTTAAACAATTGTAATGCATCATTATTCCGTGCAACAATTATTTGTTTCCCATTCTTCGTGTTAATTGTGGAAATGTCCCTAACCTCGCCTGTCACGAACAGGCCGCTTTTTGTGGGCGATATATAATTAAACCCGTGTGTTTTATTTCCTAAAAAGGCAACACCATAGCTGGCGTCATATCTTCCAACTTCAGGTTTTAACCCATAAAAATTGCCTCCTAAAAACAAATCTTTTATACCGTCATTATTTAAATCTGTTACCAATATGCTGAAAACAGGCGAAAACTGCGCTCTTACCGGCAGTGGCTGCATATTAAAATCGCCCTTCCCATTGTTATAAAAAACACAGGTTTGTGTTTGCGTAACTTGCAAAACCGAAGCCTTCTCTAATTCTTCCGGTGTAAAAATCTCATCAATACCCTTCCCGGCATAGGCATCGTACCTGTAAAATTTCTTTTTTAAATATGGTAACTGTTTAATTATATCGTCATGGAGGTTAAATGGATAAGCTTTTCCATCGGTTTTATAATAAACGGGAATACACTCCACCTGCCCGTTATTATCAAAGTCGGCTATATATAACTTTGCCGGATGATTAATATCAGCCCTTATTTTAGAGTTTAATCCATTATTCCCCGCAACAAGGTCAACTTTTCCGTCGCCGTTAAGATCAGCAACTGTTAAACAGTTCCACCACCCGGAAGAGTTGGCTACTTCGCTGGTTTTTTTAAGTTTTCCGTTAACATATTTAAGAATAGTTACCGGCATCCAATCGCCAACAACCACCAGTGAATTTCTCCCGGAACCATCAATATCGGCCCATTGGGCATCAGTTACCATTCCCAACTTTATCAGGTCTGGCGCAATGGTGGCTGTTACATCTGTAAAATTGCCGTGCCCATCGTTTCTCAATAACTTGCTGGATGGGATAACACCATACGAACCCGGAACACTTCTGGCCCCGATAAACAGATCTCCGTTTTTATTCAATCTAACACAAGATGCGTTAATGGATACCGGCGGCCAGCCATTAAATTTACGGGTAAAGTTGCCTTTCCCATCATTTACATACAAGCGGACCATCAGGTCCAGAGAGCCTTCTTTTTCTAAATTGCCTCCTGACACTACCACCAGGTCCATATCACCATCGTGGTCGGCGTCAAAAAACAAGGCGCCTATGTCCTCGCTGTTTTTGTCCTGCTCAAAGGCAAACTGCCTTTTTTGAATAAATGTGCCATTGGGTTGCTGAATAAAAAGCTTTGCGGTATCGCCTGTGGCTGCACCAACAAAAAAATCGTCAAGCCCGTCGCCATTTACATCGGCAACCGCCAGTTTTGGGCCTTCGGTTGATAACATTTTGGGTATCAGCCGCTGTTCATCAAAATCTTTGTAATCGTTTTCCTTATGGTAGATATCGCCCTTGATGCCCGTAGCCGTTATATTTTTATAGTAAGGTTTTGCATTTACATCGGCAGATACAAAGGGGAATCTGGCATCAACTTGTTTTAATGTAATAGTAGCATTGGTATTAATATTTTTCAATACCTGCATCTTCATGTTTGGCCATGTCACCTTCAGGCTATCAACCTTTTTATAGTTCCCGGTCCCAAAGTTTAACACCGGTTCCACACTGCTTTCAAATCCGCGGGTTGGCATCTGCTCCAGTAATTGCTGCATCCCATTGGTATAGATGGTAACTTTTGCGCCTATTCCAAAAGTATTCATGCCGCTGCCTTTTAAATTTACTTTTAAATAGTGGGCATGTGTCCTTTCAGAAGTCATGTTTCTGTATATAAAAGCTTGCCCGTTTTCGTTATTAACCACCAGGTCAAGGTCGCCGTCTCCATCGAGGTCGCCATAGGCAGCGCCGTTGCTAAAGCTGGACTTTGAAAACCCAAGCGGTATGGTTTCATTTTTAAACTGAAGATTTTTTTGATTCAAAAAACCATAACTGGTTATTGGGGTCTTAGGCATTTTATCGAGCAATTTTTTTGCCTTAAATCCCCCATGTTTAACCTCGTCCATTACCTCTTCACTTCCAAAATAGGCTAAAAAATCCTGGTTGGTTAAATCGCGGCTTATGCCATTGCTCACAAAAATATCTTTCCAGCCATCGTTATTAAAATCAAAGCAAAGTGCCCCCCAACTCCAGTCGGTCGCATTTACTCCTGCTAAATTAGCGATCTCGCTAAAGGTGCCGTCCCCATTATTTAACTGTAAGCAATTGGTCGAAAACTGGTGATGAAAACTATTCTTCAGTTTGGCATTGTATACATCATACTCATCAAATTTGGTAGTTGTTTTTAGCCGGTAATCGTTTTCGGGCAGCATGTCTGTCGTAAAAATATCCAGGAAACCGTCGTTATTTATATCCGCCATATCTGACCCCATTGACGACATGCTCATATGCTGTATAGCCTTATCGCTCATCTCTTTGAATGTGCCGTTGTGCTGATTTTTATAGAGATAGTCATGCTCAAAAAAATCATTCGAAACATACATATCATCCCAGCCAGAATTGTCAAGATCACCTGCTGTTATTCCTAAGCCAAAGCCAATTTCACTTCCGTAAATTCCGGCTTGTGCACTTATGTCTACAAATTTGCCGTTATCATTTCTATATAAACGATCGCCATTTTGCGGGTCGCGGATATTGCGCAGGTCGCGGTTGTAGCCAAAACTTCCAATGGGCCGGTAACTGTTATTTATTACCATACAATCCAGGTCACCATCGTGGTCAAAATCAGAAAATATTGCCTGGGTAGAAAGCCCTTTATCTGCTAAACCATATTTTTCGGCCTCCTCTTTAAAGGTACCGTCCTTTTGATTAATGTACAATTCATTAGCCCTATCGGCCCCTTTTAAACCTCCGCTGTTGCATATATAAATATCCAGCCAGCCATCGCCGTTAATATCAACCATGGTTACACCGGTATGCCATCTTTTAAGTCCTTTCACACCCGCTTTTTCCGTTACATCCTCAAACTTCCAATTGCCTTTATTAATATATAATTTACAATCGCCCTGGTTTGAAGTAAAAAAGATATCGGGCTTACCGTCGTTGTTTACATCGCCAATGGCTACACCGCCGCCATTATAAAAGTTACGATAGTTAAAAACATTAAACTCACCATCATCATTCACCTTGTTGTTAAATGTAATCCCTGTTGATGATGAAGGTTGCAATTGAAATAAAGCATCTTCTTGTTTAAACTCTTTTTTATGCTGACATGAAATAAAAACAACAGAAAGTATAAAAGAAAGGTACTTGGCGTAAGGGTGATTCATATTGGTTAGCAAATATATACAACTAAAAATGGAGCGGTAATAATTACCGCTCCATTTATTTATTCCTGATTAAAAAACTAATTAATAACCAGTGTTTTGAGCAAGATTAGGGTCTTTTTGTATAGCTTCTGTAGGAATAGGGAATAATTGTGAATGCTTATCGCCATCAGCTGCCTTAAATTGTTTAGCGTCACCAAAATGACCAAAACGTATTAAGTCTTGTCTTCTCCAGCCTTCCCACACAAATTCACGCCCTCTTTCAGCCAAAAGACTATCCGCATTAAATGCACCGGCATTAAAATTTGATAGGCCAGCCCTTTGCCTAACCGGTGCTGTATAAGTTAATGCAGCTGGTGCATTTCCTAAACGTAGTAAACATTCAGCCTTCATTAAAAGTACGTCTGAATAACGCATCAACGCAAAATCTGCATCCTGGCTTTGGTAACCAGGAACAAGCTGCCATTTTTGCTGACGTACACCATCATATTCGGTTGCTTTATACAGGTTAGTTATTTGCGGCCTGAAATTTAATACTAAAGAGCTATCACTTCCCCTGGTGGTTAAAGGAGTAACACCATCTGCCGCATATTGGACGCCTGCCTGCCAGCCTGCCCTTCTGCTATCAGCAGAATTAAATTTACTGTAATAATCTGCTGTAGTGGTAAAACCATTCCAAGGGCCACCGGTACTACCCCAGTTATACTTTGTCGCCTGGTTGTAATGGAAGGTCATCATTTGAATTTGCAAACCAGTTGCATTAATGTGATCATACGGGATCACCCAAATGTTTTCTGTTGATCCGGTATTATTACTTGAAAAGTTATCCAGGAAATTTGGCATCAAAGAGTACCCTGATTTCGATAAGGAATCGCAATAAGCAGAACAAGCTGTATACCCGCTGTTATCGGTTGATCCTGTTATAACGTTCTGGTTTAAATACAATTTCGCCAATAAAAAGTAAGCGCCCCATTTATTAAGTCTTCCGTATTGACTCGGATCTTGTGACGGAGTGCTGGCGCTTAATAATGGCCCGTTGGTTTTTAGTTCAGTGATTAAAAAGTTAAAAACATCGGTTGCTGAACTATTTTTCACCGTGCTTGCATCTGTGTTTGAAGATATGATCAATGGCACATTTCCATAATTGTTAAGCAATAAAAAATAGTAATATGCTCTTAACGTTTTTAGCTCAGCAATAGAATAGTTAGTTGCAGGTGTAACCGGCAAGCCCTGTAAAAGGCCGATGGTAATATTAATAGTTCCTATGGTTTGATAGGCGTCATCCCAGGCGCCGGATATATTTCCATGCGCCGGGCCGTAAGTGTGCAGCCACAATTGCTGCCATACACCGCCATCCGCCCAGTCACCACCTATACGTCCGGGTACAATCAAAGCATCGGTTGTTTCTTCAGAGGTAAGCAACATTGCATTATTTGCTGTTAAGCCTTGCAGCCGGGTATAGGTACCCAATACGATTGATTTTAAATATGCCGTGCTCCCAGCTGCGGCAGATTTAGTAACGGATTCCTGAGCTGGATTAAGTTGCTTTTTACAAGAATAAAAACTTATTCCAACCAAAAGGGCCGCTGTAAGTAATAAATGTTTTCTTTTCATTATAATAAATTTATAATTATTTAAGTATAAGATTAATTCCGAATGATATTTGACGGGCCCGCGGATAAAGCGTCCTGGTGTCAATACCTGCCTGACTATTATTTAATGCTGCAACTGTATTTAACTCCGGATCGAGGCCTTTATAAGAAGTAAAGGTGTATAAATTATTTCCGGATATATAAAAGTGCAATTTGTCTATATATCTGCTGTTTTTTACATCCAAGCTATAACCCAGGGTAGCGTTTTGTATTTTTAGGAAAGAAGTACTTTGTAACCAATAATTGGATGGTTCAGATGAACTGGTGATACCCAGGCTCTGTGCGTTGGCCAATACCGCATAGGTACCCAGCTTTTGTAAGCTCGAATAGTCCATTGCGGTTTCGTTAAAGCCCTTGCTTCCGTATTGACCACGCAGGAAGATAGTTAAATCAAATTGTTTGTATGTAAAATTGTTGCTGATACCGTAAGTAAATTTAGGATCGGTAGTGTAAAACTTCCTGTCTTGTGTGCTGCCATCATCAGCGTAGTTAAACTTGCTGACATCGCTGGTTGTATCCCTTTTTCCAGTGGCTTTATTTAGATAGTAAAATTCTTGCTTTCCTTTAGCAGCAGCCACCGGGCCAGAGTACTGACCTGCATATTCGGGTAATAATAATGTTCCCACCGGGTAACCAACTTTTAAATAGGCAATAGCAGAAATAGCGCCGCTTATCCCTAAACCAGAGGTGCTTCCCACATTTCTTTGAACTACATTGAAACTATTGCCTGCAAACTGTCCTGAAAGATTAAGGATTTTGTTACGGTTAAATGAAGCATTTGCTCCTGCAGTCCAGGAAAAATCCTTGGCAGAAACAATCCTGTAATTTACACTAAAGTCGAAACCTTTGTTACTTAAACTGCCTATGTTAGCAATAATAGTTGGCACAAAGAACTCGCCACCTAAAGGTACTGAATAAGGATATAACAAGTGATTGGTTGTAGAATTATAATAGTCAAAACTACCATTTAAACGGCCATTAAATAAACTAAAATCAACAGCAAGATCGGTAGTAGATTTAACTTCCCATCTGATATCTGGATTTTGGTTTTGGATCGCGAAATTGCTTGTTAAAAATTTACCTGAAGCACCATCATAATAAGTCTTGTTATTGGGACCAAAAAGGAATTGGGATAGATATGGAGTAATTGCATCCTGGTTACCAATTAAACCGTAACCGCCTCTAAGTTTTAATGAAGTAATCCATTTTATATCCTTCATAAAATTTTCGTTGCTGATTGCCCAGGCAGCGCTAAACGATGGGAAAACCTCGGACTGGTTATTTATACCTAATTTGTTGGATTGGTCATACCTTACATTCGCTGTTAAATAATACTTATCGTTAAAGTTATATTCCGCTCTTCCAAAAATAGAATGTAAGATGTATCCGTTATCGTAAGATCCTATCCCTGCCGGTGAAATAGCATTTGCTGCATTTATATTTTCATTTGGCAGGTTTATATCATTAAAATCAGACGCGAATACCCTAAAGCCTGTATAATTGTATGAATTATATTCGTAACCTCCTAACAAGTTCAGCCTGCTTTTACCAAACGTACCTTTATAATCGGCGGTAACACCGTAGGTTTCGTCGGTAACTGTAGTCGCTCCTTTATCCACATCGCCATGGTTAGACAGGGATGCCGGTGTAAAGCCCTGCTGATCTATAATAGGCTGCAGCAAACCTGACGGCGGGTAATAAACGTTTGTATTTGTACTGGCCCTGGTTGCATTGGCATACGGACTGATAGTTAAACCTTTTGCTAAAGTATAATCGAAGCGCAGGTTTCCGCTCATTCGATCTGTAGTGCCTACATTTGTTATCAATGTAAGATATGGGACAGGATTGGCTTCCTGTGTGTTATTTATAGCCTGGTACTGCCCAGGGTTAAGCGGATCATAAACACTGATAACCGATGGCACGCTTGCTGCATCAAGCCAGGCGGACGTGGCCACAAAATTTGAGTTTGTATGTGTTGCTGCAACATTCATAGTGATCAATAGCTTATCATCAAGTGTCTTCTGGTCGAAATTAAATCGTCCGTTCAGGTCTTTTCTGCCTGAGTTTAGCGCGATACCCTGCTGATCGGTATAGGTCAAAGATCCCCTGTAATGGCTTTTTTCTGACCCGCCGGATAGCGCAAGGTTTTCATTGTGGGTAAAACCTGTACGGGTTATCGCTTTAAACCAATTGGTATTAGCTCCCTGATCACTGGTGGTTGATGGCTTGGATGGATCAAATACAGGCATTGAGTGCCCATAAAACGACTGATATGCAGACAAATACTGAGTCCTGTCCATAAATTGTACCAGATGCTCAGGAGATTCTGAGGCCACATAACTATTGGCAGAAACCTGTGTTTTTCCAGCTTTGCCGGTTTTGGTAGTTACCAAAATAACGCCCGCCGCGGCGCGTGAACCATAAATGGCAGCAGCCGAAGCGTCCTTTAAGATATCGAATGATTCTATATCATTTGGAGCCACGGAATGTATATCAGCCCCGGCAACTCCATCAATAACATACAACGGATCCTGTCCGCCCGACAATGAAGCTGTTCCACGTATACGCACACTGGCTGTACTATTTGGGTCACCATCACTTGTTGTAATTACAACGCCGGCGGCTTTACCCTGTAACTGTTGTAACGGATCAGTAGTTACGCCCTGGACAAAGTCTCCTGAAGATACCTTTACAACAGCGCCCGTTGCATCTTTTTTACGTATTGTACCGTAACCAATAACTAGCACTTCATTAAGTGAATTATTTACGGGGTCAAGAGTTACGTTGGTAACATCGCCAGTTACCGGTACTTCTTTACGTACATAGCCTATGTACGTTACTACCAATGTGTTGGCAGTAACAGGCACCGAAAGTTTAAATGCACCATTTACATCGGTAATGGCACCTACGTTTAAACCTTTGGCTACTACGGAGGCACCTATTAATGGTGATCCGTCTTTTGAGTCGGTCACCTTACCTGAAACTGTCCTGTTTTGGGCCATAGCCGGTATCACAAAAAAGCACAATAAGACAAAACAACTTACTTTGAGTAAATTTTTAAATTGCATAAAATTGGGTTTGAAGGTTTATTTGGGTTAGTATATTTTTTAGCATACGCGTTTTAAATGAACTTTTGCATATATGGATTATATTAAACAAGTATTATTCAAGGTGGAATAACGTTAAGCTTGTATTTCATAGGTTATTACAATTGGCTTCAATTAAAAATAATGTTTGTCCAATAATGAAATATATCACATAGCCCGTCGACCAATATGGCAATCACATCAAAAACAAAGGCAATAATGAAACTACATTGTTGCCGGCAGGAAAAAATTATTCTTTGGTTTATTTAGTTTATTAATGGTTATTGAATGAAATCGACAACTCATCTATACAAAGTAACATGGGTGTTACAGCATTACCTATTTGTTTATCAATAATTTAAAATAAAACAGGCATAGCAAAACACATCACATTGATAATCAAGGCATTAAAAAACGCAACATCTAAAAAAATATAAACATAATTTAACCTATGTATGTATGATTTTAACATTATACAGTAAAAACTTTTTAAATTATTTATTAAAGTATTTTATATCGTTAGCTTCTAATAGATGAAATCCCGTCACTAATAATCAGATTAGAATATTTATGATTTGTTGAGGACATCCACTGCTTTTATAGCCATGATTTTATGATCAAATTCATCGCTGTGAACAAGGGCTTTAGCTTTAATCCTCATTTTATAAACATAAATGGTATTTACAGAGTACTCCAGAATATTGGCAATAGTTTCATTATCGTTAATTCCTAACCGCATAAGGGCAAATATGCGCAGATCTGTATTTAAGACCTCGTTATC
>JAQBOU010000179.1 GCA_028287865.1 Mucilaginibacter sp. | reverse complement strand
GATTATTTCGTTTCTATTTCCCCTTAATAACCTGTTATTATTTGTTTCCTCAATAAAAAGGTCTCCGTTCGATAATACATCTGACCGGCCTTCAGATATGGTAGATACATTTGCTGTTTTCAAAAATTCCGTATACGGTGTTTCAATTTTATCTGTTTTAAAATCATAGATATATTCTTCGTTGTAGCCGTCAACAAGTTTACTATAACTATCAGAATAACGGATGATATTGTTTCCAAAAACGCCTATACGAGATGAGTCTATAAAATCAACGTCATGCTGATCTAGCCATGGTCCTGTTTTTAACCATATTATCTTATTTACTTCCGGTCGATATAAAAACACGGTACTTTTATGCCTTAAACTAATTAGCAAATCTCCTTTTTTCCAAAAACGGGACGAAGTTAACGCAGGCTGAATATCATTAAGGTGTAATAAATCGGCTTCATATTTTCCGGTACCTAATAATAACCCTCTATAACCGTTTTCCATCAGAATCTGAGCAACTGATTTTTGAAGAAGTAGTTTACCATCTGGTGAAATTTTCGTGATTGCATAATCCATATAACCAACTGAAACTTTTGATAAAAACTTTGAATTTGGGATCACTGATGGAGCCCATATATTTCCCTCGGCATCAAACTCAAGTGAATGATGAAAAGATCCATTTACAGTCCAAACAAGTTTAGAATTCTTATTGATTTTTATCAATGGTGATAAATTATCATTAAAAATAATTGAGCCGTCAGAAGAAAGTAAAGGATGAAATAAACGAACATCATATTTATTTGTATCCCTCCAAAACGAATTCTCTTTTTCTGTGAACTTTTTTATTTGATCAAAATCGGGCTTCCATTGATGAATAGTTTTTTGATCTGAAAGCCTTATTAACCTTACTATAGACTGGTCTTGTTTTCTATCATATGTTGATAGTAGGAGATAATTACTGTCGATATAATTTTTTTTTACCTTAAAGCCTCTTATACCGGGATAACTGAATCTGACCAATAACCGTGGCTGAGAAAGTTCTTTGAAACTCTCCTTAATAAGATGCGGAGTTGAGGCAATGAAAATGGCTAAACGAGATGCTTTACTAATTTGATGTTGCGCCCTTTGTGAATCATTGTATACATGCCAAACAGCCCATCCAAACATTATTGTTATAATGAAAGAAAACCATAAAAAAAGCAATGCAAGCCATAAGGGAATTTTTTTATTCATCGTTTATAGTAAGTAGCTTCAAATACAAGGGAAAATGAATGACAGCTTATTTATCAGACAAGACTCCAATGAGAAAGTTTAATAATGGATTCCTTTATATTCAATTTGCAAATAAGTGTTTATAAATATTAACAATATGTCAATTTAAAATACTGTGAATATAGATATTTCTCTATAATGATGATCAAAGTAACAACTTTGTGATTTATGAAATTTAAAGAGTTATAATTCATCGGGTCATTGACCGTATATTTGCATCATGCTTAAAGATGAAGTTAGCAAAGCACTAAAAATTGTACAGGAAGGTGGAATTATCTTATATCCCACCGATACTATTTGGGGTATTGGTTGTGATGCTACCAATACCGAAGCAATCAACAAAATTTATAAGCTGAAACAGCGGGATGAAGCAAAAAGCATGATCATCCTGCTTGATACTGAAAATAAACTGGAAAGCTATATCAGCGAAGTAAATCCCCTGGTATACGATTTAATTGAATATGCAGAAAATCCGCTTACGCTGGTTATGCCGGGGGCTAAAAACATTTCGCCCGCGTTAATCAGCGGTGATGGCAGTATTGGCATCAGGATATCCAAACACCCATTTTGCCAACAGTTGATACAACGGTTACGCAAACCGCTGGTATCAACGTCAGCCAATATAAGCGGCAAACCATCACCTCAATATTTTTTGCAGATTGATGCCGAAATTATTAACGGGGTTGATTATATTGTTGATATTGATCAGCATGATATGGAAATTAAGAACCCTTCAACAATAATGAGACTTGCACCAGACGGGAAATTTGAATTTATCAGGAAATAGGAAAGTAAAACAATCAGTAAAATCAAATTAATCAGTAAAATCTGTGATTAAACATTTGCAGCATCCTATATTTTCGGTTATATCAAAGCTAGCTGCCGGGCGTAAATTGCAGGTTTATGCAATTGGAGGTTTTGTGCGGGACATTCTTTTGAACCGGCCTTCAAAAGACATTGATATCGTAATTATAGGTAACGGAATTTCCTTTGCAGAAAGCATCGGCAAAAAATTAAATGTAAAAGTGGCTGTATATAAAAATTTTGGTACAGCCTCACTCAAATACAAGGATCTTGAAGTTGAATTTGTTGGCGCACGTAAAGAATCGTATCGTTTAGATTCACGAAAACCTATCGTAGAAAATGGCACATTGGAAGAAGATCAAAAGCGCCGTGATTTTACAATTAATGCCCTGGCAATATCTTTACATCCGGATACATTCGGACAATTATTAGATCCATTTAACGGAATTGCTGATCTGGAACAAAAACTGGTCAGGACGCCGCTAAACCCGGTTGAAACTTTCTCCGATGACCCACTGCGGATGCTTCGGGCCATTCGTTTTGCTACGCAACTCAATTTCAGGATTGACGAGTTGGCAATAGCTGCTATAAAAAGCAACGTGGACAGGATCGGTATTATATCACAGGAACGCATCACTGATGAATTAAACAAGATCATTCTTTCCGATAAACCTTCTATCGGTTTTAATTATTTATTTGATACGGGCCTGTTGCATAAAATATTCCCTCAAATGACGGTACTTTACGGTGTTGAATATATTGATGGCAAGGGCCACAAGGATAACTTCTATCACACTTTACAAGTACTGGATAATATTTGTGAAACTACGGATGATCTTTGGTTACGATGGGCGGCTATATTGCATGATATTGCTAAACCGGCTACAAAACGCTTTGAACCAGGTCATGGCTGGACGTTTCATGGCCATGAAGACCGGGGAGCGCGCATGGTACCTAAAATATTCACCCAATTGAAGCTGCCGCTTAATGAAAAAATGAAGTTTGTGCAAAAAATGGTTCAACTGCATTTACGTCCGATAGTTTTGGCCCAGTCTATTGTAACAGATTCTGCGGTTCGCCGCTTATTATTTGAGGCAGGCAACGATATTGAAGGTTTAATGTTGTTGTGTAAAGCAGACATTACCACCAAAAATGAATATAAAGTAAAAAAATATCGCCAAAATTTCGAACTCGTCCAGCAAAAATTAAAAGATGTTGAAGAGCGTGATAATATCCGAAACTGGCAGCCACCGGTTACCGGCAATGACATTATGCAACTTTTCGGAATAAAAGAAGGCCGGGAAGTGGGAACGATTAAAAATCAGATACGCGAAGCTATTCTTGAAGGTGAGATTCCCAATTCCAGGGAAGAGGCAATTAATTATACAATTATTAAAGGCAAAGAAATTGGCTTAAAAGTTGTAGGTAAGGATTCTATCAACATAAACAGCTAACGGAAACGTAAAAATAAGGATATATGAATTCATAAATCGTTATTCGAAATCGTAAATTGATTCAACATTATTACTTTTGTAAAAATCTACTTAAAAAATGGCGCTATACAGGTTCAGGATTACTTTCGAAGACTATGATGAAGTACTTAGAGAAATCGATGTAAAATCAAATCAAACATTTGAAGATTTACACCGGGCTATCCATCAGTCAACTGGTTACAATTCAGAGTATCCTTCATCCTTCTATATAAGTAATGACCAATGGATAAAAGGGGAAGAAATTACTTATTTGCCAAATCAAAAAAGAATTGACCGCGGTGTAGCTCTTATGGATAAGGTAAAGCTGTTAAGCTATATTGACGATCCGCATCAAAAGTTTTACTATACATTTAATTTTGACCGCCCGTTTGATTTTCATGTTGAATTGATGAAGATCATACTGGATGACACACCTGGTGTTGTTTATCCGGCAGTAATCCGGTCTGTAGGTGAAGCCCCAAAGCAATTTGGAAATATACTTAATACCCCCATTGCTCCTCCTTTAGAAGATGAATTTGATTTTCTTAATGAAATGGGATTGAATGAGGAAGATACAGAAGATTTTTCGGAAGTATTAGATACCGGCGAACATGAAGAGGAAACAAAGCCAGATGAAGAAGAGGAAGATGAATTTGGCAGTGAATTTCACGATGATGAAGGGTTTGATGACGAAGGCAAAATGCCACATGGAGATGATTATTAATTTTTATAGTTTATGGTTCATAGCAGCTGCGTATTAACTTTAACTATACCCGTCTTGCCATGAACCATATACTATGAACAATGACTCTGCCGAAAAAAAGCTTATTGTAATTGCCGGTCCTACGGCATCAGGTAAAACTGCCGCAACAATTGAACTTGCAAAGCATTACAAAACCGTTATTGTCTCGGCCGATTCAAGGCAATTCTATCGGGAAATGTCTATAGGGACTGCTAAACCTACGGATAACGAACTTGCCACGGTAAAACATTACTTCATTAATTCACATTCCATTACAGAAACGTTTACGGCGGGCGACTACGAAAAACAAAGCCTTTGCCTGTTAGACGAGCTTTTTAGCATTTATAATACAGTTATTTTGGTTGGAGGCTCGGGCTTATTTATAAAAGCTGTTTGTGAGGGTTTTGACGAGTTCCCAAATCCAATGCCCGGAGTAAGAAGCCAACTGAACAATGAATATGACGAAAAAGGGATCGGTTATTTGCAGGAAAAACTAAAACTTGCTGATCCGGAATATTACAAAGAGGTAGACCTAAATAACCCGCAGCGTGTAATAAGAGCACTTGAGATATTTGAAAGTTCTGGTACGCCGTATTCATTTTATCGTAAGTCATCATCTAACAAACGGCCCTTCACTATTGTAAAACTGGCGTTGAGTTTACCCCGGGAAGTTTTATATCAGCGTATTAACCAGCGTGTTGACGATATGGTAAACCTTGGTTTAGTTGAAGAGGTAAGGTCACTGCTGCCATACCGGCATTTAAATGCACTGCATACCGTTGGCTATAGTGAACTTTTTGACTATTTTGATGGAGTTACCGACCTTGACAAAGCCATTAGCCTTATTAAACAAAATACCCGCAGATTTGCCAAAAGACAATTGACGTGGTTTGCAAAAGATAAAGATATTACCTGGATGCAGGCAGACCAAAAGGAACTAATAAGCGATATGATTATGAGCATATCAAGACATTCAAAATTACAATAAGCCCTGCATTATTACGAGATTCCCTTCCGCCTCCATCTATATTTCCAAAACTTCATTGCCCGCAATTAATAGCGCTGCTTTACCTGGTGTATCTGCAATAGCCGCCCTTCTCTTTTACACATTTTAAGATAGCCTGATAACGAAAGCTATTTTACCGATACCGCGATAACTGGCTTGAGATATCACTTGATCAACAAAAAAGTTAAATAATGTTAAAGTGGCAAGATTAACATGAGTACCTGTAAGCCCGAAGACAATTAATAGCGATAATTGCATTAATCGTAGACACAATAAGGGATTTGGTCTATTGTTCAACTGTTCATTGATTATAGTAGTACATATGCTAAAGCATTTAAAACCGGCTATCCTTCTCGAAATTTTGCTTCACCTGCTGTTCTGGGTGTCTATAACATTTTTGCCCATCTTGTCTGGACCATCCGATCCCGCCTTTCGCGGTTTATTTTCACCATGGCACCTGATACTGATTAATCTGTTGCTTGCAGTACAGTTTTACTTCAACGCTTTTTTCCTGATACCAGTTTTTCTCAATAAAAAAAAGCACCTTTTACTATATTTTACTTTATTGCTGCTTTCTTTTGTTATTGTTGGTTTGTTGATCGTGCAAACCCATCAGGCAACCATGCTTTCACAAAGAATGGTTCCTTTCGGACCGCCGCACCGCCCACCCTTCTTTCTAAAATTCAATCTGCCGTCTCTTACTGCAATCACTGCGGCAGGCTTCGTTTATCGTTACCTTGCTGATCAATCCCGGGAGATTAATACCAGGCGCGAGATTACCAATGCTGCTTTGGTTTCTGAGCTGGCTTTCCTGCGGTCACAGATTAGTCCGCATTTTATTTTTAATGTTATCAACGGCGTTGTCGCACTTTCGCGGTTAAACCCGCCGGCAGTTGAGCCAACATTAATACAACTTTCGCAATTACTGCGTTATATGCTGTATATCACTGATGAGGAAAAGGTAACCATGAAGCAAAAAGCTGATTACCTGAGCAACTATATTGAGCTTCAGAAATTGCGTTTTGGCGAACAGGTAAAGGTAAATTTTACAATAGATATTACCGCGCCCGAAAAAACTATCGAACCTATGCTCCTGATACCTTTTGTTGAAAATGCTTTTAAGTATGGCATTGGCGATGTTATTGATCCGGTTATTGATATCGCATTAAAAGAAGGTGATAAAAAATTGATTTTCATTGTAAAAAACCCTTATAATCCTGATGAGATAACTAAAACCGGCGACCATGGAATAGGATTGGCGAATGTTAAAAGGCGATTAGAATTGTTATATCCCGGTAAACACAGCTTGCTAATTAGTCAATCAGATAATAATTATACCGTAAACCTGCAATTACAATTAAAATGATACGATGCCTGCTTATTGATGATGAACCCCTTTCAATTGACCTTCTTGAAGACAATCTAAAACATATTGACTATATCCATGTTGCAGGACGCTGCCGTACCGCCAACGAAGCCCTGGCTCTATTACAATCTGAGCAGATTGATTTACTATTCTGCGACATTCACATGCCCGGTCTTAACGGGCTGCAGCTTGTAAAGAGCCTTGTTAAAACACCAATGGTAATATTTGTAACGGCTTATGAGAAATTTGCTATTGATGGTTTTGAACTTGATGTAGTGGATTACCTGGTAAAGCCGGTTCCGCTTGAGCGCTTTTTAAAAGCATGCCAAAAAGCTTATAAGCTATTTGAACTAAATAAAGCATCGGCAGAAAAAGTACCAGCAAAAAAAAATTATTTTTTTGTACATGCAGATTATAACCTTGTAAAAATAACTTTTGACAGCGTAGAATATATTGAAGGGTTAAAGGACTATGTAAAAATCAATATGATTAACCAGCAAAAACATGTTTTATCACGTACCAGCATCAAAGCGCTCCAGGTACAGCTGCCTAATGATATGTTTTACCGGGTACATAAATCATTTTTAATTAATGTGAATTATGTACTACAGATAAGGCGCGGCAAAATAAAAACGCTAAATGCTGAACTTCCATTAAGTGACAATTATCGCGACGTTATTAACAAAATGATTGGAAAAGAACCATTTTAATTTCGGCACTCTTCGCTCTTTTGTCTACACTATTACGGTACTTATCTCATTTATTTCTCATCATTAATAACATAATGCAATTTCGGTTTCACAGAAATGAAACGGGATGAAGAAACTGGTACTGATTTTAATAATTATGAATTTCGGCTATTGTGCATTTGCGCAGGAAAGTCAAAAAACGCTAAAGAAAACCTACATAAATCATTTTTTTACTTGCACCCTTGATAAATTGCTGGATACCTTATCCAGTAATTATCATTTAAATATTGTTTTCGAACGCGATTCACTCAGTAAGTTTGATGTTGCAGAACATTTTTTTAACGAGTCATTAAGTTCCGTGCTTGATAAAGTTTGCAGCAGCAATGATTTACATTACTGGATGGAATCTGATGGCACTATTTATATCCTTCAGAACACTGATGATCTGGACAAACTCAAAAAATTAAACCGGTTACATCAGAACTCAATAGGGCGGCCGGTTACGCTAAATATTGAAAAAGCCGAATCTCCCCCAATGCATTTTTTATTTAGCATAAGCGGCCGGGTTATAGACCAGAACTCGGGGGAATCGCTGCCTTCGGCAACAGTGAAGATTCGAAATACGCAATTGACTGCAACCACCAATACTGATGGCAATTTCACACTCTTTAATGTACCATCTGATACCTGTGTTGTTGAAGCTTCTTATTCAGGTTATCAGCCCGATTATGTGAGGTTAAGTCCAAAAAACATTAATACCCCGTTAACTTTAAGCATGTACAGGGCACTGAATACGCTTAACGAAGTAAGCATTATAGGTAAAAAGAGCGGAGTTATGACAACCGACACCAAGAAGGTTGGTGTGCTTCAATTAACACCCGAAAACTTGGATAAAATGCCAAATCTCGGAGAAAAAGACATATTGAGAGCATTTCAACTTATGCCGGGTGTGGGAGCAACTAACGAGTCATCGTCCGGAGCTTATGTGCGCGGTGGCACACCCGACCAAAACCTGGTTGTTTTTGACGGATTTACCATTTACCAGGTCGATCACTTGTATGGCTTTTTCAGCGCCTTTAATGCTAACGCAGTTAAGGACGTACAGCTATACAAAGGTGGATTTTCCTCTATATTTGGAGGAAGGCTTTCAAGCGTAACGGAAATTAATGGGAAAAATGGTAACCGCAACGAAGCTAATTACGGAATTGACTTGAGCTTGTTAAGTGTAAACGCTTTTGCGGAGATGCCGATAAATGATAAATCGTCGTTATTGATCGCATTCAGAAGATCGTACCAGGGCCCGTTATACAATAAAATATTTAAGCAATTTAACACCTCTACAGTAACAGCGGGGCCGGGCGGCGGCGGCGGCAGACCGGGCGGCGGCTTTGGCGTATCAACTACTCCGGCATCGCATTTTTATGACGCCGATATAAAATATAATTACCGGGTTGATTCAACTAATACAATAACATGGAGCTTTTATAACGGAGCAGATAACACTGACAATAGCAGGGTGTTGAATCTTCCCTCCTTTTTAAGCTCGTCAACAAGGACTTTCAATATTACAGATTATACCAAATATGGCAACACAGGAAGCAGTGTAAAATGGTTCAGGCAATGGAATAAAAACATTCACTCAAATACTTACATTACTTATTCTTCTTATTTTAATGATCGTAACCGTTCCACTGCCGGAAGCACAACAGATGCTTACGGCAATGTAACAAACTTCCAGGCTGGCACAAATGAAACAAATAATCTTAAAGATATTGGCTTTAAGTCTGAATGGGAATGGCTTTTAAATGATAAAGTTAAATTTCTTTACGGCGGGTTTGGCAATTACCAAAAAATAAATTACGATTACATACAAAACGATACAAGTACCCTGATAAGCCAGCATAATTCAGCCTTTTTAGGCGGGGGATACGCCGAACTGGAATATGATCCTACTAATAAATTACATATACAACCCGGCATTCGCAGTACCTTTTATCAGCCTACGGGAAAAATGTATTATGAGCCGCGCCTATCCGCCAGTTACGTTATCAATGATAACTATACACTTAAAGCGGCAACCGGCCAGTTTTACCAGTATGATAATGAGGTTACCCGAGAAGACATTTTAAACGGGAACCGCAATTTTTGGGTATTAGCCAACAATACCAATATCCCGGTGAGCGAATCAAAGCATTACATGGGAGGCATTAGTTATGAAAATAATCAGTTTTTAATTGATGTTGAAGGATATTATAAAACACTGTCGGGCTTAACGCAATACACCATCAGAACAACAGGCTCCAATAACATCAGAAGCACCACCGCCAGTACGGTTCAGCAGGACTTTTATACAGGCACCGGCTTTGCTAAGGGTATAGAAATATTATTGCAAAAAAAACTGGGAAATTATACCGGCTGGATAGGTTATACGCTTGCCGATGCTGAGAATAAATTTCCTATTTATGGAAACAATTACTACCCTGCTGACCAGGATATCAGGCATGAATTTAAAGCCATCAATATGTACCATTATTATAGGTGGAATTTTTCGGCAGTGTTTATTTTTAGTACGGGACATCCTTATACAGCCCCTCTTTCTACTTATACAGTTACTACTGCTGATGGGAATACCGTAACATCATTTAACATAAGCGGTAAAAATACCCTGCGCCTGCCGGATTATCATCGTCTTGATTTGTCAGCTACTTATGACCTTATCAAAATAAACGGGAATAAAGTAGGCAGCATAGGCCTGTCACTATTTAATGTATATAATCATACTAACATCTGGTATCGCGAATATCAGCTTCAAAACAACGCGGCTATTGCCACTGACGTCAATTACCTGGGTTTCACCCCTAATATTACACTGAGCTTAAGATGGAAATAAAAGGAAACAAATTAAAATTAAAACTGATTTTATACTTAGCGGCAATAATGCTTATGCCTGCGTGTAAAAAAGAAAGCGTAGCAACTAATACCGATTTACCGGTAGTTTCGGGGTACCTTATTCCCGGCCAATTGATTACCGTAAAATTGTATCAGCAAAAATCAATAACTGATACTGCAGTATATGGCCCCCCTATAACGGGATTAAAAGTTTACCTATCAGACGGCAGCAGTAATGTTCAATTAACCGAATCGGCAAAAGGCACTTATACTTATAATGTGCAAAGTTTCCTTGTAGCAGGTAAAACCTATACCTTACAGTTTAACTATCTAACCCATGCCGTTTCTGCTAAAACTGTAATGCCTGATAAACCGACAAATTTTGTCACTCAGTATAGCGGAGTATCTATTTCTACAACTACTACCTCTACAACTGTTTTAGATAACCTTAGTTGGGATAATCCTAATTCCTTAAATCACGTACTGGTTTTTGATAATTTAGATGGTAGTTCGTTTCCACTCAGTGCTATTGGTGCTAACAGGCCGGCAAATTTTGAAATAAATACAAACAATGCATCATACTATACTTTAACCGAATCAAGTTTTCCTTATTACGGGCATTACAAGGTTATATTGTTACGTGTGAACCAAGAGTATATTGACCTGATAAATAGCAATACCAGTAGCTCCACATCCCAAAACCTAACCCAAACTCCAACTAATATAATTAACGGATTTGGAGTTTTTACGGCAATGCAATCGGATACCTTGACTTTTAATGTACTTTAATTAATAGATTTGAATTGGGAAGCTTGCTGCCTTGTATACTATTTTTACTTAATCAAACTTTTTATAGAAAGTAACTGATTTGATTTTACTTTTTAATATGCGTATGCCAGATCAATTTTTAGGTTGACAAAGGTATTTATACTTATAGGCGCAATTAAATATTATTGAAGTAAAAGATTAAATTTACCGTATGGTTGAGGTAAGCATTGTACAATTCACACCGGGCTGGAACGCTAAACAACAGAACCTTCAGCGCATAAAGGCATTACTCGGTTACATTAAAACTGATATTATTGTACTGCCGGAATTTTGCACCACAGGATATTCATTTTTAACCAAAGAGGAAGCGCTTAATGAAGGTGAACCATCCTCGGGAGAAACGGTTGAATTTTTCAGCACTTTAGCCACCGAATTACAAGCGATGATTATTGCCGGCTTTGCAGAAAAAGATGGCGGTATGGCCTACAATTCAGCGTTGATTGCATTGCCTGGCGGTCAGGTTAAAGTGTACCGTAAAACACATCTTTTTTACAAGGAAAAGCTTTGCTTTGAAGCGGGTAACTCAGGCTTTTTTGTGGTTGATCATCCGCTTAAAGACTGCCGGGTTGGAGTTATGGTATGTAATGACTGGCGGTATCCGGAAGCGGCAAGAAGCCTTGCTTTAATGGGTGCAGATATAATTGCCTGCCCATCCAACCTGGTATCAACCTTGTGGGGCGTAGCGATGCCGGCGCGAGCACTTGAAAATAAAGTATACCTGGCTATAGCCAACAGATGTGGTACAGAAAAAAGATTTTTGGAATACGGAACCGAACAATCGTTAACCTTTAACGGAGGATCTGTAATCTATGATTTTAATGGCAGCCCTTTAACCCAGGCTGGGAAAGAAGAAGACGGCATATTAACCGTATCAATTGACCCCTTATTAACCCGTGATAAATCATTTAACCCCTACAATGATCTGTTTAAAGACCGCAGACCGGATCTATATAAACTTAACCAGGAGTTAAAATAATCCGGTTAGCTTTATTATATTGAAACTATTTTAACAATGTTTGTAAGTAGGCTCCATAGCCACTTTTCAGGTATTTTGTTACCAAAATCATTAATTGCTCGTCATTGATAAATCCCCTGCGGTAGGCAACTTCCTCAATACAGCCAATTTTTGTAGCCTGTCGTTTTTCAATTACCCTAACATACTCAGAGGCATCACTTAAAGAATCAAATGTACCGGTATCCAGCCAGGCTGTTCCCCTATCCATAACGCCGACATGCAACAGGCCTTGTTCCAGATATGATTTATTCACATCAGTAATTTCATATTCGCCACGTGGAGATGGCTGTAATTCCTTCGCAATCTTAATCACACTATTATCATAAAAATAAAGGCCCGGTACGGCAAAGTTCGACTTTGGATGTTCTGGCTTTTCTTCAATTGATAAAGCTTTAAGATCTCTATCAAACTCCACAACGCCATATCTTTCGGGGTCAGCAACGGGGTATGCAAAAATCGCAGCCCCAATAACATCGTTAAAACTACGAATCAATTCACTAAAACCTGTTCCGTAAAAAATATTGTCACCTAAAATGAGCGCAACTTTATCATTGCCAATAAATTTTTCACCTATTACAAATGCCTGGGCAAGTCCGTTTGGTTTTTCCTGAATAGTAAATTCAAAACGACAGCCCAACTCTTTTCCATCACCAAGCAAACGTTTAAAACTCTCATTATCTTCAGGGGTGGTAATAATTAAAATTTCTCTTATATCAGCCTGCATTAATACCGAAAGCGGGTAATAAATCATCGGCTTATCGTATATAGGCATCAATTGTTTGCTAATTGCCCTGGTTATAGGATAAAGCCGTGTTCCAGATCCGCCGGCTAAAATAATTCCCTTCATAAATTAAAGTTGTTTGAGCTTGTTTATACAAGTTATTAAACTATCCCTCCAATAGGGGATTGTTATATTAAATTCCTTTTTAATTTTGCTTTTATCCATTACTGAATACGATGGCCGTGTGGCTTTTGTAACATAGTCTTCAGTTTTTACAGGAATTATTTTTACCGTAGTGCCCGAAATATCAAAAATAGCTTTTGCAAAATCGTACCATGACGTCACACCTTCATTGCTGTAGTGGTATATCCCATAAGCGGTACTACCACTCCCGATTATTTGCAATATGCATAATGCCAGGTCAATAGCGTAGGTAGGTGTGCCAACCTGGTCTGCAATTATCTTCAATTCATCTTTTTCGGCTCCCAGCCTCTGCATGGTTTTTACAAAATTATTACCATATTCCGAGTAAAGCCACCCGGTACGAATGATAAAAAGTTTTTCCAATAACGTCTGACCGATTTTTTCGCCATCCAATTTAGTTTGGCCGTAAACACTTATGGGTTTTGTTTCATCATCTTCATTCAACGGACTTGGTTTATTCCCTTCAAAAACAAAGTCTGTTGATATATGGATAAGTACAGAATCATTTTCGGCACAAAGCCTGCTTAAATTCTCAACGCCTGTTTTATTGATCTTTATTGCCAATTCCTGGTCATCTTCAGCTTTATCTACTGCGGTATAAGCAGCACAGTTTATGCTGTAAGCTGGCTTATAAACTTCAAAAATTTTTTTTAAGGCATCAATATCCAGGATGTTGGCTTCGCTTTCTGAAGGAAAAAATATGGCTAGGTTATTTGCCTCTTCAGCAAGGTTTTTAAAGCACTGTCCCAATTGCCCGGAAGCGCCAAAAACAACTATATTACTCATTAAAACTTTTAAATTAATTCAGCCATAAACATACGTTGTTTTCAGCTTTTATCTCAACTATTTTCTTCAATTAAATGTGTTAAAAAATCGCTGTAGGCCATTCTGATTCCTTCTTCAAGCTCAACTTTGTGTTTCCAGCCTTTGCCGTGAAGCTTAGTAACATCCATTAATTTGCGCGGTGTGCCATCAGGCTTCGATGTATCAAAATCGATTTGTCCCTGGTAGCCAATTATATCTTTTATAAGTAACGCCAGGTCTTTTATTGATATATCCTCACCTGTACCTATATTAACCAGTCCTTCCTCATTGTAATTCTGCATTAAAAAATAGCAGGCTTCGGCGAGGTCATCGGCAAACAAAAACTCTCTTTTTGGTGAACCAGTGCCCCAAATTGTAACAGCTGGTGCATTTTGTTCTTTTGCTTCGTGAAAACGGCGTATCAGTGCCGGCAGTACGTGTGAATTTTGAGGATGATAATTATCGTTATAACCATAAAGGTTAGTGGGCATCACAGAAATAAAATTACATCCATACTGCGAACGATATGCATCACACATTTTAATACCTGCAATTTTGGCAATGGCATAGGGCTCGTTAGTTGGCTCGAGCACGCCAGTTAAAAGATATTCTTCTTTTAGCGGTTGGGGGGCTAATTTAGGATATATGCAGCTTGAGCCTAAAAACATCAATTTTTTTACCCCATTGAGGTACGAGTTATGAATGATGTTGTTTTGTATCTGTAAATTATCATACAAAAACTCTGCCCTATAGGTATTGTTAGCCACTATACCGCCAACTTTGGCTGCTGCCAAAAATACATAATCGGGTTTTTCAGCAGCAAAAAAATCAGTTACTTGTTGTTGGTTACGCAAATCAAGCGTATCCGAAGTACGGGTAATAAAATTGGTATAACCTTCTTTTTCCAGTTTCCGGTGGATAGCAGAGCCAACCATACCGCGGTGACCGGCGATATATATTTTTGCTTCTTTTTCCATAGATATGTTATTCGAACTGATTTTTAATAACATAGCCTGAATCTTTTAACAGTTTTTCCCTTCTGAATAAGTCAACATCAGCAGCAACCATTTCTTTTACCAAGCCCTGTAAATCATATTTTGGTTTCCAGCCCAGCTTCGTATTTGATTTTGTAGGATCACCAATTAAAAGTTCAACTTCTGTGGGGCGGAAATATTTCTCATCAACCGCAACAACTTCTTTTCCCGTTTCTACCTGGAAATCAGGATCGCTGCAGCTTACCACATAACCTTTTTCATTTACACCCTCACCTTTAAATTCTATAGTTATGCCAACCTCCTTGAAAGCCATCCGTACAAATTCACGCACACGGGTGGTTACTCCGGTAGCAATCACATAATCTTCTGGCGTTTCCTGCTGTAATATCAGGTACATAGCTTCTACATAGTCCTTGGCATGACCCCAGTCTCTTTGTGCATCCAGGTTCCCTAAAAATAGTTTATCCTGCAGCCCCATTCCTATTTTAGCAGTAGCACGGGTTATTTTACGTGTCACAAAAGTTTCTCCGCGTAAAGGGCTCTCATGGTTAAACAAAATCCCGTTGCAGGCGTAAATTCCATAAGCCTCGCGGTAATTAACCGTTATCCAGTAGGCATACAGCTTTGCAACCGCATAGGGCGAACGCGGATAAAAAGGGGTTGTTTCTGACTGTGGCACTGCCTGCACCAATCCATACAGTTCGGATGTTGATGCCTGGTATATTTTGGTCTTTTTGACAAGTCCTAATAACCTAACCGCTTCTAAGATCCTTAACGTTCCAATACCATCTGCATTGGCAGTATATTCCGGCGTGTCAAAACTCACCTTAACATGCGACATGGCTCCAAGGTTATAAATTTCATCCGGTTGTACCTGCTGAATAATGCGGATCAGGTTAGTACTGTCGCTTAAATCACCATAGTGCAACACAAGGTTTACATTTTTATCGTGCGGATCCTGGTAAAGATGATCTATTCTGTCCGTATTAAATAACGAACTTCTTCTTTTAATACCATGTACCTCATAGTCTTTTGAGAGTAATAATTCGGTGAGATAAGCGCCGTCCTGGCCGGTGATTCCTGTTATTAAAGCTTTTTTTTTCACAAGTTATATATGTAATGATTAAGTCAGGGTATTAACAAGATATTAAAATCTTTGTTTTTAAAATTTAAGCTTGTCCCATTGTCCCGCCAAAATTCATTGGAAAGCCGGATGGGTCCTGTTGAATTTTAATACGTCCGTTAATGTTTTCAAACTTTTCAAGATTATCTTCCAAAGCGGTTAACAATCGCCTTGCATGTTCGGGGGTTAAAATTATCCTTGATTTTACCTTTGCCTTTGGCACACCAGGCATAACCCTGATAAAATCAAGTACAAACTCCGAGCTTGAATGGGTAATAATTGCCAGGTTTGAATAAATGCCTTCAGAAATCTCTTCAGAAAGCTCAATATTCAGCTGATTTTCATTTTGTTCTTCCATGGGGACTAAAATAACAAAAGCCTTCCTATTTACAGGAAGGCTTTTTGTTAATAATTAAATTATTTTATTGATTACGCTTCAACTTCTTCTGCTTTTGAAGCCATCAGGCGGTCAAATTCCTCCTGAGAGCCTACGCGGATATTTTCGTACTCGCGCAAACCTGTTCCTGACGGAATAAGGTGACCTACAATCACATTTTCTTTTAGTCCGAGCATCAAATCTTTTTTACCTGCAATTGCTGCTTCGTTCAGCACCTTTGTAGTTTCCTGGAACGATGCAGCCGAGATAAATGATTTGGTACCTAATGATGCTCTTGTAATACCTTGCAGTATCGGGCTTGATGTTGCAGCGATGGCATCCCTTACTTCAACCAATTTTAAATCTTTACGTTTTAAAATTGAGTTTTCGTCCCTCAACCTTCTTACTGAAACAATCTGGCCTGATTTTAAGCTGCTTGAATCTCCGGGCTCGGTAACAACCTTTTTGTCAAAGATGTCATCATTCTCGAGCATAAAATCCCAGCTATCTACTGCTTCCCTTTCAAGGAAACGGGTATCACCGGCATCTTCAATAGCTACTTTTTGCATCATTTGATGCACAATAACCTCAAAGTGCTTATCATTGATCTTCACACCCTGCAAACGGTAAACTTCCTGTATACCATTTACCAGGTATTCCTGTACTGCAGCAGGGCCTTTAATAGCAAGAATATCAGCAGGTGATATAGAACCATCAGACAGAGGCATACCAGCCTTTACAAAGTCATTATCCTGTACAAGGATGTGTTTTGACAATGGCACAAGGTATTTTTTAACCTGTCCGTCTTTTGATTCAATGGTAATCTCACGATTACCACGTTTAACACCACCTAAAGTTACTACACCATCAATTTCGGTTACAACTGCCGGGTTTGAAGGGTTACGTGCTTCAAATAACTCGGTTACACGTGGTAAACCACCTGTAATATCGCGGGTTTTTCCGGTTGAACGCGGTATCTTGGCAATAACCTGTCCTGTTTGCAATTTTTCGCCTTCATCAACAGCGATGTGGGCACCAACCGGGATGTTATAACCTTTTATTACGTTACCTGCTTTATCAGCAACCTGGATAACCGGGTTTTTAGTTTTATCCCTTGTATCGATAATTACTTTTTCACGGTGACCAGTTTGTTCGTCTGATTCTTCGCGGAAAGTTATACCTTCCAAAACAGCTTCAAACTTAGCAACACCCGCAAATTCAGAAATAATTACCGCATTGTATGGATCCCATGAACAAATACGGTCGCCTTTATTGATCTTGCTGCCATCTTTTACATACAGGTATGCACCGTATGGAATGTTGTTGGTAACAATCACTTTATTAGTTCCCTGCTCAACTATACGGAATTCACCTGAACGACCTAATACTACTTCAACCAAACCATCTTCGGTTTTGTATTCAACAGTACGAACGTTTTCAAATTCAATAACACCTTCAAAACGGGCATTGATCTGTGACTCTGCCGCAATGTTTGATGCGGTACCACCCACGTGGAATGTACGCAATGTTAACTGTGTACCCGGCTCACCGATAGATTGTGCTGCAATTACACCGACAGCCTCACCTTTTTGCACGCGTTTACCGCTGGCAAGGTTACGTCCGTAACATAACGCACATACGCCCCTCTTGCTTTCACAGGTTAATACCGAACGTATTTCGATACCTTCCAAAGGAGAGTTTTCTATATTTTTAGCAATTTCTTCGGTAATATCATGACCGGCAGATACCAATAATTCATTGGTAATAGGATCAAGCACATCATGTAATGAGGTACGGCCTAAGATACGGTCGTATAATGGCTCAACAATATCCTCGTTATCTTTAAGAGCAGTAGTATAAATACCTCTTAAGGTACCTAAATCTACATTTCCGACAATCATATCCTGCGCCACATCATGTAAACGACGGGTTAAGTAACCAGCATCCGCAGTTTTCAAAGCGGTATCGGCCAAACCTTTACGTGCACCGTGTGTAGAAATGAAGTACTCTAATACCGACAAACCTTCTTTAAAGTTTGAAAGAATAGGGTTTTCAATGATCTCACCACCCGAACCTGTTTTTTGCGGTTTCGCCATCAATCCACGCATACCTGCTAACTGCCTGATCTGTTCTTTAGAACCACGGGCACCAGAGTCAAGCATCATGTATACTGAGTTGAAACCTTGGTTATCTGATGACAGTATCTCCATCACGTTTGCAGTTAAACGGTTGTTGATACGTGTCCAAACGTCAATAATTTGATTGTAACGCTCGTTGTTGGTAATGAAACCCATGTTATAGTTATTCAT
>JAQBOU010000171.1 GCA_028287865.1 Mucilaginibacter sp. | reverse complement strand
GAAAACCACCGTCAGGATACCCTTTGAAATCTTTACGCTCTACAGCGGCATAAAACGTGTACATGGGGTTAATGTTTTCTACCGGGACATCAGTGCCCAACGGCAGCCAACCATTTTGTTCCAGCAGTTGTTTATAGGCATATGCAGTTTTTAGCCGCTTTTTACCCAGGCGTGCTGCAGCCCAATACATATCAGATGTAGCGTGTGTTGGCTGCACAGAAGGAATTATATTATACGCTCCAAAAAGCTTAATATCTTCCGGCGCTAACACCTGTGCATGTTCAATGCGCCAGCGGCGGTCGTTTTTACCTTTTAAAACGCTTGCGTATATTTTTAAGATCACCCGGTTTGCCGAATCTCCTATCGCATGAGTACACATCTGAAAGCCCTTTGCCGCTAATTTTTGAGCGACATCCTGAAAGTGTTGCTGGCTGCTCAATAAAAAACCGCGCCAGTTTTTCTGATCGTTATAAGGCTGCAGCAAACATGCGCCCCTTGAGCCAAGCGCACCATCAGCATAAACTTTAAATGCACGCACATCCAGCCCCGGCGTTTTATATACCCCTCTTTTAAACAGGTAATCGAAATTTTCCTGGTTATCTGAAAGCATTACATACATCCGCATCTTTAATACGCCTTTACGCTGTAATTGAGCTATAGTAGCTACCATGGTGTAAGGCAGCCCACAATCATCAACAGTGGTTAACCCTACTGCGAAACAATTACTTTGCGCCGTCAAAAATGCCGACTGGATAACAGTATCAGTTGGTGCGGGTATTTTACGCCTTACAATTCCCTGGGCGTTATCAATTAATATGCCGGTAAGTTTGCCGTTTATGGTTTCAATTTTACCACCATCAATGGTTTGCCCCGGCTTTATTCCTGCAATATTTAAAGCAGCCTGGTTAACTATAACGGCGTGTCCGTCAATACGGCCCAATATTACGGGTCTTACCGGAAACATTGAATCTAACTTAGCCTTATTCGGAAATTGCCTTACAGCCCACTTATTTTGGTCCCATCCGCGGCCAACAACCCATCCTTCGGGGTTTTTGCGGGCATAGCTATTTACAGAATCCACTACATCCTGCCAGCTTTTGGTATTTTCAAGTTTCACTTCCTGTAAAGAAAGGCCATAGTTATAAAAGTGGGTATGCGCATCAATAAATCCCGGATATACTGGTTTGCCCATTGCATCAATAACCTCATGAGCATTATATTTTTGCTCCAGCGTATCAGCTTTGCCAACTGCTATTATTTTCCCGGCATTTACCACAAAGGCATCTGCTGTTGTAAAATTATTATCAACGGTATAAACCAACGCATTTTTAACAAGCAGATCGGCATTATAATCCTTCTTTTTACAGGAGATTGCCAGGAGCAGCAGCAGGGGCCATAATCGTTTCATCAGGATAAGTTTCTTTAAAAGTTGTAAACTACAAAACTATATACAAAATCAAATGCATAAAGTTATGCCGTCAATTAATTAATTTAGCAGCGGGAAACGAAATACAAGGGAATTTTTACAAAATGTCAGATATCATACAGCTTTTACCGGATGCCGTTGCCAACCAGATAGCCGCAGGCGAAGTAGTACAGCGGCCGGCATCTGCCGTAAAAGAATTAATAGAAAACGCGATTGATGCGGGGGCGGACAAAGTACAGCTGATATTTAAAGATGCCGGTAAATCATTGATACAGGTTATTGATAATGGGTGCGGCATGAGCCTTACTGATGCGCGCATGAGCTTTGAGCGGCATGCTACCTCAAAAATACGAAAGGCAGAAGATCTGTTTGCTATCCGTACCATGGGCTTCAGGGGTGAGGCAATGGCGTCTATTGCGGCAATAGCACAGGTAGAGCTTAAAACCCGCCGGTATGAAGATGAACTGGGCTCGTGTATAATTATTGAAGGTTCGGAGGTTTTGAGTCAGGAGGCTTGTTCATCCAATACAGGAACCTCTGTATCCGTAAAAAACCTGTTTTACAATACACCCGCCCGCCGCAACTTTTTAAAGAGCAACCCGGTGGAAATGCGGCACATTATTGACGAATTTCAGCGGGTGGCACTGGCCAACTCACAGGTGTTTTTTACCATGCATCACGACGGGCAGGAAGTTTATCATTTGCCCGCTTCAACGCTTAAGCAACGCATTATTCATTTATTTGGAAACAATTATAATGAGCGCCTGGTACCGGTTGAGGAAGACACCAATGTGATTAAGCTACGCGGATTTGTTGGCAAACCGGAGTACGCCCGCAAAACACGCGGCGAGCAATTCTTTTTTGTGAATAACCGCTTTATCCGGGATGCTTATTTAAACCATGCGGTGTTAATGGCTTTTAAAGAGTTATTGCCCGAAGATACTTATCCGTTATATGTTTTGTTTATTGAGATCGATCCGGCAAAAATTGATATCAACGTTCATCCAACCAAAACAGAAATAAAATACCAGGACGAACAAACCATTTATGCCATTATCCGCTCGGCAGTAAAACGATCCCTGGGCAGATATAACATTACTCCCAGCCTTGATTTCGATCAGGAAAACAGCATTGAACATTTGGTTACCCTAAAACCTTTAGAAGAAATAGTTGCGCCTACCATAACTTTTAATCCTGATTTTAACCCTTTCGACAGTGATAAAGCTATAACACGGGAGACACCCATGTTACGCAGCAGTGGCGAATACCGCAGCTCTCCTATCCCGCAAAACTGGGATACGTTGTATGAGATCAGCAAAAAAGAGGTTACCATGCAGCAACAAATGCACAGTGAAAAAAGCATCGAAGTTGATGAGCAGGAAATTAACAAGCCCAGCGAGCGACAGCTTTTCCAGATCCAAAACAGGTTTATCCTGTCGCAGATAAAATCTGGCTTTATGCTGATCAGTCAGCAGGCCGCACATGAACGGATCTTGTATGAGCGCTTTTTGCAGCAATTACAAAATCATTCGGGCGTGAGCCAGCAAAGTCTTTTCCCGCAGTCGGTCACATTAAACAGCAGTGATTTTGAACTGTTAAAAGAGCTTTTGCCCGATATCAGGGCGCTGGGTTTTGATATCCGCGAATTTGGCAAAAACACGGTGGTGGTTGAGGGAATCCCTGCTGATTTGAACAATGCCGCCGAAGATGAAATACTGGAGCAATTGCTGGAAGGGTTTAAAAACAACCAGGCAATTTTAAAGTTAGATAAGCGTGACAGCCTTGCAAGGTCGCTGGCGCGGAACGGGGCAATTAAAGCAGGTACCAGGATGTCGTTAGAAGAAATGAACCTTTTAATAGACCAGCTTTTTGCCTGCCAGATGCCAAATGTTGCCTTAAATGGTAAACTGGTAATCACTACCTTTACCCTGAACGAACTTTTAGAACGATTTGACAAATAACACTACGGTAATACTTAATTATGAGCGCATATCGCCAATCTCCCTTCGCTAATCTTACACCGGTTGTAAAAAACCTGCTGATCATTAATTTAATATGCTTTATTCCTTTTGTGATATTGAGTGAGTATAGCTATGATAATCACATTGTAACAAATTTAGGCTTATATTATTTTAACTCTCCAAATTTCAGAGTTTGGCAAATTATCACCTACATGTTTATACATGGAGGTTGGACCCACATCCTTTTCAACATGTTTGCTTTATTTTCATTTGGACCAATATTGGAATATTCCATCGGACCTAAGCGTTTTTTTAATCTTTATTTTATCTGCGGCATTGGTGCTGCTCTATTTCAAATGCTTGTGCAAGCGTATGAGGTACACGCGCTGATCGGTAGCTTTACGCTGCCGCCGAACCTGGAAATTAATGATCCGGCTTTAATCACAAAGATACAGGGCATTTATGGGGTGCCAATAGTAGGGGCTTCAGGAGCGATCTTTGGTTTACTGGTGGCATTTGGTATGTTATTCCCCAACATGGAGCTAATGATCCTGTTTGTACCGGTACCGGTTAAAGCCAAATATATTATCCCGGTATATATTATAATAGAAATTTACCTGGGCGTTACTCAGTTCGCCGGCGATAATGTGGCACATTTTGCCCACTTAGGTGGCGCGTTGCTTGGTTTTATACTGATAAAATTGTGGCGGTTATAGCGGTGTAAAATTTCTATTATTTACTAAATAATAGCTGCACTGTTTGTAAATTGTAAAATGAAAAAAAGCATAACAACTTTTTTTATAAAAATAAGTTATCAGCATTATACGTATTTAATTTTATGAGCACTC
This sequence comes from Mucilaginibacter sp., assembly GCA_028287865.1. Lineage (GTDB taxonomy): Bacteria > Bacteroidota > Bacteroidia > Sphingobacteriales > Sphingobacteriaceae > Mucilaginibacter. The sequence goes on along the minus strand of JAQBOU010000171.1, from coordinate 5,667 downwards.
TCTGGCAAAATATACAATACAAAATGCTGCGTTCCGGCAGTAAATTAAACCTGCTGATCGGTATTAATATTATCGTGTTTTTGCTTGTTAATGTTACATCGGTATTAGAAAGATTCCTTTTTAATACTCATTTTATTGATATTTTCAGCGCCGATTACCTGGAATTAACCGCATACCTGCCAAAATTGGCGGTTCGTTTCTGGACACCTGTCACTTACATGTTTATGCATGCTGGAGTTTTTCATATCCTGTTTAATATGTTGTGGCTTTACTGGTTCGGGCAAATATTTGAGGAGTATTTGGGTAATAAGCGCACTTTGGGCTTGTATTTAATGGGCGGTCTGGCAGGAGCCTTACTGTTTATAGTTTGTTTTAATATTTTCCCTTTTTTTACACACGTTAATGCGGCTGCCTATACTTCAATGGTTGGGGCATCAGCAAGTGTTATGGCCATAATGGTTGCAACTGCTACCTTGCTTCCTGATTATACCATACCACTGATATTAATAGGACCCGTTAAGTTAAAATGGCTTGTAATATTTTTTATTGTTATCGATTTTTTAGGAATAGTTGGACCAAATGCCGGCGGAGAAATAGCCCATTTGGGCGGGGCCCTTATCGGCTTTATTTATATTAAACAATTGCAAAACGGACATGACTGGATAGCCGGAATGGTTAATTTATTTAAGCCTAAATCGAAATTAAAAGTAGCCTCAAAAAATACATCAAGAAATTCAACTGGTACACCCCGTCAAGAAGAAATAGACCTTATATTAGATAAAATTTCAAGATCAGGATACGATAGCCTGACCAAGCAGGAAAAAGAAATACTATTTCGCGCCAGCAATAATGAAGGTTAAACGCAAATTCTCTTTTATTGACAGAATAATATTATGCGTAAACAGCCTTTTATGGATAGCTCTTTTAATCAGTTACCTCGCTCCTTATATTGATCCGCGAAAAGCCTGGGTTATTGCATTTTTCGGGCTTGCCTTCCCTATCTTACTAGCGGGGAATTTAATTTTGTTGGTGTACTGGTTATTCCGAAAGCCCATGTACGCGTTTGTATCAATAATTGTAATAACCTGCGGATGGCATGTGCTGAGCGGAAGTATCGGTCTTCGTGCTTCAGGTAACGATTCCGAAAAACCAAAGGAAGAGCAAATGATCAGGGTGATGACTTATAACGTACATAATTTTAAGCGTTATGGTGCAGTTAACGACAATTCAACCAAACACGAAATATTGCAGCTTATCGGCGAACAACAGCCCGACGTTATAGGGTTCCAGGAGTTTTATACACGTAAGCAGGGCCAGTATGATATGTGCGATTCTTTAAAAAAAATATTAAATACGGACTATTATTATTTTGAACCATTTACTTTTAACAGCTCAGAAGCTATAGGGATGGCCGTTTTTTCCAAATTTCAGATCATAGCCAAAGGCCTTATCCAGTTATCTGATGCAAAGGGGAGTGGCAACCAATGCCTGTATATTGATGTAAAGAAAGGGGATAAAATATTTCGTGTGTATAGTACACATTTACAATCCATTCGTTTTGACCCTGAGGATTATAAATACCTTAATATGGTATCCGAGCAGGGCAAACCGGATATGTCATCAACCAGGCGGATAGGAAGTAAATTAAAAAATGCTTTTATAAAAAGAAGCGCGCAGGTCGACAAAATAAAGGAACATGCGGCACAATGCCCCTATCCCTATATTATTTCGGGAGATTTTAATGATACACCATCCTCCTATGCCGTTAACCAGATGAATAAAGGATTAAAGAATGCTTTCCGCGAAAAAGGTTCAGGTTTTGGCCGTACCTACAATGGCAATTTTCCCAATTACCAGATTGATTACATAATGACCAGCCCTCAATTTGATGTAGCCGATTATAATATCATTCAAAAAAAACTATCAGACCATTACCCGGTGAGAAGTGATTTAGTATTGAAATAAATTAAACCATCCTAAATCGCCTCTGCAGGAAGGAACGGCGAAACAACCCCAACTGTACAAAGCGAAGTGTAGAAATAGCAGGCCAATGTGTAGCATACGATTGGTTTTTTTTCGGCGACATGTATAATTTAAATAGATTTTATTTGTAGAAAACAAGGTAAATTGCTAAAAACCAATACTTAATTTATGAGCATTCTTGGAAGTCAGCAACTAAAAGCATTTGTGCCTACCATTAAGCCTTCGGAGGCTAAGTTATTTTACCGGGATATTTTAGGGCTGAAATTGTTATCAGAAGATAATTATGCGTTAGAGTTTGATGCCAACGGAACATTGTTCAGGGTGATCACCGTGCAGGAGTTTACCCCTCATCCTTTTACAGCTTTGGGGTGGAACGTGAACGATATTAAAACAACCATAAAATTGCTGAACGACAAAGGCATAAAATGCGAAAAATATGACTTTATGGAACAGGATGCGGCCGGCATTTGGAATGCACCGGGCGGTGCTATGGTTGCCTGGTTTAAAGATCCCGATGGAAATGTATTATCGCTGACCCAATAATAGCGCTTAAGCGTTAGGGCTATTATCAAATTATAATTGCTTACTCACTTCTCAGGCTTTTTATCGGGTTGGCTACCGCAGCCTTTAACGTTTGGAAGCTCACCGTAAGCCAGGCAATGAGCAACGCAACAGCGCCGGACAGCATAAATATCCAAACAGGTATTTGAATGTGATAGGCAAATCCCTGGAGCCAACTATACATAAGCCACCAGGCGACCGGCGAAGCAATCAGCAAAGCGATAAAAACCAACCTTGTGAAATCTTTCGATAATAAAGCCGCGATGTTAACTATGGAAGCACCCAACACCTTACGGATACCGATTTCTTTTTTGCGTTGCGCCATGCTAAATGCCGAAAGGCCTAATAAGCCCAGGCAGGATATCAATATTGCCAGTGCAGAAAAGCAAATAAATAATCGCCCAAAACGCTGCTGACTTATGTACTGCTGATTGTATGCCTCATCCGCAAAAAAATAAACAAAGGGTAACCCGGGAGCAAGCTTTTTGTATTGCTTTTCAATCCCGTCTATTGTCCGCTGGATATGCGTGGATGAAATATCAAGCGTTATACAGGTAAAAAAGCTATTATCTGCCCTGATGGTAAGTGGCTGTATATTTTCTATGAAAGAGTGAAAATGAAAATCTTTTACAACACCAATAATTGTCCCGGCCGAACCTGTTTGTGAAAAGCTTTTACCAATAGCTTCAGCAGCATTCTTAAAACCAAGTTTTTTTACCATGGCTTCATTTATAAGCATCGCCTTTTGGCCATCTGTGCTATATTGTTTTGAAAAACCGCGACCGGCAACCAGGCCAATTCCAAATTGCTTTAAAAAGTCTTCGTCAACAAAGTAAGCATCATTCCTGAGTTCTTGTTTAGTGCCTTCGCTATTTTCAATTGTGGTAGCAAACTGGTTGTTGGGCATGCCAGGTATAACAGTTGAAAGCGTTACACTGCTTACTCCCGGTATGGCAGCCAACTGCTGTTTAACAGCATCCATATGTTCATTAATGTGCTTATCAAACTGGTAATCTATCGCCAGCTGGTGATCCTTTCTGAACCCTAATTGCTGATTTTGCATAAAATCGAGTTGGTTATAAACCACAACGGTTGCGATAATGAGTACTATTGAGATGGTAAATTGGGTAATCACCAAGCCTTTACGAAGCAGTAATCCGCTGCTGTCGGGGTTAGCATTCCCTTTAAGGGTGCTTGCAGGCTTAAAGCCGGATAAAAATAAAGCCGGATAAATTCCCGATAATAAACCTACGCTTATAGCTGTCAATAAAAGATAGAGGATATAATTAAAATGATTAAATATACCAGTGCAGATAATGGTACCGGTTAACCGGTTAAACACCGGAAGCAATGCCGATGCAAGTATCAGGGAGATAACAAAAGCAATAAGGCATAATAAAACGGCATCCATAAAAAATTGAACTACCAGTTGTTTTTTTGAGGCGCCAAGCACTTTGCGTACGCCTATTTCTTTTGCCCGCTTTAGCGAGAACGCCGTAGTAAGGTTGATAAAATTGAAGCAGGCGATAAAAAGAACAAATACGGCAATAATGGAAAATATATAGATATTGGTAATGCTGCCGCTTGCTGAACTTCCGGTACGGTGGCCGCGCGGTTTCCCGTAGAGGTAAACATTTTTTAATGGCTCTATAGCTAAGGAATATTTTGCCTTGCTTTGTTCCAGGTATGAATTTACGAAGGCTGGAAACTTGGCACTTAACTTTGTCGCATCTGCACCCGGCTGGAGCAGCAGGTAAGTATAAAACCCATAAAATTTCCAGTTTTGATTGGGAGTTTCTCCAAGTAGCGTAGACATGGAGAACAACATATCAACCCTTAAATGGGAGTTATAGGGAATATCCTGCATAACCCCGGTAACTGCTGCTTTTTGTCTGCCGTTTATAAGGAGCGTTTGGCCGATTGGATCTGTGTTACCAAAGTATTTTTTTGCTGTGCTTGCTGAGAGTACCACATTATATGGGGCTTCAAATACATGCCCGGCATTGCCGCGCAGTAATGGCCACGTAAAAATTGAGAATACGGAGGCATCCGCATAAGCTATTTCTTCCTTATCCGCATTATTCGGATTGCTGCTCACTATCATATCATCCATAAAGACCCTGGCAGCCGCTTTTATTTCCGGAAAAGATGCAGCTATAGCCGGAGCCATTGACGCAGGTGTACTCTCATAGTTAATTCCCAACGGCGTTTTAACATCGGTAACAAGGCGGTAAATATTCGCTTCCTGTTTATTATAACTATCTCTGCTCAACTCAAACTGAACATAAAGCAATGCAAAAAAGCAAACACAAATACCTGTGGCCAGCCCGATAATATTTATTAACGTATATGATTTGTTGTTACTTAAATACCTGAATGAGGTTTTAAAATAGTTTTTTAACATAATTATAATAGCCAGAATTAAGATGTGTGATTAAAAGTATTCTAAGGTTGGTTACGAAAATCAATGCCACACTTCAAACGAGCTGATAATAAATACTTTATAAAAAATTACCTGTGTGCTTTGTTCGTTTATGATACACTAAGTGTTCACTTTCGCAATTTTATAGACTTTTTACCGAAAAACATCAATATCGCTTTGCTCAGATACCCGTATAGGTGCGCATGACAGGCAGCGCACAATTTTTCCGCACCAGCGGCTACCTCGCTTTTTGACATAAAAAACAGGCTTCTCAGATATTAATTATAGGTGAAGTTTAAAGGGCGATTTCCCCGAAAAGATTGACCCCAGGCCGGTGATCAATCGTGAAAATCTGTTTAATCCTGTTTAATCAAGGTTCTAACAAACAGCGGATTAACTATTAACGCTATTATGATCACCAAAATACAGCCTATGGCGTTAAGCCACAAATAGGCAACCACATCAAAATAACCCAAAATGCATATTAATAACTCGGTCATAATCGCGGCTATAAAAACGGCGTTTCCTGTTATTTTTTTCAGGTAAAAGGCCACCACAAATACACCTAATATAGTTCCGTAAATATAAGAACCTAATTTATTTACGTACTCTAGTAAATTGCCAACCTTGCTGGCGTACAAAGCCATTAAAACACATACCAGCCCCCAAAAAATAGTTGCAAGCCTGGAAGCAACCAGGTA
>JAQBOU010000154.1 GCA_028287865.1 Mucilaginibacter sp. | reverse complement strand
CAGGTAAGCAAACCCAAAGTCTGCTGATACTGATAGTAAGCCAAATATCATTCCCCCTCTCCAGCCAAGCAGAAACCCGGCTGTCAGGATCACACTCATTTGCGATATAATTCCGGGAGCCATTATTCCGCCTGCAGAGTAACAAGGTATGGTGATATATAACCATAACATAATGGTAAGTGTCCAACTTGCCGCACGGGTATAACCAAAATAGTTTAGTGAAAGATTTATTGCTCCAATAAATATGGAAACACTCAAAAAAGCGAGCCACCTTAGCCAAATTTCAGGAAAGGAATAAAAGCCGATCGAAACAATTACCCCGGTTACCACCGACCAGATAATGGTGAGTACAAACACCATGTAACTCTGATACTGTCTTTCTTTGTCTGGGACGGAGAAAAAGTTATTCATACAAGTGTTTTAAACAAGTTCGGCTTTCCTATCGGTTATTCTCTATCAAAACTAATAAAAAGGAGCGAGTGGCGTCTTGATTAAGAAGAATAAATTCGCCATGGCAATTTTAAAACTGAAATATTGTTAAAAGCCGGCTTGAAAAATAGTCTCAAATATTCTTTATTAGGTAGCCATTTTCTGTTAAGTATATTGATTTAATAAAGACACTTACAATTATTTTGCGGTTAAGCAGGGACGCTTAACCGGGCGGAGAACTTATTAAAAGAAACTGAAAAAGCAGATGATTGGGCCAGTTATTGATACGAGCTGTTTTGGAGGTGAAAACATGATTTTCTTTAACAGTGAGTAAGTGCAGATAGACATGAAAATATTAAACACTTTTCAATACTTAAAAAACAAGGAAAATATTTTATAAATAATATTTTCCATTACCTTTACGGAAAATAAAACTATATAAATATTTTCCATTTTGAAAGAAGAGATCACAAGGGTAGCGCTTGAGCGTTTCATGCAAGATGGCATCCGGAGCATATCCATTAAAAAACTGGTTACGCCACTGGGAATATCAACCAAAACGTTTTACAAGTACTTTAAAAACAAGAAAGATTTGTTGGAGGAATGCCTGCGGTTAATGTACGGCCATTATTATCATGAGCTTGAGGCCATTTTAAAAGGCAATGAAAATTCAGCCGTTACGCTGCTTAGATTATTTCGAAATTCATTTGCCAAAGATTATGGTGTGAACCATGATTTTTTCCATGATCTTAATTATTACTACCCCGAGTTACAAAATGCAGCATTGCGTAGCGAACAAAATAATTTTGCGAAGAAAATATTGCCCATAATTGAAAGTGGTATAGCAGAGGGATATTTTAAGAATGACACAGATCCGGCGATCTCATTGGCCGGGATCGGGGTTTTATACACTTCCATCACACGTTCCGACAGCTACCAGCATTTAGGGGTAAGTCCTCAGGTGCTGTTTAACAACTTAATAGAAGTCTACATTCGCGGCATGTGTACTCCAAAGGGAATAAAGAAAATTGAAACTAATTTATAACATAGTAATATCAGTATGAAAAAAATCACCCTATTAACCATCCTGTTTTTTTGTCAGCTTACAATGTACGCGCAACAGGCAACAAGTCTGAAGTTAATGCCAATGCCCAAACAATCAATGTTAAATATTGGCAAATATCGTATTACCGGCAAATTCACGGTATCGATACAAGCTAATACCGCAGATACTACCTTGTATAAAGCAATAAACCGCACTTACCAGGCATTGAACCGCAAAACGGGTTTAATATTTGGACAGCAATACATAACAGCTACAGACAGATCGGATTCGGCATCATTAGTTATTGCGGTAAAGACAATAGCAAGTGCCGCTATTGGGGTGGATGAAAGTTACTCAATAAAGGTGGATGAAAAGCAGGTTAAATTAGAAGCGCCAAATACCATTGGGGTGTTACGGGGATTAGAAACACTATTACAGCTTTGGGATAAAGATAATATAGGATATTATTTCCCATGTATTGTTATTGACGATTCGCCGCGCTTTAAATGGCGGGGTTTGATGATCGATGCGGCCAGGCATTTTATAACCTTTGATGAAATGAGAAAGAACATCGATGCCATGGCTGCCGTGAAAATGAATGTGCTGCACTGGCATTTGAGTGATGATGAGGGTTTCAGGGTGGAATCAAAATTGTTTCCAAAATTACAATTAGACGGTTCTAATGGTGATTACTACACACAGGCACAATTAAAAGAACTGGTTGTTTATGCAAAAGACAGAGGTATTATCATAGTACCGGAGTTTGATATGCCCGGACATTCGCAGAGCTGGTTTGCGGGTTACCCTGAATTAGCCAGCCAGCCGGGGCCGTATCGCCCCGGGCCGCGGGGACAATGGCAAAAGGAGCATCCTGACCCTAACGCACGTAAAAGCACTTCGCTGGCGGACATAATTGCCAATCTGGAAGCGCCAACTTTCGACCCGACCAACGAAAAAGTCTACGCTTTCCTTGACAAGTTTGTAGGCGAGATGGCAACTATTTTCCCGGCAGGATATATGCATATAGGAGCCGATGAAAACAACGGCCTGGCCTGGAGACAGAACCCTGCTATTGCAGCTTATATGCAACAACATAACATACAAAATACCGATGATCTGCAAAAATATTTTGTGTCCAGGATGTATGCAATATTGAAAAAATATCATCGCCAACTTATAGGCTGGGAGGAGATCTATAATGATAAATTGCCCGCTGATGCTATTTTGCATAAATGGATACCTACGGACGGGATGATCAAATCTTATGGTAAAACCAATGATTTGGCCACGCATCATTCAGTTTTGATATCAGAAGGTTTTTATCTTGATATGTTTATGCCCGCTTACATGTACTACAATAACCCGGCGTTCGTTAATGCAGCCAGCCCTAATATTTTAGGTGGCGAAGGCGCGCAATGGACAGAACTTGCCGATAACAATAACATCGATGGCCGTATATGGCCCCGGGCGGGGGCTATTGCCGAGCGGCTATGGTCGCCGGCAAATGTGAATGATGTGGATGACATGTACCGCAGGTTATTTTTGTTCAGAAACCAATTGGATGAGCAAGGTCTATCGCATATCAGCAATTATGAACGGGCATTACGTCGCCTTACCAATGGCGCACCTATTGAAAATCTGCAAACGCTGACTGATGTGTTGGCACCGGTAAAGGGGTACCGAAAGTTAATGGCGGCTATGTTTAAACCGGCCCAGGCTACTTTTCAGACCACTGCGCTGACCAACGTATCGGATATTGTATTTGTGGATTCGGAAACGAAAAGGAAATTCAGGCGTTTGGTACAAATATACCTGGAAAAGAAAGATAAAAATGCGGAGGAGCAAATCAAAGCATACCTTATTTCGTGGCAGCAAAATGATGGTTTGCTGAAGCTAGTGTTTGCAGGCAATAAACGATTAACGGAAGTGGAAGATCATTCTAAAAATTTGGCTACTGCTGCAACTATCGGACTCGATGCATTAAACAGGATAGATAAGGGAACGGCAAATGATGCCGCCTGGGTAAAACAACAATCAAATGCATTGGACGAGTTTGGAAAAGCGCATAACGAAACCGAGATAGCTGTTATACCCGAAATTGGTGCGCTGGTGACCGGGCACCTGTCTAATGAACCTGTAAGTTATTCTGCTTTCTAAGAATCTTGCTATTGTTTAAAAAGCTATTTATTTCTGCACTTCCGCAGGGACGCAATGGCCTTGTTTGACATAGCCGATCATTCAATCTAAACCAATCAATTCGTGTTTGAAATGCAGCCGGGATGCAATCCATAAAACAAATAGACAAAGTTGGAGCCTGCTCCGTACTAATTAAATCAAAAGCCGCAAGTCGTAAGATTTGAGGCTTTTTTGGTTTCGGGCAGTTTTTTACTTAGCCGGACTATATTGGATACTCCGGCGATTTATCAAATTTTTAAAGGCTGACAAATCATTAGGATTTAGAAATGTTATCTTTGAGATACCAGCGTTACTTTTAGCAGGAAAATGGATTTACAAGCACTAATAAACCGGTATAAAAGCCTTGGCATTGATGATGTTATAGATCATGGGAAATTTAACCTGATCTCTATCGTTCATCATTCTACTAAAATTGAGGGTTCTACGTTGACTGAAGTCGAAGCACAGGTTTTGATCAATGAGGGACTTACCCCCAAAGGCAAGCCCTTGCACGATAGTTTGATGGTTATCGATCATTATATGGGGGAAAACTAGCGCGTGGTCAGCCTGTATGGCGGTTACTTAAAGTGCGGGCCACAAGCCGGGAGGCTTGCGGCAGCGAAAGAAAGCATGGTGAAGTGGCAGCGAAAATGCTTGCGGGAGCGGGGTTTTTTCAACTCCGCAAGGTCCTTGCGGAGTCCGTGCGAATACACTAATCCAACTCCTGGCAATTAAAACCTGCCGTGAGCAACAGTAACTCTACCGAACCGGGATTTAGTTCGGTAGACTCAATACGTAATACTTTATCACGATCATCCAGGTCGAAATTCCATTGGCGAATTGTTGGAAAAGAAGTGAGCAGGGGCGCAATCATGCTCACTTTTTTCTTGCTGGTTACATTCGTCTTAAAAACTAATATTTCCATTTTAATTTTTAATTGTTAAAACAATAACTGTTTACAACTCAACACCAAAAGCACGACGGCAATGACAGCGCCGACGGTGGAGCTTAGTCATAGCCTATACCGGCACGTATTTATTGAGCACTTTTCCATGTTTGTAGGCAATTGAGCTTTCTAATCTGAGCAATTTTTTCTCTTTAAAAATTGAAAGTCCTTCGCCGATGGCAGCCGGGCAAACGAAAATAAAATATTCATCAACCAGGTTCAGGCTTATGAGCGAGCTTACAAAACCGGCGCCGCCATAAACCATAATATCCTTACCAGGCTGGCTTTTAAGCGCCTGCACCGCAGCAGCCAGGTCACCGTTTTCCACTTCTAAGTTCCTGCCCCTGATGTCGGTTTGTGTGCGGCTGAAAACAATTTTGCGCATATTTACCATGAGTTGAGCCAAAGGGTGTTCCCGGCTGTCGGGCAGGTTGTCCACCACATTTTCCCAGTGATCAATGAATTCCCGGGTCATTTTGCGTCCGAGTAAAATGGTATCACAACTTTCGGCCAGTTCAATTACCTGCCTGAAACCGGCTTCATCAGAGCCACTCGCCCATACCCAGTCCTGCTCGCCATTCGGCCCGGCTACAAAACCATCAATGGTCATTTGTACCTGTAATTTTAATTTTCGCATAGTAATTGTTTTTAAAATGCCGTATTTCTTTTTATTATAATTGCTGTAAATGCGTTAGCAGATCAACCTAACAACTCTTCCAGCTGGTTAAGGCCCATGGTAAAGCCCGTTTCAAAGCCCCTTTCCACCATCATTTTTATGGTTGCTTCATCGTCGAAGTTAATGTCCACTATCACTTTGGTTTTATCGCCTGCGGCTACGAATTTGTTGTCCCAATGCCCTGCCTTTGCACCGGGCGCCGCAGTGCCATTCTCGTCACAGAATGCTGTATCAGTCGCAAGCCTGCTGCCAACTTCAATAGCAGTAAACTTTGAACAGCTCCAGTGTTTTTGGCCTTCCGGACCCACCATATAATACAACCACGTGCCACCTACGGTAAAATCCATGATTTTGGTTATAGCTGTCCAGGGTTTCGGTCCCCACCATTTTTCAAGTATGTCGGGGTCTGTCCAGGCTTTCCATACTTTTTCAACCGGCGCGTTAAACTCACGTACTACATGGATCGTTTTGGCGACAAGGTCTTTTTCGAATATAAAATTGTTTGTCATGATCATTTAGTTTTATAAGTGATAAGTTTATTGGTTGCCGCGTGACATCGCATCAAGATCAGCTTTTGATATCTTATCAAAACCAGGTGCTATGCCAAAGGTGCCTGCAGGAGCTTTTTGATCAGAAACTCCGCTTATTATATAATCAGCTATTACAAGTGCACCATCTGGTCCTTTCTGAAATGATGTATATTGTATTGGAACACCTCCGATAGACGCATAATATTTGTCTATTACAGTAGAGGGCAATGATATGTCATTGGTTATCCAGATATCATAAGTTTTTTGAGTCTTAGTATCTGTCGCTACAACTTTTTTGCAGTTAAAACCGGATATCTGTTTTGTTTCGGTTGATGGGGCAAATTTAAATGTAGGGAAACTGCTTAAAACCTGGTCAATTTCTTCAGGCGTATAAATCGCAGCTTTCTTTATATTGTAAGCCGACACTTCAGCTAATACGGCGAAAAATTTGTAGTTAGCGTCGGCTAAAAGCTTGATATTTGCCGGCCCGGCAGAAAATGTTGTAGCGGTGGAATCACTTCTAAAGTATTCCTTTAGTTCAATATCCTGTCCGCGCAAACTGGTTTTCATGGTTACAAGGCCTTCTGTATAGTTTTTTTGCGCGCTGGCGCTCAAAATGGTTGCTGATAAGGCTAAGCCAAGTGCAACACTTAAAAATTTAATTTTCATAATTTTGTTTTTATTTAATACATCTTAGAGAAATGAATTTAATATAAAATGTTTTTCCCGTCGACGGTACTTAACCCAGCCTATACCGGCAAATATTTATTGAGTATTTTCCCGTGTTTGAAAGCTATTGAACTTTCTAATTTCAGTATTTTTCTCTCCTTAAAAATGGAAAGGCCGGCACCAATGGCAACGGGGCAAATGATGAGATAATATTCATCAATAAGGTTGAGGCTGATGAGCGAACTTACGAAATCGGCACCTCCATAAACCAGGATATCCTTGCCCGGTTGTTCTTTCAGCGCCTGTACCACAGTAGCCAAATTTCCGTTTTCCACTTCGAGGTTGCGGCCTGAGAGGTTTATTTCGCTGCGGCTAAAGGCAATTTTGCGAAGATTCACTATCAACTGCGCCATTTGATGCCATGGATTATCTGGCAGGTTGTGGGCTACGTTTTCCCAGTGCTTGAAGAATCCAGGACCGGCCATTTTGCGGCCCATCAGTAACGTATCGCTGCTGCTGGCAAGCTCAACATTGAAAGCGATAACCTGTTGTAAAGCCTCCGGGTCGTTTTTGCCAGACAAGAACAGCCAGTCGCCCTCACCATTTGGCCCTGCTACAAAGCCATCAAGCGACGTTTGAATTTGTAATTTTAATTTTCGCATAGTAATTGTTTTTAGTGTAATTGCGTTTGTCAAATATTATAGAGAAAAATGCACCTACTCCGAAGCCAGTAATTCATCCAACTGATCAAAGGTCATGGCAGTGCCTTCTTTAAATCCTCCTTCCACGAACCATTTTATGGTGTCTTCGCTGTCAAAAACGTGTGTTGTTTCTATCTTAGTTCTGTTACCTTCAATTGATGAGAATTTTGTCTCGGTGTATGATTTTGGCCCATCAAGGTTCGGGTTACCTTCACCATCACAAAACACACCTGTCGATGCAATAATTTTGCCGTGCTCTATCGCGGTAAATTCGTCGTACATCCAGTGTATCTGGCCTTCGGGGCCAACCATAGCATATTTCGAGACGCCGCCAACGGTAAAGTCCCATGTGTGTTTTTCGATGGTCCAGGGTTTAGGCGCCACCCATTTTGCAAGCAGTTCAGGGTCGGTAAACGCTTTCCATACTTTTTCAATTGGCGCGTTAAATTCGCGTACTATGCGTATTGTTTTGGTGGCCAGGTTTGGTTCGAATACAAAATTGTTTATCATGATTTTTTATTTTATAAATCGTTTAATAAGTTATCTAACTGGTCAAAGCGGACTTCCCATAATTTGCGGAAGGCTTCCATCCAATGGTCTATCTCTTTCATTTTCTCTATATTAAGCTGGTAATAAATTTCGCGCCCGCGCTGCGTCTGGTCAACAGCGCCGCATTCGGCCAGTATCTGTATATGCTTTGACACCGCCTGCCGGGTACTACCAAAATGCCCTGCAATGGCATTGGGCGTCATGGCGCCTACGGTAAGTAATCTCAGGATCACCCTGCGGGTGGGGTCGGCTATGGCCTGGTAAATATCACGTCTCATATATATTTGCAACTGATTGATTGCAAATATATATGCAATTATTCGGTTGCGAAAGTTTTTTAAAAATATTTTGGTAGCGTAGCAAATAGATAATAATGAGCAGGAAAATTCCGAAAAAGCATTTGATACCGTAAATTGAATGACTGACAGTTATGTGTCAGCTGTTTTTGTGTGTCATTTATTTATGAAACAAGCAATGGAAAGAAGCACGGCTGACATCCACGCATTTCCAAGACGTTTTAAATTGGCGAATCCAATTACCTTTTTTAAGGCAGAAGCCATTAGTCGAAAGAAAGATTTTTTTGTTTTAACGCAAGCAGGATACCTGTTGAATTTTGGGACGAGACATTTGGATACATTCCTGATTTAAAAGCATCACCCTATCTCCAACCGCTTCTTGTTTGATATTTCGTTAATACCTGCTAATTTTAGCCATCAAGAATACTGAGATATGGCAATAACTCTTAAAAACTACGCGACTACACTGCTCCCGGATCTGCTACAGCAAGCAAAAAAACGGATTTGAGGATTTTGAGTTTTTTATTTCAGATTTTGCCGGTGTCAAACTCTTATACCAGCACGATGCTCATACTGCAACTACTTTCTATTTCTGATCCTGCTGTAAGAAACGGCTGTAATGCCCAAATATGAAGCTATGTGATATTGCGGTACCCGCTGTAAAATTTCAGGATGTTTATTTAGCAATGCAATATAGCGTTGCTGTGGTGAGAGCCGTATGTAATCCAGTAGTAAATTTATGTAATAGAACATCCTGCTTTGTATTAAATCCTGAAAATAACTATTGAACTCGGGCAGCTCGACAATTAATTTAAGATAATTGTCTTTACTCAAGGTATAATAGGTTCCTGTTTCCAATGTTTCAAGGCTAAACTTACTGGGTAAATGTTTTAGAAAACTCTCCATGGAACAAATGAGTGTATCTTCAAAAAAGAACTGGACAGAGACATCTTTATTCGCATCTGTAAAAAACATCCTGATACAACCAGACTCAATAAAATATATTCGTTTTGCTATTTCCCCTTCATTTAGTATTATTTTTTTTGCCCGGATTTCTTCTTTTTTAAAATAGGAGCCATATTTTTCCCAATTATTTGTTATACCGGGTACGGTTTTCACTAACATAGCGGGGATTTCATCATTCATCATTGACTAATTTAATCAATTATTAGCTGTCCATTATTTAATCTTTCACAATAATTGTTAAGGAAATGCCATAAAAAAGCAACCCGTTCATTTCTTAACAATTGTTATTGCCCTGCCTTTGGGCCCGTACCTAATTTTGCTTCATAAAATAAAAACAATGAAAGCAATTAAAGCCAGCAGGCAATCAAATCATATTGACGAATTAGTATTGGAATTTGAACATCAGGAACAACCACTGCCAGGGGCTGATGAATGCGTTGTAAAAGTTGAGTATGCCGGTGTAAATCCGAGTGATGTTAAAGCAGTTTTAGGGGCGTTCCCAAACGCTGTATGGCCCAGGTATACAGGCCGGGACTTTGCAGGAAGAGTTGTTGACGGCCCTTCGGAACTAATTGGGAAAGAAATTTGGGGTACCGGAGGAGAACTAGGCATCCGCCGCAATGGTAGCCATGCCCCCTACCTGGTTATTCCGGCAAAGGCCTTCAGCGAAAAGCCTTTACATATTTCTATGCAGGAGGCTGCCGGTGTTGGTGTGCCATTTATTACCGCCTATGAAGGCTTGCGCAGGGCCGGCTTACCAAAACCAAATGATTGGCTGCTTATTTTCGGAGGGAATGGCAAAGTAGGACAGGCGGCAACGCAAATTGCTACAAGTTTTGGCGCAAAAGTTATTATTGTGGAGCAATCAATCCATACTTACAAAGGGCACACAAACAGCCCTGTCTCTGTGATTAGTTCGGCTACCGAAAACGTTGTTGAAGCAGTTAAAAAAATAACAAACGGCCATGGTGCCGATATTGTTTACAATACCGTTGGAAGCCCCTGTTTCGAAGACGCGACACTTTCTATGGCGTATGGCGCAACCCAGATATTTATTAGTGACAATGCCAGGAAAGATGTTGCTTTTAACATTTTTAACTTTTACAGGAACCAGAACAATTTTGTTGGTATTGACACCCAGGAACTGGATGTGGTGCAATGCGCCCAGATACTGAATGAGTTAAAACCAAAATTCAATAACGGCAACTTAAAGCCCTTTCCGGTTGCCGATGAATATATTTTCCAGGTTGATAGGGCCTGTGAAGCCTATCAGAGGACTTATAATGGTTCAAAAGAAAAAGTTATTTTGAAAATGATTTAAATTATGACCGGTCATTTTACCGGCTTACAGTTTTTAACCGGGCATAACCGGGCATAATTATATTTTTAATTTATTTTGAAGATGAAATGATGTGAGGTTGATACAAGCTTGTGTATTGTTTTCTTATAACAAAATCATATCGAACTCACGTTAATATTTAAGCCCTGACAATTGCAAGCGCCCCCGTTTTATCTATTAAACATTAATCAAAACATGAATCTTTTCAAGGCTTTTTTTGCGATATCAATATCGCTGTTTCTTTATTGTGGCCGCGCTATGGCGCAGGACCCAAAGTTGCCTGCAACAAACTTAGGGCTTTCAAATATGCAGGACGGCAACCCTCCCGGTACCGGCTGGTATTTTCAGGAATATCTCCAAAATTATCAAACGCTTACCAACCGCGGGCCCGGCGGCGGTAATACAGGCGGTGAAAAAGTCAACTCTTTACTTACGCTTTCCCAATTAGCTTTTATCAGTAACACCAAAGTGGCTGGCGGTAACCTTGGGTTTACCATACTGGTACCGGTTGTAAGATTGTCGGCCTCAAATATTACAGGTCAGAGCCCCACTATCAATCCAAATACTTTGGGCGATCTTATCACCGGGCCTTTTATACAATGGTTTAATAAAGATTTATTTAATATGCGCTTTAGTCACCGTTTGGAAATTGACCTTATTTCGCCGGTAGGCGCTTATGAAAGTTCCTATATGGTAAACCCCGGATCGCATTTGTTTACCATAGTGCCCCATTATACCTTTACTATTTTTCCATCTGATAAATTTTCAATCAGCATGCGCCATCACTTGAATTATTATTTTGATGAAATAGGCACACAAGCTAAGCCTGGCATTTCTTATAACTTCAATTATTCATTGGAGTACGCACTTAGTTCCTCATTAAAAGCGGAAATAGCAGGGTATTATTTGAAGCAATTAGTACAGGATTCAAATAATGGTGATTACCACTATTATCAGGATAATTTTGATATTGCCGATACGCGTGAGCAGGTTTTTGCCTTTGGTCCCGGTATTGGTTATGTTACTCCATCAGGGTTATTTATTGAAATTAAAGGAATGCGCGAAATTGACGCAATAAACCGCTCCGACGGGTTCAGGACAACGCTTGTGCTTTCTTATAAACTTGATAAATGATAGTGCCAACTTGTGTCAAGTCAGCAGTCTTTAGTCGTAAGTATTAAGTCAATTTTATGTTTTTCTTACTCAAAACTGTATTGCAATAGCCACCCCTGATAAAAAGTCTTGAGCTACAAGAAAAGTCAAAAGCCTTTGGTCGAAAGATTAGAGGCTTTTTGCGTTTGATCAAAATAAAAAGCAATAAGCATTTGAAGCTAATGTTATAAATAATTTACACAGCCAACCATTTCATTCCTCACAAAATTTACTAATTTCCATAACTTTTTAATGATAGCAGCTTTCTTCAATATGTTTTCAAAAACCCGCCTTCCTATAGCGCTGGCATTTAGTATATTACTCATTTCTAAAGCATCGGCACAAACACAATATGAATTAAATTCAGGCTGGCTATGTAATAAAGCGTCAATGGTAAACGCCGCGGGCGAACAACTCTCGGGCAGTAACTTACCGCTGTCATCGTGGCAACATGCAACGGTACCCGGCACTGTGCTTACCACGCAGCTCGACAACGGCCAGGTGCCCGACCCCTTCATTGGTATGAACAATAAACACATACCCGACATTTATAGTACCGGCCGCGATTATTATACCTATTGGTTTGTGAAGGATTTTAAAGAGGCATCACCCCAAAATAACAACCAGGTTTACCTTAACCTGCGGGGTGTAAATTATAGCTGCAATGTTTTTTTAAATGGCCACAAACTGAATGTTAAACTGCATTCGGGTATGTTTTTGCGCCAGTGCTACAACATTACCAAATGGATAGCCAGGAACGGCAATAACCGGCTGGCCATTATTGTTTATCCGACGGATGTGGTTGGCAACCCCAATGGCGGCCAGGGCGGCGATGGCGCCATTGCCCGCAACGTTGGCATACAATATACTGCCGGATGGGACTGGATACAACCTGTTCCCGATCGCAATACCGGGATCTGGGATAAAGTAACCATAGAAAAAACAGGCGCCGTAAAAATCAATGATCCGCATGTAGTTACTTTGGTACCGGGCGCGAGGCAACCCGAAGGCCAGCAGCAGCCTGCCATAATACAGGTATCAGCACTGTTAGAAAATCCAACAAGTTTACCTGTTCCAGGAGTGCTGCAGTATGAGATGGATGGAAAGATCATATCAACCAACGTTACGTTAAAACACAAATCTTCACAGCAGGTACAACTGAGGGATTATAACCTTAAAAACCCAAAGCTGTGGTGGCCAAACGGTTATGGGCCGCAAAATTTATACACGCTCCATCTGCAATTTATCACATCCGGGAATAAGGTATCTGACCGGAAAAATATCGAGGTAGGCGTTAGGCAACTTACTACCGAATGGAACGCACGCACAGAAAGTCGCCAATTAAATGTAAACGGCCAGAAAATTTTTATAAAAGGCGGCAACTGGATCGTATCCGACGAACTGCTGCGCTTTAGCGATAAGCGATACGATGCAGAGATCCATTTTCACCGTGATATGAACCTGAACCTGATAAGGGTTTGGGGCGGAGCGTTAATTGAAAGGCCGGAGTTTTATGCGGCATGCGATAAGTATGGCCTGCTGGTTTTCCAGGATATGTGGGGATCGGGTGATTGTAATGGCCGCTGGCAGGACCCAATGAAGCTGGACGACCAGTGGACCCGCCGCAAATACCCGGATGACCATGAACTGTACCTGAAATCAATAGCGGACCAGGTGAAGATGATACGCAACTACCCTTCGCTGGCAATATGGTGCGGCGGTAACGAGATAACGCCCCCGGAAGATATTTTAACAGCGTTGCGCGATACTATAATGCCTGAACTGGACAATAGCCGCTGGTTTGTAGAATATTCCAACTCCGAAAACATGTCGCGAAATGTGTTAGGCGGCAATGGCGACGGGCCTTATGGCATACAGCCGCTGTCGGTCTTCTGGGATCAGCGTACCTTTCCTTTTAACTCGGAAGTTGGATCTGTAGGTGTGAATGACTACGAATCATTTAAGCGGTTTATTACTGCGGACGATAGGTCGATGCCGGAGTATGATGAAACTACCCGGAAAAATAAAGTTGATTCAGTTTGGGAGTATCATAAATATATCGGATATGATGGTTTCATTGACAAATATGGCAAACCAAAAAACCTGGCAGATTTTGCAGCAAAGGCGCAGTTAGTTAATTATGATCAGTACCGCGCTTTGATGGAAGGTTTCAGTTCGCACATGTGGGATTGGTATACCGGAGTTATCATCTGGAAAACACAAAACCCGTGGACAGCATTGCGCGGCCAGATGTATGATTATTATCTCGACCCCAATGCCTGCCTTTACGGCCTGCATAACGGCAGCGAACCGCTCCATGTAATGTGCAACCCAACCGACGGCATGGTGATGGTAACTAACAACACCTTTAAGGCGCACACCAATATGATGCTGGTGGTAAAAAGTTACAGCATTGGCGGTAAGGAAGACCTTATAAGCCAGGTTTTTTGTGACGTGACACCAACCATCGTAAAAAGGTACTTTTCTATAAAAGAACACATGGATAAGCTATCCAAAGATGGCGGTGGCTTTATTGACGCCGAGCTTTTAGATAGCAATAAAAATATTATCAGCCAAAACATTTACTGGCTGGCAGATGACAAGGGCGAATACAGCGGCCTGCAAAAGCTGCCGCCTTCGCAAATACAGGTTAGTACAAAGCTAAGCTCCCCTGGCAAAGTGACGGTTACTTTAACCAATCCTGCTAATGCGCCCGTAGCTTTTTTTAACCGCTTATCATTAGTTGATGCACAAACAGGTAAGCGCCTGCTGCCTGTTTTCTACAGCGACAACTATGTATCAGTTTTGCCGGGAACCCAAAAAACCATTGTAATAGATTACGAAACCGGTCAATATCCCACCCTGCCAATGTTAAGTATAAACGGATGGAATTTAAAAGAACAAAGACTTAGCATTGCTTCAAAATAAAAGATGCCGTTGCGCAATGACGCCTGTTCAAATGTTCTTCGATTGAATCGGCGGGTCAATCTTTTTAAAAAAGCACTGTGCTTGTTGTAAACTTACAGCAGGATTAATCATCAAAAGTGTATACTTTTTTCGGGACGAGAATGTCAAAATAAATCCTGAAACGGCCTTCTCAGCAAAACCGTTTCAGGAATGAAACCAGGAATATCATTTTTAATATGAAAAGATCAACCTCCGTCGTCCCCGGTGTTTTTCATAGCGGATAAAATGGAGAATGCCCCTTTTAAAACAAACCGGCTATCCTTCAGTTCCGGTTTATTGAAATGAACTTCGTTCCACCCATTTTCTTTAACGCCAATGTTAACCGGAACCATGCTGAACTGGGTACCGCTTCCCTTTTTGTCTGCTATGAAGGCATACATTTTACCTTCGAAACTGGCCAGTGCAGCATCAGGCAGCGCCATGCTATTCTGTGGTTTAGTTTCTATAGTAGCCTGTAAAAACATATTTGGTAACAGGTTTTTATCTGTTTTTAAAAAGTGACAATGCACCATTACACTGTGGGTGGTATCGAGCATTCGCCCTATAAGAATTACTTTACCAGGATAACTTTTTTCTGGCAGGCTTGGTAAATTGATGCTTACTGCGTTCCCAATGGCGATTTTAGGAATATCCTGCTCAAAAACTGTCAGTGCTGCATGTATGTCATCTGTATTTATCAGTTCCATCAAAACATCAGTCGGGTTGATGTAGCGTCCCATACTGATATTTACCTTTGAAACAAAGCCGGAGATCGGTGATAAAATGTTTACTACTGATTTAATACCGGAAGGGGTTAGCTTTTCAGGATCAATTCCTATCATACGGAGTTTTTGTGCCAGGCCGGCAGCCTGTGCCTGTTCGCTGTTATAATCGGCCTGCGATTGCTGGTATAACTTTAACGGGCTGGCCTGTTGCTGGCTTAATATGCGCTGGCGCTCAAGCTCCTGCTTTAAGAAAGTTATTTTGCTGATGCTGGTAAGGTAATTCTGCTGCATGGTAATATAATCCTGGTTGGCTACCTGCGCAATCACCTCACCTTTATGCACCGGCTCACCGGGAAGCATGGCTGTTCGTTTCAAAAAGCCCCCCATTGGCACATTAACAGCTATTAAATTTTCCGGAGGGACATCCACCTGTCCGTTAACATGTATGGTGCCTGATAACAGGTGTGTGGGCAATGCCCCGGTATCAATATTACCATTTTTAAATTGTTCGGCCGTAAATAAAATAGTGTTGCCCTTTGCCTTGGGTTGCCCGGCCGCGGGCTGATCTTTGCCTTTTTGATCTTCCTTTGACCCGCAGGATGAAAGCAGGAAAAGGACGATGATGATATGATAGATTTTCATGGTTTTTCTTTTTGTGCCTGGTAATACCAAAGCAAATTAACTGTTTGATCTAATTGCAGCAGCGCGTCCAGCCGGTCGGTTCTTAACTGTACCGACTGGTTGTATAAGTTAGCCCACTCCAGGTAACTGATCTGCCCGTTTGTAAACGACAGGTTGGCCGTACGCACCAATTCTGATGCCTGCTTTAAAGCCGAATTTTCGTAATAGTCCAAAGCCTGAACCTGTTGTACGTAGCGCCGTAAGGTTTGTCGCCACTGGCCAAGCCACTCTGCCTGCTTCTGGGAAAAAGTGTATTCAGCCGCCTTCTTTTGATATACCGCCGATCGGGTGGCTGACCGGTATTGGCCGTAAAACAACGGAATGTTTAATCCAAGCGTATACGAGGAAAAACGGTCGCGCTGGGTAAGGATCCTGGCAGAATTATTAACATCCGGGCCTGCAAAACTCTGGTTGTTATAGCTTAAGTTCAATTCGGGCAAGCCTTTAGCACGGCTAACCCTGGCTTTCCAGTCATAAATTTCCACCTGCTGCTGAGCCTGCCTTACCTCGGGATGTTGAAGCGCTTGTGATGAATCAGGAACAAAGCCCGTTTTCCATGCTGGAACAAATTTATCAGCGGGCAAATATTCGGTGGTTGTGTTCATTAACAATTGTAAACGGCTTTGCAGCACGCCTAATTCCGTTTGAACTACCCGGCGCTGGTTTTCCAGCATACCGGCCTTCGCCTCAGCACTGGTAAGGTTAATGCGTGATGTTTCGCCCGTGTTAAACCTAAGCTGCTCCAGCTTAATCACCTGGGTAAATACCGAGTCCTGTTCGTTCAACAAAGTAAGTTTCGCTATCGCAGCCGTCATTTGCAGGTATACATCCCGAACCTGGTAAGCCAGTTGATTTTTAAGCGCCTCCTCCTGTAAGGCAGTCAGCCCGCTTTCGGCATTTAAATAATTTCGCTGGGAGGAGTAGTATCCGGGCAAAGCAAAGTTCTGCGTGGCTCCTATGCGGTTATCAGTATTGCTGCTGTTAATCTTTCCGACATCAAAAGCAATCTGTGTTTTTGGAATATCATAGGCGCTGCCGACGTTTGCTTTAGCCGCTAAAACCTGATTTTGGGCCGCCTTTAGCGACGTATTATTTGCGAGCGATTGGCTCACCGCCTCGTTTACCGAAATTGGATTACCCACCGGAGTTTGTCCATGAACAGATAACACACTTAATAAAAGAATAATACTGGCAGCAACCGCTTTTTTCCTTTTTTTAGCCCCTGGCTTCGCAGCAAATTGTTTGTATAAGGCCGGCAGTACTACCAGGGTTAATAAGGTTGCCGTAATTAAGCCCCCAATTACCACGGTGGCCAACGGGCGCTGCACTTCTGCACCTGCATGTGTAGAAATAGCCATCGGGAAGAAACCCAGGGAAGCAACTGTGGCCGTCATCAATACAGGCCGCAGGCGGTTGGATGTGCCCTGCCTGATGCGTTCGTCTGTATCCAGGATACCCTCCTTTTTTAAACGGTTGAACTCGCTGATAAGCACAATTCCATTTAAAACAGCTACACCAAATAAAGCGATAAAGCCGATGCCAGCCGAAATACTGAATGACATCCCCCTGATCCACAGTGCGAATACCCCTCCTGTTGCTGCAAGCGGGATAGCCGAGAAAACAATGAGCGCCTCTCTGAATTGATTAAAGGCAAAATACAACAATATAAATATAAAGAACAACGATGCCGGAACAGCTATAGCAAGGCGCTTTTTGGCCGAATTAAGGTTTTCAAACTGGCCGCCATATTCCACATGATACCCCGCAGGCATTTTTAATTTTTGCTGAACCTGCAATTGAAGGTCTTTTACCACCCCTTCAACATCGCGCCCACGCACATTGAATGACACCGAGATACGGCGCTGGCCGTTTTCACGCTGTATTTGGTTGGGACCATCTTTTATACTAATTGTGGCTAATTGGCTCAAAGGAACCTGTTGGCCGCCAGCGGTATTTATTAATAAGTTGCCAATGTTATTTAAATTGGCGCGGGCCGTATCTGCAATGCGCAATACTACATCAAACTGCTTTTCTTCTTCGTAAATACTGCCGGCTTTGATACCTGCAAAAGTGGCGTTAATGATATGATTAACCTGGCTGATATTTACATTATACTGCGACAGCGCTGCCCTGTTATACTGCACTACAATTTGAGGAAGGCCGGTAATTTTCTCTGTATACAAATCTGCTGCACCTTTTACCTTGCTTACCAGTCCGCTTAACCGGGCCGATAAACTGGATAGCTGCTGCAGGTCATCTCCAAATATTTTTACTACTACGTCCTGTTTGGCGCCGGAGATGAGTTCGTTAAAACGCATTTGTACCGGATACTCAAATCCAACGTTCAACCCCGGAATCTGCGCCAGGCGCTTGCCGATTGTATCCTCCAGGGCAGGGTAATCATGAGCCGTTGTCCAGGTAGATTTATCATTCAGCGTAATAAAAACATCACATTGTTCCAGCGACATTGGGTCGGTCGGAATCTCTGCCGAACCAATGCGGCAGGTTACCTGCTGCACCTCGGGAAAGCGCTTAAGTTCCTTACCGGCCATTTCCATTCCTTTTATAGTTTGAGTCAATGACGTCCCTGGCAAAAAGCGTGCATCGAGCGCAAAATCGCCTTCCTCCAGCTGAGGTATAAACTCGCCGCCCAGGCCTTTGAAAATAAAATAGGCCGAGCCGAATAAAAGCACCGCTATCAGAATGACGGTTTTAGGATGAGTGATCCCTTTGTTTAGCAAGGGGGTGTATCGTTTTTGTATGGCTGCCATCATTTTGTCTGAAAAGCCATTTTTTTTCTCCACCTTTTTCTTCATGGTCAGCGCGGTCATCATAGGGACATAGGTGAGCGATAGCAGGAATGCTCCCAGCAATGCAAATGCAACTGTTTCGGCCATAGGGCTAAACATTTTACCTTCTATTCCTTGCAGGCTTAAAATAGGCAGGTAAACCACAAGGATAATAACCTGTCCAAAAATGGCAGCATTCATCAGCCGCGATGCCGAATTTTTTACCTCAGTATCCACATCATCCTGCGAAAATTCCGCCCCGGTATGTTTATGGATCTTTTCCTTAAAACGGTGCATCACGCCTTCAACAATAATTACGGCTCCGTCTACAATCAAACCAAAATCGAGCGCCCCCAGGCTCATTAAATTAGCCGATACATGGAACAGGTTCATAATAATCAGTGCGAAAAGCATAGCGAGCGGAATAACCGAGGCCACCACCAAACCCGAGCGCAGGTTACCTAAAAAAAGCACGAGTACAAATATCACGATGAGCGCGCCTTCAATGAGGTTACGCTTTACTGTTGATATCGAATTGCCAACCATTTTACTGCGCTCATAATAAGGCAATATGGTAACCCCTTCGGGCAGGCGTTTTTTAATCTCTTCAATGCGGAGCTTCACTTGCTTAACTACCTCCATGGCGTTGGCCCCCTTCAGCATCAATACTACCGCACCGGATACCTCGCCATACTTGTTATTATACATTGCGCCAAAACGCAGCGCGTTACCTTCCTGCACGGTAGCTACATCGCCCAGCCTTAACGGCACGCCTTTAACATTTTTTACCGGCATCCCGCGCAGGTCTGCCAATGATGCCGCCATTCCTTCGGTACGGATATAATAGGCATTCGGGCCGTTTTCTATATACGCGCCCCCGGTATTTTCATTATTTTGCTGTACGGCATTATACAGTTCATCAAGCGTGATGCCTAAACTTTTAATCCGCGCAGGGTCAATTATCACCTCATACTGCTTAAGTTTACCACCAAGACTGCTTACATCAGCTACTCCCGGTACGCCCAGTAATTGTCGCCTTACTATCCATTCCTGCATGGTGCGCAGTTCTGTAAGGGTATATTTATTTTCGTACCCGGCTTTTGGCACTACATAATATTGGTAAACCTCACCCAGGCCCGTGGTTACGGGTCCCATGTCGGGTTCACCGATACCCGGAGGGATCATCGCCTTTAACTGGCTTAGTCTTTCGCTAACCTGTTGCCTTGCCCGGGCAATATCCATGTTATCGTCAAAAACTACTGTTACATTAGAAAGGCCAAAGCGCGAAATAGAGCGCATTTCCTTAAGTTGCGGCAATGATGCCATCAGGCGCTCGGTAGGCGCGGTAATCAGTCGCTCTACTTCCGGCGCCGCCAGCGATGGCGAAACCGTAATAATAAGCACTTGATTATTAGTAATGTCAGGAACAGCATCCACAGGCAACCGGGTGGCAGAATAAATACCACCGGCTACCATGAGCAATACAAACAAGCCCACAATAAGCTTATTCCTGACCGAAAATTCAATTATGCGGTCAATCATATTAATTAGCTTAACAATAATTCATAATAGCTGTTCAATAAACAGCTCCAATAAAATCAATAATGCTTAAGCTAATTTTGGTGGCTGGAAAATTTTATTAATCACCGAACAGGCGTAGTCGGCCGGTGGATTAAGGAGTTTGATATTTTTGTGAGAGGAAATACTGGTATTTATTTTAATAAATGCAGGTGGCAAGGACAGCTGGATAGTTAAAAAATGATTATCAATGGCTTTAAAAGGCAGCTGCATATCCTGGGCATAATCTGCGTCGATAACGGTTTTATCGATATAATGCATTTTTATAAATCCGTAGACGGTTGTTCCGGGGTACAATCTCTTGTGCTGAAAAAAATGAACGATTAATAGCGGCGCTTTAAATACCTCTCCCAGCTGGGTACTTTGAGCCAGGAAAAATATTAATAAATATCTCGCTATCTTAATTCGCATATGCCCGGAGCATTAATGTTTATTACTTTTTAAAGGTTGGGTTTTGTTCATATCCCCCTTCCTTGAAATTGACCACATTGATTGATTGGTGTCAGTTTTTCGCCGCTTTTTTATTTTATGGGATTTTTTGAGGCTGTTTGTTTGGTGGCCGCTTTCCCATTGCTGCTCATCGTTTTTCCCGCTTGCAGCGCGAGCCTCAAAGGTAAAAAAATTAGCTGTCGCTAAACTTGCCAGCAAAAAAATGACAGGAATATTAATTTTATTCATATACAAGTATTAACCTGTTTTGATAACAGTTTTTAATCTTTGATGTTTATTTTTCCTTATAATATACTAAATATCGCTAAAGGAAATCGCCGGGTCTCATAAATAAACATAGGAAATCCGAGTTGTTTTGGAACTCACTCACGTGGATCAGTCTTGGTTTTTGGGGAATTATGGCACCAACAAGTTATTTAAATCGTCCTTGGTTGCTGTCTATAGGTGAAGTTCCTCTTCTTTAAAACCAGGCCAACAATAAGAAAAAAATTTGGAACCAATTGATCACTTGCCTGTATAATATTATATCTCTAAATTATATAATCAAAAACATCGATCATGGAAAAATTTGCATTGTTAGCAAGGGTGGAGGCGAAACCCGGCAAAGAAAACGAGGTACTGGCTTTTTTAAAAAGTGCTTTACCATTGGCAGAGGCAGAGCCCGATACTGTACGGTGGTACGCTTTGCAATTAGGGCCTTCAACGTTTGGTATATTCGATACATTTGAAACCGAACAAGGCAGGCAGGCTCACCTGAACGGCGAAATAGCGAAAGCACTGATGGCAAATGCAGCTGCGCTTTTAGCCAAAGATCCTGTCATTGAAAAAGTAGAACTCTTAGCTATAAAATAAATGTGTTAGTTTTATGTAGATTGACAGCTCTAACTCAGAAGCCTTAAGTCGAAAGATCTGAGGCTTTTTACCTAGGAAATCGCGTTTAAGATACTAAGCGTATAAATTTTGGCTAAAGCCGTTTAGTCGCTTCGATTTTAACCGTTGGCTGATGCGAAACGGCAATGAAATGCAAGCAAGCAAATATCTAAAATCATTTCTTCCCATTTATGGGGCGGAAAAATAACAATTAATTAAAATGGCGCTTCAGCCAAAACCAGCGATAAATCTTTAAAAGCGATTTCCCTGGGCTTTTTACTTATTCAGCTTCATATTTGAGTATTTTTATATTTTATTGTAAGTAATTGTAAATTAAACTACCCAACTCACCTTGTCATGACCAAAATGATTTATTACACGCAACTTATTTTTGTAAAGCCGGGATGCGAGCAAGAATTCCACGCTTTCGAGGAAAAAGTATTACCCTTGTTGAAGGGACATAACGGGGATCTGGTTTATCGCGTAAGGCCCGATAAAAGTGCATTTGTTGAAAGCAGCCGCGAATTGCCCTACGAGATCCATTTAGTAACCTTTGGCAGCAAAGCTGATTTTGAGGGTTATAAAAATGATCCGAAGCGCTTAGATTTTATCGAAATGAAAAACAATTCGGTGGAAAAGATAATTTTGATTGAAGGTTTCGAATTATGATGATCCTGGTTACTTTTCGGCACAAGGAAGACTAAGATTCAATTCCCCGGCAACCTATTCAAGAAAAAAATTTGGAACCAATTGCTTTCTTGGGATCGAAAAGTCGAATCTTGAGACTTTTTTGTTCTGACCGCCCCAACAGATCAAACACGCAAGGTTTAAAAAATGGGACCGTATTGATATTTTCCTTCTACGACATATCAAATTTTATTAATTAACATACACTGCTGCTTTCAATCGTATACAGTAGTGTTATAGCTAAAATACTGCCTAAAATCAATAAGGTAGCCGGCGGCAACGTAAGTTCCTGCATGTTAACAATTTAACTTTTAATTAAATTATCGGATCCCACGGCATGGCAATTATAGAAGATATAGTAGTCAAAACAATTTATAAACTTTAAATTTAACGAAATGGCAACTAATCAAAAAACACAGGGAAACCGGGAAGACAAAAATCAGAAGGGCCAGGGAAGCCAACACGAAAACCGCGGCAACCGCCAGGAGAACCAGGAAAACAGCAATGAAAATCGTGGTAACAGCCAGGAAACCCAGGGGAACAGCGATAGCAGTTCCAACAGGGGCTTTGCTGCCATGGATGACGAAAAGCAACGCGAAATTGCAAGCAAGGGTGGCAAAGCAGCCCATGAGTCAGGTCATGCGCATGAGTTCGATTCTAAAGAAGCCAGGGAAGCCGGGCGAAAAGGCGGCCAGCATTAACATCGTACCTTATGAAGCTATCTCAAGGGGGATAGCTTCATATCTATAAGTGATCTTATCATTTTCTGCACTGTCAGGATAGTTCCCGGATCAGCATTTCGGCAGCAGCCTGGATTGTTTGTTGAATAACTTCTTCGCACGAGCCGTTAAATACCTGCCGCAAGCTAACCAAACGTCCCTTGATCAATGCAGATACGAACATCGTTCCTACGGGCTTTTCGGGGGTTTCGCTGCCGCCCGGCGTAGTTAAGCCGGTAACTGCCACCAGGATATCGGCAGGAATTAAGTTGTTCAAGCGTTTTGCCAGCTCATCCGTAACTTGCTGGGATTCGGGTGTAAACTGCTCAATAACCGAATGCGGTACTTTCAATAGTGTTTCTTTTAAAGAGGCGTCATAACAGGTAATGCCACCCTTCAGCACTTGCCCGGATTCCGGCGCCAGGGCAAATTCAGAGCATAACCAGCCGGCCGTGGCGCTTTCAGCAAAGGCTATCGTTAGCTTTTGATCGGCCATTAGTTTACTGCATGCTAATATTTTACTTTCTGCCATAATTTTTTATAAAGACTTTCTTTAAGCTAACAAATCGTTTCAAAAAAAGTTATTCTGTTAAAAAATTACCTGGACTGACAACTTGCGTTTTTAGCAAATAAAAGTATATTTACAATTCAGGTTCTGTTACGTTAGTGCGCAGAATCATCAACCAAACAATTGCCTTTATCCAATTATGCTTACTTTACCTGTCAATGACTAAAACTCCCGCGTATCTTGAATCGAAAAGCCACTATGAGATCCTGGACGGATTGCGTGGCGTGGCCGCTCTTTTGGTAGTAGCCTTTCATGTTTTTGAAACTTATTCAGGTAATCGTTTCAACCAGCTTATTAATCATGGCTATTTGGCGGTAGATTTCTTTTTTCTATTATCGGGCTTTGTGGTGGCTTATGCTTATGATGACCGCTGGGGGAAAATGACCCAATGGGATTTTTACAAACGCCGCCTTATCCGTTTGCAGCCAATGGTTATTATGGGAAGTATAATTGGCGCGGCGCTTTTTTATTTTCAAAGCTGCGGCATGTTTCCGCTCATCAGCGCAACGCCCCTCTGGAAAATGCTGTTGGTTATGGTGGTGGGCTTTACACTGGTGCCTTTGCTCCCATCGATGGACATCCGCGGCTGGCAGGAAATGCACCCGTTGAACGGACCGGCGTGGTCGTTATTTTTCGAATATATCGCCAATATCCTGTATGCGCTGTTTATCCGCAAATTTTCTAATACAATGCTGGCCATATTTGTGATCGTATCGGCTTGTTTACTGATAAATTACACGGTATTTGGCCCCCAGGGCGATGTTATAGGCGGGTGGAGTATTGATAAAACGCAGCTGAATATCGGGTTTACCCGTTTGCTTTACCCATTCTTTGCAGGAGTTTTGCTTTCACGTATGGGAAAACTGATCCATATTAAAAATGCTTTTACCGTATGCAGCCTGCTGATCGTTGCAATCCTGTTTGTTCCCAGGATTGGCGGCAGTGAACACCTGTGGATGAACGGGCTGTATGAATCATTCTGTATCATCATTCTTTTCCCATTGATTGTTTCCATTGGTGCAGGCGGCAGCCTGACGGCGAAATTGCCGATTAAAATATGCAGGTTTTTAGGAGGTATCTCCTACCCGCTTTACATTACGCATTATCCGTTGATCTATCTTTATATTGCATGGGTGGCAAACAATAAGGTACCGAAGGAACAGGGTTTGCCGGTTGGTTTACTCCTGTTTATTGTTGCTATTGCTATCGCCTATGCCTGTCTTAAACTGTATGACGAACCGGTGCGGGAATGGCTGAGAAAGCGTTTTTTGATGAAAAAATCCTGATGATCCGGACTGCTAAAGCAGCAATAAATTTATGGTTTTAACAGTGAATACCATTCATCATTCAATGGCTTTTTTAGTGTCGGGTTCAACGTCAGGTTCATCACCTTCGATTAAAAAGAAGACGATAGCCAGGAGAACAATTAACGATAACCAGAACTCGAAATAAGGTTTCGATATATTTTGGCGCAGGTTTACTAAAAGTACAGCACCTATCAGCGCCGGCAAATTCAACAGACAGAATAAACGGGTATGTATACCTAAGGCAATACAAACACCGCCAAAGAGATGCAAAATAATAATGAGCTGGGCAATCAGCGTAATAGAAACAGAGGCTCCTATTTGATCAGTTAACCCGGAAACTCTCAGGAAATGGGCCAGTACATCCAGGTTTGATGTAAACGCTATTCCTTTCCAAACGAGTATCAGGCCTAACGCAATCCTAAGATAGCTTAGCAATTTTGGGTGTTGGCTACCCCAACCCCGTATTTTTTCCAGCATTTTCATGTTCGTGCCCATCACCTGGAATTATTAATTATTTAACGCATTTCAGGAATATTTTATTGCCAAATACCGCTGTTTGTGCATGTCGCCACCGCCTACATACCTGCGATTTAATGCAATATAGTGCAATATACTTAAATTTTAACTTTAAAGAAACAAAGATTTACGGTCCTTGTTCCTTATGTATTGATTGCGGACACTCCATCCCACTCATACGTTAAACAAAAACAACTATGAAAAAGTTATTCATTTTAATGACCATTTTAGGCGCGCTCTCATTTAATTTGTCGCTGGCGCAAAATGCAAAGCCCGATACAGCGACCTTAAATTTTATTAACCACGCGAGCATAGGCGGACTGCAAGAGGTTGAATCCGGGAAGCTTGCTATCCAAAAAGGTAAAAGTGCAGACATAAAATCCTTTGGAAAAAGGATGGTAACCGATCATACCAAAGCCAACACTCAGCTAATGAACCTGGTAAAGTCCAAAGGCTATCAAATTAAACTAAAGGCCATTGGTGAAGTAGTGCCCGACAAGATGCTTTCCCAGGCTTCGGCCGCCGATTTTGACAGGATCTATGTGGAGATGATGGTTGCAGACCACAGGACAACTGTATACCTTTTTCAAACTTATGCCATAGCAGGTAAAGATCCGGATGTTAAGGCGTTCGCGCAGCAAACCCTGCCTACTTTAAAAGCACATCTGGCTGCTATTAAGGCTATAGACGACAAAATAAAAACGGCATCGAAGTAAACTTGAAATGCAATAACAGCAATATAAGCACTCAGACGGGGGTAAGCGCTTGTCGCATGAAATTTTCAACCTCTACTTCAATAGTTATCTTAACAACATCAAACTGCATCTGATAACGAAGTAAACGTAAACTCTTTTATCCGCATCGGCGGAATGAGTGCACTTTGAAATGATTCGCCACTCACCGTACGCTCCGGCTTGCCTAACGCATCCAGGTTATTTAACATAATCACCGGGCTTTCATTAAAACGCATATTCTTTATCGGGAATTTAATCTGTCCGTTTTCTATATAAAAAGTTCCGTCGCGTGTTAGTCCTGTATAAAGCAAAGTTTGCGGATCAACCGCGCGGATATACCATAAGCGGGTAACAAGTATCCCTTTTTCGGTGCCTTTTATTAAATCTTCCAAACTAAGGTCGGAGCCATCCATAATAATGCTATCAGGCGAGGGAATAGCTTTTACTCCTTGTTTTTGCGCCCAATACCTGGAATACGTAAGATTTTTAAGTACCCCCTTTTCAATCCAGCTCAGTTTTTCCTGCGGGCGTCCGTCACCCGCCCAGCTACTGGTTGGTAGTTCGGGGTTAGAAGGATCAGAATAAATGTGGACACGTTCGTCCACTAATTTTTCGCCGAGCCTGGTTTTTCCACCTGCTTTGCTTAAAAAGCTCCTGCCTTCATCTGCAGTCCTGGCATCTAAACCGCCATACAGCTGCTCCAATAATACAATACCGGCTGCGGGCTCTAATATAACGGTATATTTACCCGGTTCAATTGCCCTGGCGCCCGAAGAACGGGTTGCCTTTTGCGCTGCAATCTTTGTAAACGCAAGGGTATCCAACTTGCTTACCTGGTTATAGTCTTTTGTTGAATAGCCAGAACCCTGCCCGTCTTCTGTACGCAGTGTGATGGAAAAACTGGCATCTGTGGCGTTATGGTATGCAAATAGCCCATGCGAGTTCATCATTGACGAAAACGAAACACTGTTTTGCAAATAACCCGCAGCTGTTAACTTGTTATCTTTTGCAATTTGTAAGCTCTCACTAACCTTGTCTGTACGCATGGCCGGTGTTATAGCTGTGGTTGCCTGGTCATAGCTGTTTGACGCCGGGCTATAGGTCTGAGGGCCCAGAAAGGATATAAATTCAGGGTTCTCGGGAGCAAATTTTGCAAGGTTTTCTGACAGCCGCACCGCTTTTTCTATGGATACATCGTCATATTCATTAGTAGTTACGATCCCTAACTTTTTGCCAAAGGCCGATGAAATAACCATACTTGTTTGTCCGATAGCACCGCTGGTAGAAACCGAATTGCGTGCATAGCGGATATTCGCTGCGTCAGAACCGCTCAGGCTAATTTCACACTCATCTGCTTTTGAAAAACTGAGTGCTTTTTTCATTAATATGCGGCAATCCTCTTCGCTTATAATAGCCATAATATCTTTAAATTTTTCTTGCTGTGTTAATAACATTAATTCCTTTAAAATGCGCTGTTGATGATCCGTGCGACACGGCGCTTACCTGCTCCGGCTGCCCCTTGCCATCAAAAAATGATCCGCCCAAGCGGTAATCACTCTTATCACACACGGCATTGCACGAATTCCAAAATTCCTGTGTATTGGATTGGTAGGCCACATCATTAAGCATTCCCACAATTTTTCCATTCTTAATTTCGTAATAAAGCTGCCCGCTAAACTGGAAATTATACCGTTGCTGATCAATGGAGAAGGAGCTATCGCCAACAATGTAAATTCCCTTCTCAATATTTTTAATCATATCGGCAGGTACCAACGGTGATTTTCCTGGCTGCAGTGATATATTAGGCATCCGCTGAAATTGTACGTCGCTCCAGCTATCTGCATAGCAGCAGCCCTGTGATTCTTTAAGACCGATAATATGAGCCTGGTCACGTATGGCCTGGTAATTTACCAGGATGCCATCTTTAATAATGTCCCATTTTTTTGCCTCGACGCCCTCATCGTCATACCCTACGGCACCTAACGAACCCGGCTGCGTTTTATCAGCAACAATGTTTACATTTTTACTGCCGAAGTTAAAATTGCCCGCTTTCCATTTATCCAGCGTCAAAAAGCTGGTTCCGGCAAAATTAGCTTCATAACCCAACACACGATCAAGTTCTGAAGGATGCCCGACAGACTCATGTATGGTAAGCCACAAATGACTGGGATCAAGCACCAGGTCATATTTGCCGGCTTCAACCGACTTAGCCTTGATTTTTTCAGCCGCCTGCGGCGCTGCAGCTTTTGCATCTTCCAGCATATCATAACTGTCGCGGTATAAGGTGGTGATGCCTTTAATCTTATCAGCTTCCTTTGGCATAAGATATTCGTATCCCATGCCTCTCGGTGCGCTGAGGGACTGCCTGGTTACGAATTTCCCGGTTTTTTGATCTATTTTAGTTACTTCGAACAAAGGCCAGATCCGGTGTATATCCTGGTCAATGTACGATCCGTCTGTTGAGGCGAAATACTTTTGTTCATTCACCAAAAAAATGATGGAATTTACATAATTGGCGCCCCCATTTAAAGCCGCAACAGTTACGGATAAAAGCAAGTCTGTTTTATCTTTTACAGGCACGTCAAACGCATTTTTTACGATCGGGGTTTTCCAGCTTACCTCGCCATAACCTTTTTGCTGTATCAGCTGCACAGGCTCGGTTTGGATCCTTGCATTCTCTTTGGCTATGGCCACCGCCATGTAAGCAGCATTGGCTATACTGTCTTTATCAAGCTTGTCGGTAGCAGCAAAACCCCAGCAACCATTGGCAATCACCCTGATACCCATTCCATACGATTCGGTATCGACAATGTTTTCTACTTTGTTTTCGCGGGTAACCACATACTGGTTCAAGTAACGACCAATGCGTACATCGGTGTATGTAGCACCTTTTGACCTGGCCGCATTCAGCGCTACATCGGCCATTTGCTTTTTCATGGCTGTATCAACACTCCGCATAGCAGTACCCTGAATTATTGGCGAACCAAAAACAGGTACACGGTTCAGCATAGTTGCGCCAAAGCCCATGCCGGTTAAATAAAGGAAGTCTTTTCTTTTCAAAGCGAGTCAGTGTTAGTTTTTAAATATAATTAAAATTCATTGAATTATAATAGCAGTGCCATCAATTTGAGTGTGGACACTCAAAATTATTTTTTGGTTAAGCGTGGGCGCCTAACCGGGCGGGGGAATTGGTTGGTTAAGCTTAAAATATTTTAGGTCGAGGGCACGCTGCGCTAAACCTTCAACCAGTTTGGGCGGGCGAGTAAGTAACCATTCTATCCCATTTTTTGAGTGTGGACACTCAAAACTATTTTTCGGTTGGGCGTGGAGCCTAACTGGACGGGAGGATTGGCAATGCAACTGCGCAGGCGATACAATCGTTAAGCCAGGTTAAGCACTCATCGCAGATGAGCGCAAGAATGAGGTTAGGCGTGGACGCCTAACCGGGCGGGAGTTTTAATTTGGCCGCTTGTTTGTGAAATGGCGTCCCGATTCCTGTGGCTAAAAAGGCCTGTAAGCTCGCGATAAAATAATCCCAGCCGGCCTCACACACATTATAACATTCGAAACTTTGATTTAGCCCCTGGTGCAAAAAAGTTAAGGTTGTACCGTGATCAGCAGCGGTTAATGTCCAAATCAGCTTGGTGCCCTCCCATTCTGCCTTGTTTTTAAGGGAAGCCATGTCGATATAAGCTTTAACACATTTCCACACTACCTGCTTATTTGGTATTGCCTCCACAATATCAAATGTTTTTTGGGTTTCGTCAAACGAGATGGTAAAACTGTCGCCCGCACGGGCCGCAGCCCCGGTCAGGCCATTGCTCCACCAATCCATAATATGTTGGGTGATAGCGGCGTAAACTTCACCTACCGGTTTGTTTACGGTAATGCTTTTTTGATAATCGTTCATATGCCTCTTCTTGGTTTTAATATTACCATCAGGATTTGAAACCCCTCAAATCTTGTAACAACTAATTCTTGTCAGACTGAAGTTGCTCTTCATCTGCAGTTCCTGGCTTGCCGGTGCTGTTGGGCTGCCCTTTACCTGTACTAATCAAACTGCCCAAACTATCGTGTATATAATTGCTCCACGCACCTCTGCAGATCTCATAACATTCATATTCCGGAACTAAACCATGGTGAGTGAAACTTATCTGCGTTTTTTTATCCTTTACAGAGATCTCAAAACTAATTTTCGTGCCGATCCATTCGCTTTTGTCTTTCGTGAACTTAAAATAGTTGTCCATAACAAACCAAACGACTTTTTTGTCAGGAATAACTTCTATTAATTTCATTTTGCAGGAATGAATATCTTCGAAATGATAGTTAAACTCATCATTGAGTTTGCAGGTGCCACCGTCAATTTCTTCCGACCACCATCCCCTAACATTATTGATGGCATTGAATGCTTCTGTTGGGGTTTGGTCTACCAACAGGGTAGTTGTAAAATCTGGTGTTGTCATTTTCGTGGTGTTTAGTTAACTAATTTGTTATTTAACAGCGTTTCTAAATTTTTAAGTTTCAATGTCCAGAACTCATCAAAGTAAGAGATCCACTTTTTTAACTCATTGAATCCGTCCTGCTTCAGCGTGCAATGCCGTTCCCGGCCAATGTCCTCGATAGCAATAAACCCCGCAGTGTACAATACTTTAATGTGTTTTGAAACAGCGGGGCGGCTCATGTCGAAATTTTCTGCCAGGCTGTTAATGGTTAAACTATTGGTTGAGAGCAGCATTAGCATTTTTCTCCGGCTTGGGTCAGCAATTACCTGGAATGCATCAAGCGTTGGTTGTGCCATGTTTTGCAGCGTTTAAACGGTCAGCGATTTTATGGATGTTTTTCAGCCAGCCATCAGTCAAACCATTGTAAAAATTCAGGTTTTCTTTTTTCGCGAAACCGCTATGCTCCAGGAAAAGCTCCGTGCCTTTATCAGTTGGCTGCAATTTCCATACAACGACAGAATCAAGCGTGATCTCGCCCTCACCAGGGCCGCTCTTCCATGAATAAGAAAGCTTTTTAAAGGGGACGATCTCTAATACTTTGCAATAGAAGATTCCGTCGAAATCAAGGCCGGGTATGGGATTTGTTCTGAATTGAAAATCAACACCTACAATTGGCTGAAAATCATTTTTCATCAGCCACTGCTCCATCAACTCAGGTTTTGTCAGATATTCCCAAACCGCCTCAGGTGGATGTGGGAAGAAAAATTGGTGCTCAATGCTTTTTTTCATAATATGTAACTTTTAAGTTACCCAAATGTATAAGTAACTTTTGAGTTACGCAAATATTATTTTATTTTTTTTATTTAGGATTTATCTGTGGTTTTCAATCTTGCGCTCGTTTATCACGCATGCTTAAAACTTACAACGCATGCAGCGTGACTATACAGGTGACACAATCCCAAACCAGGTTAAGCACGAGTTGCAGACAAGCGCAAGAAGGATCAATTGCGAAATATGCAGAGCCGGTTTGTATAGTATGCGATTGCTTCTTCGTTCCTCATCGTGACAATTGCGATAAGATCTTCAAATTATTCCCTAATACCAGGATTACCAAAGGAAGCACCCGACCAGTTTGAGAGAAGAGTTTAATAACCCCTATCTTCCCTTTCCCGGGGGAAGGAATTAGCACGGTCCCGGCTTTTAAAAATTTCTTCCAAACATCTATTGTGATAATACCGGCAAGGTAGAAATTGGAAAATCGATTAGTAAATCGACATGACCAGTATGCACAGTACACGATTGCTTCTCTGCCTATCGGCGGAACGCAATTGACATTGTATCAATTTACATCTTATTCCCTTACGAATTCGCATACGCTGCTGCAAATTCTTTTGCAAAGTCTTCCAGTTTAACCGGGCTTAACGCAGGCCTGTGTTTATAGTAATCTACAGTCATTTCTCCGCTTGCTATGGCTGTACCCATTTCTACATAGTTTTCCGCGACATCCTGTGGTAAGCCTGCCTGCAATATCCCGCTAAGGGTTTCTTCATCTTTAAATTTAACCCATTGCAGATCCGGTTTTCCGATGGCGCTACCAAGTACTTTTGCTATTTCGCTGGTGTTACATTCGTCGCCCGCTATATAGCGGATGCTTTTCCCTTTAAAATCAAGCTTCAATAATTCTTCAGCTGCAACCGCGGCTATATCATGCGGATGCACTATTGGTATGGTTACATCGCCATAGTTACCGCCGATAATACCCATGTGTTTGATCATGCCTATGTTTCCTAACAGGTTATAATAAAAATAAGCGGGCCGCAGATGCCGCACATCAACCCCTTCAAGTGTATTTAATTCTTGTTCAACAAAATAAAGACCGCTTACCGGTCCGCAGCCTTTTGGCATATGTGCACCTACACTGCTTAAATTCACCACCTTTTTTACGCCTGACGCTTTTATGGCCGCTGCATAGTTTTTACCAATGCTATGGATATACTCTTTCCAATCTTTTGCATCCTATTTTGGCGGCACCATGGTATAAACGGCATCGGTCCCTGCAAATGTTTTGGTTAAAAAGGCAACATCTTCCACCGAACCTATGGAAGCCGTTGCTCCTAAATCTTCAATTTGTTTTACTTTATCATCATTGCTGCTGATAATGGTAACATCATGGCCTGCTTTAATAAGCTGCTCACTAAGCGGTTTACTGATATGGCCGGTTGAGCCTGTGATAACGTATTTCATATTTTTAGTTTTTATTTAAAACAAAGGTATATTAGCACTTACTTTTTTACAAGTACTAACCAAAAAGTAGGTATAAAATGTACACAGTTAAAGAAACCTCAACAAACCAATTAAATAAAAGTGTTGCCACAGAGATTTGTCCGGTTAGCTATACGCTCAGCAAAATAGGCAACAGGTGGAAACCGCTGATCATTTTCGAACTTAGCAACGGACCAATGAGATATGGGGTATTAAAGAAAGCCCTTCCCAACATAACAGAAAAAATGCTGATCCAAAACCTGAGGGAGCTGGAGATTGATAACCTGGTTACCCGCGAAGTTAAGCCGGTGGTACCTCCGCATGTAACCTATGCTTTATCAGAAAAAGGGGATGCGCTAAAGCCTTTATTTGAATCAATGGCTCAATGGGGCAGAACATATTGGCAAAATGATTAACCCGCTGTTTGGGTCTGGAACTTCTTTTTAAAATATGGCAAGCATACTTCTTGCATCTTGCGCTCGTCTTTGACGAGTGCTTAAAACTTAAGCGCGTTTGCAACGCGACTACTCAGGCGATACAATCGCTAAACCAGGTTAAGCACTCGTCACAGACGAGCGCAAGATGGAAAGTAAAATAAATAAAGCAGGCAATGTAACGTAATTCATCTGTTAAATTGTATTCCTAATGCAAATCTCTTAACTTTATTATTATGGAAACTTTACTTATAAACGTTCCGGAACAGAAAAGCACTTTAGTTAAACAACTTCTAAAAGAGTTGGGGGTAACTATACAAAATCAAACTAAAGCCCGCAAACTGGCTGA
The DNA here is from genome assembly GCA_028287865.1 of Mucilaginibacter sp. GTDB lineage: Bacteria > Bacteroidota > Bacteroidia > Sphingobacteriales > Sphingobacteriaceae > Mucilaginibacter. The sequence goes on along the minus strand of JAQBOU010000154.1, from coordinate 59 downwards.
CGAAGTTAACAGAAGTATAAAGCCCGGACCAAAGCCTGATGTTGATGAAATTGTTGCAG